>NZ_JCAMOT010000020.1:0-166614 GCF_059512425.1 Bradyrhizobium sp. Leo78
CCAGCCAGCATGGTGAATCAGAAACTCACTGATTTGGGAATCCCAAATCGATTCAACTTAACCCCATCCCGCTTTAGAAATTGGGTGGGACCGCCAGACGCGACAAAAATAACTGGCGGTCCCGTGCCGCTTCATCAAAATGCTGGCCGGGGAAGTGCGGCTTCGCCGGTCAGCGGAGGCGACGCGATCACCGTAGCAACGGGGGCCGCAACGGCCAACGCAATGTCGGCCTTAACCTAACCTTTAAACCTTACTGCACCCGGATTTCCGGGAAACCGCCCGTAAACTTACGGGAAGATGACGAAATCAAGGGTAGGCATCCACCCAGCGTCACGCGCTCTTCTTCGCTTTCTTCTCGCCGTTGTCCTTCTCGGCTTTCTCGCCATTCTTGGCGTTCTTGCCGTTCTCCTTGCGGCGGTTGGTGAAGCGCGCATTGCCGAGGCCGGTGCCGATCGTCAGGACGCCCCAGCGTTCGACATCCTGCATGAAGGGGACTTCGGAAAGGCCCTGCACCACGCCGTCATTATGCATGACGATCGCGGTGTCGTGGTCGCCGATTTGCGGGATCGCCTCGACCAGGCTTGCCGGCAGGTTGAACTTGCTGCTCTCCCAATTGCCCGGCAGGTTCTGCGCGCCCTTCTCGATCGAGCCGTCCTCATTGATCACGCCGGGACAGGCGATCCCGATGAAGGGCGCCAGCTTCAGCCCATCGGTCTCGGCTTCCGCGATGAGGTCCTGCAGCATCTCGACCAGATGCTCCACCGCGGCTTCGCGCGTCGGTGCTTCGTCGGCATGGCGCCACAGCTCGGATTTCCAGACCGTGGCCTTGGAGAGGTCCGGCGCCTTTTTCCAGCGCGTCTCGACTACGCCGCAGCGGATGTTGGTGCCGCCGATGTCGACCGCCAGGATACTGTCATGAGCTTCGAAGATCCATGACGGCGCCAGATGCAGGCAGCCGATCAGCCCGGCTTCGTCGGGGTGATGGCGGATCGGCTGAAGATCAACCTTGAACTTCTCGTCCTTGAGGATGATCTCGGTGCGCGCGATCGCTAGCTCGCCAAGCCTGGAGTCACGGAAGCCACCACCGACCACGATGCGCTCAGTCTTGGCCCAGGCCTTGGTCTTGAGGAAACGCCGAGTCACATAGGCAAGCTCCAGCGCGAACTCCTCGATCGCGCTGTGAACCACGGCGGAGGCTTCGGTGTCGTCGCCGATCAGCATCGCGTCCAGCGTCTTCTTGCTGACCTGGTCGGACGGCTCATCGCCGAACGGGTCCTCGCCGGTCTTGCGCAGCGGCTTGCGCCAGCGATCGAGGATCTTGCGGAACGCGCTCTTGCTGGCGCGGTCACCGAGGAAACCCTCGTCGTCCTTCAGTTCGATGTTGAAGCTGTCGACGTCGACAGACGGCAGCCGCGTCGCACCGTGGTGGGCGATCCCCGTTGTCAATACCAGTTCGTCGGCCATGAAATCCTTGCCCCGGTTGGAACCCGGGGATAACGGCCTGGAACGGGTTTAGTTGCGCCCACGACGGCGGTTAGATCTTCTTGTTTGAGCATGATCTTTTCGGAAAACCGGACTCCACTTTTCCGGATCATGCTCTAATCAGGCCGCCAGCCGCAAAATCTTGACGACGTCGGCCGGCTCGCGGATCGGCTGCGGATTCGAGCGGGTGAAGATCGATAGCATCGCATTCTTGCCGATCAGCTCGAAGCGGTCCTCGCCCACCCCGACATCGGCCAGCCGCCGCGGCAGGCCGAGCCTGGCGATGAAGGCGGCGAAGGCCTCGCCAGCATCGAGCTCGGGCGCGCCAAGCGCTGCCGCGATCTTCTTCTGCGCCTGCTCGGTCGCGGGGCGATTGTAGCGCAGCACGCTCGGCATCATCACGGCCGTGCAGAAATAATGCGGCACATCACAGGTGCCGCCGAGCACATGGCCGATCGCGTGGCTCGCCCCCATCGGCACCCGCCCCTGCAGCCCGAACGCCGACATCCAGGAGCCCAACTGGCAATTGATGCGTGCCGCTTCGTCGTTCGGATCCTCCTTGGTGCGCAAGAGGCCGTCATGGAGATAGCGCAGGCCCTGCAGGCAGACGGCATCGACCAGCGCATTGCCGCGGATCGAGCAGATCGCCTCGATGCCGTGATCCATCGCGCGGGTGCCCGAGCCAAGCCATAGCTTCTCCGGCGTGTAGCGCGTGATGGCGGGATCGAGGATGATGGTGCGCGGCATCATCATCGGGTGATTGAAGATCTGCTTCAGCTTGCGGCGCGTGTCGGTCACCAGGGTGCCGGAATTGTACTCGCCGCCGGACAGCGTGCTTGGGATCGCAATCATCCGCACCTTCGGCGTGCGGAACGGACCGAAGCGGCGCTCCGGCGTGGTCTCATAGCCGTCGAGCCCGGAAG
This sequence comes from Bradyrhizobium sp. Leo78, assembly GCF_059512425.1. NCBI lineage: Bacteria > Pseudomonadati > Pseudomonadota > Alphaproteobacteria > Hyphomicrobiales > Nitrobacteraceae > Bradyrhizobium > Bradyrhizobium sp. Leo78. Next base: position 2,406 of record NZ_JCAMOT010000020.1, read on the forward strand.
GATCGAAGATCTCGTGCTCCATGCACATCAGCACGATCTTGGCCGCATCCACCACCGAGCCGCCGCCGATCGCGACGACGAGATCGGCGCCGGCCTCCTTGGCCTGCTTTGCGGTCTGCACCACGACGTCGCGCGTGGTGTGCTGCGGGATGCCGTCGAAGGTCGCGGCATAACGATCGCCGAGGGCGGTGCGGATCTTCTCGATCTCGTCGGTCGTGGTGTTGAGCGTGCGGCTGACGATTAGATAGACGCGTTTGGCGCCGAGCCTTTCTGCCTCCTCGCGCAGCGCTTCAGTCGCGGGCTTGCCATAGATAACCGAGTCCATTGGGGGATATTGATAGCTGCCCGCGCTATGCATGTTCGTCTCCGTGTCTGGTGCGTATCGGACGTCAGGCCTGGAACTTGGTGAAGTCAGGTGGCCTACGCTCGGCGAAGGCTGCAAAGGCTTCGCGCGCTTCGGGCGTCTTGAGGCGCTCCTTGAACAGGCTGCCTTCCTCGGCCATCCGCGCCGCGATCCGCTCATGGTCGCGCATCAACTGCTTGGTGAGGCTGAGCGAGCCGGCCGGCCGCTTGGTCAGCGCGATCGCTGCATCGCGCGCCTTCTTGCGCAGCTCCGTCTGCGGCACGACTGCATTCGCGAGCCCGCAGGCCAGCGCCGCGGATGCCTCCATCGGCTCACCGAGCGCGAACATCGCGTAGGCCCGCGCATGGCCGATCCGAAGCGGCAGCAGGAAGCTCGAGGCCGCTTCCGGCACCAGCGCGAGATTGACGAACGGCGTGATCAGCCGCGCATTGTCGGCGAGATAAACGAGGTCGCAATGCAACAGCATCGTGGTGCCGACGCCGACGGCATTGCCCTGCACGGCGGCAACCAGCGGCTTCTTGGCCTTGCCGATGGTGGCGATGAAGCGATGCGCTCCGCCCTCGACGGAATTGTTGCCGCTGGATTGGCTGGCAAAATCAGCGAGGTCGTTGCCCGCCGTAAAGCTGTCGCCATCGCCCTGGAACAGGATCACCCGGACCAAGCCATCGGTCTCGGCGCGTTCGAGTGCGTCCGACATGGCGTCATACATCGCCACGGTGAGCGCGTTCTTCTTCTCGGGACGCTGCAAGGTCACCGTCATCACGCCGTCGACGATCTCGGTCTTGACATGCTCGCTCATGATTTGCTCCCTACCCCGCCGTTACCACTTCTCGCCGAACGGGCGGATTTCCAGCTCAAACGTCCAGGCGCTCTTCGGCTGCTGGTAGAGCTGCCAATAGGAGGCGGCGACGGAGGACGGCGGCATCAACAGATCGGGATTGTCGAGCGCGTTGGGGCCCAACGCTTCGATGCGCCGCTGCCGCACCCATTCGGTGTCGACGCCGGAGTCGATGATGAGATGGGCGACATGGATGTTCTTCGGCCCGAGCTCGCGCGCCATCGCTTGCGCGACCGCGCGCAGACCGAACTTGGCGCTGGCGAAGGCGGCGTAGCCCGATCCACCGCGCAACGATGCCGTGGCGCCGGTGAAGAAGATGTTGCCCTGGCCACGCGGCAGCATCAGCCGCGCCGCCTCGCGTCCGGCGAGGAAGCCGGAATAGCAGGCCATCTCCCAGACCTTGCGGAACACGCGCTCAGTGGTCTCCAGGATCGGAAAGTTGACGTTGGCGCCGATGTTGAAGATGCAGACTTCGAGCGGTGCGTGCTTGTCGGCATCGCTGAGGAAGGAGATGATCTCCTCCTCCTTCCGCGCGTCGAGCGAGCGGGCATGGATCTCGCCGCCGGCCGCCTCGATCTCCTTCACCAGCGGCTCGAGCTTGGCGCCGTTACGTCGTCCGGCGAAGATCGTGAAGCCTTCGGACGCAAATTTCTTGGCGATCTCGCCGCCGATATAATCGCCGGCCCCGATGACCGCCGCCGTCGCATTTCTCTTCTGCATTGGCCTCTCCCGACTGCTGATTGGAAATAAATCGATCTCGCCGCGTGCTCAGGACGTGCGCAGCGACTCCGCCAGTTTGTGCTTCAATATCTTGCCCGTCGAGGTCGCCGGCAGCGCGTCGAGCAGGATGATCTCCGAGGGCCGCTTGTAGGAGGTGAGCTGCGGCGCGACATGGGCCATCAGGTCCTCCGCCGTCGCCTTCGAGCCCTGCAGCAGCTGGACGAACGCGACCACTTCCTCATTGCCCTCGACCGGCCGCCCCACCACGGCGCACTGCACCACGGCGTCGTGGGTCGAGAGCACCGCCTCGATCTCCGCCGGATAGACGTTGAAGCCGGAGCGGATGATCATCTCCTTGGTACGGCCCACGATATAGAGGCAGTCGCCCTCGAAACGCGCGAGATCGCCGGTGTTGAACCAGCCATCGGGATCGATCGCCTTCGCGGTAAGATCGGGCGCGCGGTAATAGCCGCGCATGACGTTGGCGCCGCGGACATGGAGCTCGCCGACCGCGCCGCTTGCGACCAGCTTGCCATCCCTGCCGACGATCCTGGCCTCGAGACCGGGCAGCAGCGTCCCGACGCCATGGTCGGCTCTCGGCGCCTCCGGACGGATGCCGGAAATCCCGGGCGAGCATTCGGTGATGCCGTAGCCGTTGAGCAAAGGCAGCCCGAGCTCCTGTTCGACCCGCGATTTCAGATCGAGGTCGAGCGGCGCGCCCGCGACCGAGATCAGGCGCAGCGCGCCGCGGTTCAGTTTCGAAAGACCTGACGTCCGCTTGTATTCGAGCAGGCGCTGATAGGTGGCGGGAACGCCGTTCAGGATCGTGATGCCTTCCTCCGCCATCGCCCGCACCAACGCCGCCGGATCATACTTCGCGACCAGGCGGACCGTGGCGCCGGTCATCAGCGTCATCGTCAGCAGCGAGATGCCGACGATGTGCGAGATCGGCAGCACGCAATATTGCACGTCGTCCGACGTCATGTTGCGCAGCGCCGCGGTGGTCTGGGCGCTGAACAAGAGATTGCGGTGCGTCAGCATCACGCCTTTCGGCGCGCCCGTGGTGCCCGAGGTGTAGATCAGCACGGCAACCTGGCTGGCGCCGTCGGCCTCGACCGGCTCGGGCGAGGTCGCCTCGTTCAGCGCGGATACGCCGATGCCATAGAGCGGGCCGACATCCTGCACCGGTGCGCTGTAACGCGCGGCATGCGCGGCCGCTTCCTTGGAAACGTCGGTGGTGAGGAAGACGCGGCGCGCGCCGCTGTGATCCCGGATCTGGTCCAGTTCGCGCGGCGATAGCCGCGGATTGACCACGATCGCCCAGGCATCGAGCCGGCTCGCGGCGAACAGAAGGCACGCGAGCGGGATCGCGTTCTCGCTGACGATCATGATGCGGTCGCCGGCGCGGATGCCGAGCGCACGCAGCGCGTCCGCGGTGCCGCCAATGGCGCGATCGAGTTCGCGGTAGGTCAGGCTGCCGCCGTCATCGATCAGCGCCGTGCGATCCGGCGTCGCCGCGACATGCCGGTCGATCACCTCGTGGATCCGGTTCGGCAGATTTGCCAGAATTTCGGCCTCCGGGGCCGCTCGCTCCAATATCGTCAACGACACCTCCCGCCTCCACGACCCTTGTTCCGGGCCTTGCTGTGAATTGGTTTGCTTAGGTTCCTGGCCGTCTCGCGCAGCCTTTCGCCGCCGCGAGCTGGGCGACGATCTCTTCCTCAACCTCGCGCAGGCGATCCTTGCCGAAGAACATCTCGTCGCCGACGAAGAAAGTCGGCGAGCCGAACTCGCCGCGTGCCACCGCGGCTTGCGTGTTCTCGATCAGCTTCTTCTTGACGTCGTCCTGCTGGATGCGCGCGAGCACGCGGTCGATATCGACACCGGAGGCGAGGAACGCGTCGCGGAAGACCTGCGGATCGTCCATCTTCTTTGGCTCGACCCACATGTGGTGGTAGGCCGCACGGAAATAGGGCTCGAACAATCCCTCGAATTCCGCGGCGATCACGCCGCGCATCAGCATCAACGTGTTCACCGGGAAGAACGGGTTCGACTTGAATTTCGTGATGTGGTGGCGCCGCAGGAAGCGCTCGGTTTCCAGTGCGTTGTATTCGGCCTTGTTCTTGATCCCGCGCAGCGAGTCGAACGGCGACATGTTGCCGGTCGCCTTGTAGACGCCGCCGAGCAAGACTGGGACGTAGTCGAACTTCACGCCGGTGCGCTTTTCGATTGCCGGCAGGACCAGCTCGGCGAGATAGGCGTTCGGGCTGCCGAAATCGAAGTGAAACTCGACTTTGAGCGGAGCAGCCATCGATTGCCTTTCCTCGCATAGGCCGGCCCATCGCCGCCATCGGTTGCGACCTCGGCTTTAAAGTTCTATTTTAGAACTGTCAATAGCGGATTGGGCTCTGCGGTAACGGTCGGCGCACAAACGGTTGAACGCGCCTCAGTGCCGAATTAGAATGAATCCTGCTTCGCGGACTGCAGGTGACTGGAGACATTGATGAAATGGGATACGCTTGAAGAGGAGCCGTGCTCGCTGGCCCGCACGGTGGCCGTGATCGGCGACCGCTGGAGTCTCCTGATCCTGCGCGAGTGCTTTCTTCGCAAGCGGAGGTTCGAGGCGTTCCAGTCCTCGCTCGGCATCACCCGCCATCTGCTCGCCGAGCGGCTGAAGAAGCTGGTGCGCTTCGGCGTGCTGCGCCGAATCCCGTACCAGGAATCGCCGAAGCGCTACGAATATATCCTGACGCAGAAGGGCCTCGACCTCTATCCGATCATCATGTCGATCGTGCACTGGGGCAACATCCACATGGTCGACTCGCGCGGCCGACCGATGCTGCATCAGCACAAGAACTGCGGACACATGTTCGACCCGGTGATGGTCTGCTCAGAATGCGGCGAGCCGCTGTCGGCCAAGGCCGTCCATGTGCATCCGGGCCCCGGCGCCCGCCAGACCTCGCCGGTGCACGCCATGGCGGCGGACGATCCGAAGGCGAAGACCAAGACCGGGACGTGACTGGGGCGCGGTAGCCCGGGTGGAGCGGAACGCGTAACCCGGGGCCGATGGATGACCCGGGTTGCGCTGCGCTCCACCCGGGCTACGCGCCGGGAAGTAAGCTCAAACCGGCCTAAAATCGCTCCAAATCCTTCAATTTGGGCGGGTTTTCGGCCCGGTTGCCTTGACTCCTGGCGCTTGGCCGCTATAACGGCGCCCAATCCGGCGTGGGATTTCTCGCGCCGCTTGTTTTTGTGCGAATTCCGGGGCAGGTCCCCGCCGCGCGAAAATCGTAACCCATAGCGACTGAACAAGAAGCCGGCCCGAGGGATACCCCGAGGACGGGATCGAACACGAAGGAATAAAACGATGTTCGCAGTCATCAAAACCGGCGGCCGGCAGTACCGCGTCGTTCCGGATGATGTTCTCGAGATTGGCAAGATCGCCGGCGATGTCGGCACGATCGTGCAACTTGGCGAAGTTCTGGTGGTCGGCGGTGAAACGCCGGTCCTGGGCGCGCCGACGGTGGCAGGTGCTTCTGTGGCGGCCGAGGTGCTGCAGCACAAGCGCGGTCCGAAGGTAATCGCGTTCAAGAAGCGCCGCCGCAAGAATTCCCGTCGCAAGCGCGGCTATCGCGATGAGCTGACGGTGCTGAGGATCACCGAGATCCTGACCGACAACGCGAAGCCGACGATCGGCCCGCGGCCGAAGAAGGAAAAGGTTGCTGCAGCGCCCACTGAGGATGCTGCATAAACCTTCAAAATCGCGGCGTTAGAGAAATGTGATTGTCACGTATCAAAAGTTGAAACGTGACAAAAAGTGAAATGATTCCGTCAAGGAATTGATCTAGAGAATTACTGCAGTTGGAGACGAGCTATGGCTCACAAAAAAGCAGGCGGTTCATCGCGAAACGGACGTGATTCCAAGGGCAAACGCCTTGGCGTCAAAGCGTTCGGTGGCGAGCTCGTGATTCCCGGTAACATCATCGCGCGTCAGCGCGGCACCACCTGGCATCCGGGCCTTAATGTCGGCATGGGAACCGATCATACCCTGTTCGCCAAGGTCGAGGGTCGTGTGGAGTTCCGCGCCAAAGGCAATGGCCGCACCTTCGTATCGGTAATTCCGGTGCTCGAGGCCGCAGCCGAATAGACGGTGGACGATATGAGTCCGCCGGATCCTGTTGAACCGGCGGGGCTCTAAGAGGCTCCAGGGGAGGCGGGATACCGGCCTCCCCTTTTCTGTTGCGCGTGTCCCATGTGGGGCCACGCGCAAGGATCGAAGCGTAGCGTACCGTTATCGCATCACAGGAGCCCGACATGCTGCAGGATATCCCGACCTCAATATTACGCGAGTCGAGAGGTTGCGTCCTCGAGACCGAACGGCTGACCTTGCGCAAGCCGACGCTCGCGGACGTAAAAGCAATTGCGCATCTCGCCAATGATCGTCGCATTGCAGAGAACACCCGCCGCCTGCCGCATCCTTATCTGAACGAGCATGCGGTCGAATTCGTGCGTGCGACTACCGGGGGAGGCGGCGAGACCGTGTTCCTGATCGAGACCAGCTCCGCGCCGATAGGCGTGGTCGGCATCGACTGGCGCGAGCCTGATACTCCGGAGCTCGGCTACTGGCTCGGCGTCGAACATTGGGGCCAGGGCTTTGGCACCGAGGCCGCGCGCGCCACGATCGACTACTTCTTCGAGGAGTTCGGCCACGATTACCTTTTTTCCGGCGCCCGCGTCGCCAACCCGTCCTCGCGCAACATCCTGGAGAAATGCGGCTTCCAGTGGAGCGGCGTCGAGCTGCACCGCTTCGAAGCGCTCGGCTCCTCCACCCCGGTCGACTGCTTCCGCCTGTCGCGCAGCGTCTGGTCGTCGCTGAGGCGCTGGGGCTCATCGATGCGAAGGGATCGATAGCAGAGAAGACCGCATAGGGTCTCGCCGCAAACAACACCCGTCGTCCCCGCGAAAGCGGGGACCCATAACCACAGGAAGTTGTTGAAGCGCGAGCAAGCAGAAACTGCGCAGCGTCGTTGAGGCTACCCCGGCGGGCTCACCACCGGCTCTTCCCGCCCCAGCTTCTGCTCGCGCAGGAAGATGTAGAGCCCGGCGGCGATGATGATCGCGGCCCCGACGATTGTGGCCCAGGACGGCACGTCACCCCACACGACGAAGCCGAAGATCACCGCCCAGACGATCATCGAATATTGGTAGGGCACCACCACGCTTGCCGGCGCCAGCTTCAGCGAGCGATTGACACAGAACAGCGCCGCGACCGAGATGAGCCCGGCGACGAAGAAGAGAGCAAGGCTGCCGGCATCCGGCGTCACCCAGCCGAACGGCGACAGCACGGCGCCGAGCAGGAACGTGCCGCAGAACTGCGACGAGGTCAGCACGATATCGGGTGTTGCGCGCAGCGAGCGCGTGATCAGCATCAGGACCGCGAACGACATGCTGCCGCCGAGCGCAATCATCGCCGGCAAGCTCACGGTTTGCGCTGATGGCCTGAGCGCGATCAATACGCCGCAGAAGCCGACCAGGATCGCGCTCCAGCGCCGCCAGCCGATCTGCTCGCCGAGCACCAGACCCGACAGCGCGGTGACGAAGATCGGGCCGGCAAGATAATAGGTGATGACGTCGGCGAGCGGCAGGTAGACGGTCGCAAGGAAGAAGGCGGCAACCTCGAGCGTCGACAGCGTCACCCGCAGCAATTGCAGCCAGGGACGCTCGATAGGGAAGAACTTCGCACGCTGCTTCCAGATGATCGGCAGCAGCACCACCAGTGCCGCACAGGCGCGCAGCCACAACAACTGTCCGACCGAATAGGTCGCGACAAGGAATTTCCCCATCGCATCGCCGAACGAGAACATGAAGATCGACAGCAGCATCAGCCCGATGCCGGCAAGCCGGGCGGAGCGATCATCATAGGCGGAGAGTTTTGCGAACAGGGTCATGGATGACTGGGATGCTTCTCGTCATGGCGGGATTAGAGCATGATCCGGAAAAGTGTGGGGCGGTCTTCCGAAAAGATCATGCTCAAACAATAGCCTAAAGCGCGATGATGCTTCATCCTCATCTCATCGCGCTTTAGGCGGAATCGATTGCCGCATCAACATCGCTGCGATACCGGTACATCACAAAACAATTCTGCCGAGGAAAGCCCTGATATGACCGACTTCGACCCCGCCCAGCACCGCATGGTGCAAGCACAGCGCTGGTTCGAAGATTTCACCCTCGGCGAGCGCTTTGTGATCCCGAGCCGGACCCAGACCGAGGCGGTGTTCGCGGCGTTCCAGACCGCCAGCGGCGACACCCATCCGATCCACTATGACGTCGAATATTGCCGCGCCCGCGGCATGCCGCACCTGCTCGCGCACGGCTTTCAGACCCTGATCCACACCGCACCCGGCGCCGGGCTGTTTCCGTTCATCGTCGAGGAATCCATGATCGGCTTTCTCGAACAGTCGAGCCGCTTCTTGAAGCCGGTCTATGCCGGCGACACCATCTATCCCGCGCTCGAAGTGACCGAGCTTGTGCCCGGCCGCACCACCGGCATCGTGACGTTGCGCTCCACCGTGTTCAACCAGCGCCGCGAATTGGTGCTCGAAGGCATGCAGAAGTTCTTGATCCGGCGACGGCCGGCTTAAACCCAAACGCCCTCATGCGCGAGCAGCCAGCGCTTGCGCTCCAACCCGCCGCCATATTTGACCAGCGCGCCATTGGCACCGATCAGGCGATGACAGGGCAGCACGACGCTGATCGGGTTCGAGCCGTTGGCATGACCGACAGCGCGCTGCGCGTTGGGCGCACCGAGCTTTGCCGCCATTGCGCCATAGCTCATCGTCGTGCCCACGGGGATCTTCGCCAGCGCGGTCCAGACCTTGTTTTGGAACGGCGTGCCGGCGACGCGCCACTGGATGCCGCCGAGGCGATCGAGATCGCCCTTGAAATATTCGGACAGCGCGGCGCGGATGTCCTTCGGCGCACGCGCCTGTTTCAAGACCACGGCGCCATAGTGCAGGCGCAGCAGCTCGTTCATGCGCGCCTCATAGTCCTCCCAATCCAGCGCGCGGAGCGCGCCGTCGTCATCGGTGACCAGCAACGCCACGCCGATCGGCGTTTCCAGCCGATCCAGGCCAAACGTTGTGGCCGGCTTCGTCAGTTTGTCGCGAACAGGCATTGTCGTTCCAGACATCGATGAACAGTCGCATCTTCGATCCGTCGCGTGCTACCGTCCACCCGGTTTCCGGGGATGGGGGACAAGATGTTCTGGATCGCAAACCTCTTGGTCGCGGTGGTGGCCGCGCTGCACATTTACTTCCTGATTTTGGAGATGTTTCTCTGGACCAAGCCGCTCGGCCTGAAGACGTTTCGCAACTCGATCGAGAAGGCTACCGAGTCGGCCGTGCTGGCTGCCAACCAGGGCCTCTATAACGGCTTCCTCGCGGCAGGCCTGATCTGGGGCCTGCTTCACGCCAACCCGGGCTTCGCGCTTCAGATCAAGACATTCTTCCTGCTCTGCGTAATCGTTGCCGGCGTCTATGGCGCAGCAACCGTCAGCCGCCGGATCCTCTATGTGCAGGCGGCGCCGGCTACGCTCGCGCTGATTCTGCTCTGGCTTGCCTAGGGCATTTTCGAGCGAAGCATGCCCTCGGACTTGATCCGAGGGTGGACACCGGTTCGCGTGAAGAAAACGCGTCAAAACAAGAATCTGGAGCTTCGGTTCTGATTCCATCAGAACCCAAGCTCCAGCCAACACCCTACTTTGGTCGACTGATATCGCTCGGCTTTTCAGCACGACTCCACCTTGCATTGCAGCAAGGGTTCCTCCACTATCGCCGCTAGCGATGGCATCCGGCGGGCCTTTAAGTCCGGCGGAGAAGATCATCGGCACAATCACAACACATGAGGAAACTGCGAATGAGGAACGGGTTTTTGCATCTGGTCACAGGGACGGCGCTGGCATTCGCGCTGTCGGTTTCGGCGGCCAATGCCCAGAAGAAATACGACCCCGGCGCCAGCGACACCGAGATCAAGGTCGGCCAGACCGTGCCGTTCTCCGGACCTGCATCGGCCTATGCCTCGATCGGCAAGACCCAGGCCGCCTATATGAAGATGATCAACGACCAGGGCGGCGTGAACGGACGCAAGATCAACCTGATCCAGTACGACGACGCCTACTCGCCGCCGAAGGCCGTCGAGCAGGCGCGCAAGCTGGTCGAAAGCGACGAGGTGCTTCTGACCTTCCAGATCGTCGGCACGCCATCCAATGCCGCGGTCCAGAAATATCTCAACTCCAAGAAGGTGCCGCAGCTTTTCGCAGCAACCGGCGCCTCGAAGTTCACCGACCCGAAGAATTTCCCGTGGACGATGGGCTTCAATCCGAACTACTTCGTCGAGGGCCGTATCTACGGCCAGTACATTCTGAAGAACCATCCGAACGCCAAGGTCGGCATCCTCTATCAGAACGACGACCTCGGCAAAGACTACCTGAACGGCATCAAAGCCGGGCTCGGCGACAAGGCGGGCAGCATGGTGGTGGCGGAAGCCTCCTACGAGGTCTCAGATCCGACCGTGGATTCGCAGATCCTCAAGATCAAGGACGCCGGTGCGGACTTGTTCTTCAGCGCCACCACGCCGAAGCAGGCGGCGCAGGCGATCAAGAAGATCGCCGAACTCGGCTGGAAGCCGGTGCAGATCGTCGACATCAACGCGACCTCCGTCGGCGCGGTGATGAAGCCCGCCGGCCTCGAGGCGGCCAAGGGCGTGATCAGCGTCAACTACGGCAAGGATCCGCTCGATCCGACCTGGAAGGATGATGCCGGCATGAAGAAGTATTTCGAGTTCATGGCCAAGTACTATCCGGAAGGCGACAAGGACTCGAACTTCAACACCTACGGCTACTCGACCGCGCAGCTCCTGATCCATGTGCTCAAGGAGTGCGGCGACAATCTCACGCGCGAGAACGTGATGAAGCAGGCCGCCAGCCTCAAGAACGTGCAGCTCGACCTCTCGCTGCCCGGCATCGTCGCCAACACCTCGCCGACCGATTACCGCGTCAACAAGCAGCTCCAGATGATGCGCTTCAACGGCGAGCGCTGGGAGCTGTTCGGCCCGATCCTCGAAGACGCCGGCCCGGCGGGCTAGTGGCGCGGCTTATGGAAGACACGATCGGCGGCCTCCGGGCCGCCGATTTGTTTTATGCGTCGCTGCGCTGCTTGACCCTCATGGTGAGGAGCGCGCAGCGCGTCTCGAGACGATGCTGCGCATCGCTCGGAGAACCATGAGGCCCCGCCCGTGGCCTCGCCTTTCGAGACGGTCGCTTCGCGACCTCTTCAGGGGATAGGGCGGAGCACGCTGCCCCATCCGCCATTGCGAGCGCAAGCGAAGCAATCCATCTCTCCACTCGCGGAGGCATGGATTGCTTCGCTCCGCTCGCAATGACAGGAAAAAGCCTACTTCGGAATCTCCCCGAACGTCTTGCCCACCGGCAACACGGCATGCCTGATCAATCGCGAATCCTCCACCGCGGCCTGGCGGTGCTTCACCGCTTCGCGATAGACGGGATCGCGGATCATTTCGACGAAGGCGGCGACGCTTGGGTATTCGGCGATGAAGCTATGATCCCAGCGTTCGGCCTCAGGCCCGATCAGCATCAATTCGAAGCGGCCCTGCCAGACGATGCGGCCGCCGAGCCGCTCGAACACCGGCCCGCTCTCGCGGCCATAGGCCGCATAGGCTTCGGCGCCGGTCACCTTGCGGCCGTCGGGATAGGCGGCCCATTCGCGCAGGCGAACCAGATTGAGCATGTGGATCGGCCCCGGCCGATCACTCTCCCTGAACTGCGCGAAGACTTCCTTGGTCGGATCGATATGGCCCATGCGTCGCTCCTTTCTTTGTTTGGCGCGTTTTCTACGCCTGGTTCCCCAATCCTTACCACGCGCCGCCTCACCTCCTAATCCCGCGTTAAGCTTTGCGTAACCGGGCCTTAAACCGGGAACGCTAGCGTGCGGCGGAACGTGGTGTGAGCAGCGTTTGTGGATGGCGTGGGGAAAGAAAAAGAGCGGCGGGCGCAAGGAGCCGCTATTCGGGCTTCCGGCCGCGCTCGCCGATTTGCGGCTCTCGCCGGCCGACCGCATCCCCAATCCCGAAGACAGACCGAAGAAATCCGCCAAGCGCAGCAGCAACGGCAGCAGCGGCAGCAGTGACCCCGGCGCGGAACCGCCGCGCGAGCGCAAGCCTGCCCCGAGTGGCGGGAAACGGCGGAAATCGCGCGGCGGCTTTTCGATCGGCCGCCTGTTCTATTGGGGCGTGGTGCTCGGCCTGTGGGCGGCGATTGCGGTTATCGGCGTCGTGGTCTGGGTCGGCGCGCATCTGCCGCCGATCCAATCGCTCGAAATCCCGAAGCGCCCGCCGACGATCCAGATCGTCGGCATGGACGGCAGCGTGCTGGCGCAGCGCGGCGAAATGGCCGGCGCCAATGTCGCGCTGAAGGACCTGCCGCCATACCTGCCGAAAGCCTTCATCGCCATCGAGGATCGCCGCTTCTACTCGCATTATGGCGTCGACCCGATCGGCATCGCGCGCGCCGCGGTGACCAATCTCCTGCGTCGCGGCGTGTCGCAGGGCGGCTCGACGCTGACGCAGCAGCTCGCCAAGAACCTGTTCCTCACCCAGGAGCGCACCATGCAGCGCAAGCTGCAGGAGGCCGAGCTCGCGATCTGGCTGGAGCGCAAGCATTCCAAGAACGAGATCTTGGAGCTCTATCTCAACCGCGTCTATTTCGGCTCCGGCGCCTACGGCGTGGAGGCCGCGGCGCAACGCTATTTCGGCAAGTCCGCCAAGAACGTGACATTGGCGGAAGCCGCGATGCTTGCAGGCCTCGTCAAATCGCCGTCGCGGCTGGCGCCGAACCGCAATCCTGAAGGCGCCGAGCAGCGCGCGCAGGTCGTGCTGTCGGCGATGGCGGACGCCAAGTTCATCACCGAGACCCAGGCGCAGGCCTCGATCGGCCATCCCTCCTACAACGTGAAGCCGGCCGGCGCCGGCACCGTGAACTATGTCGCCGACTGGATCGGCGAAGTGCTCGACGACCTCGTCGGCCAGATCGACCAGAACATCACGGTCGAGACCACGATCGATCCGAAGCTGCAGAACGTCGCCGAAGCCGCCATCATCGACGAGCTCGCCGCCAAGAGCGTGAAGTTCAACGTCACCCAGGGCGCGCTGGTGGCGATGACGCCCGAGGGCGCGGTGCGCGCCATGGTGGGCGGACGAAACTATGCCGAGAGCCAGTACAACCGCGCGGTGACCGCCAAGCGCCAGCCCGGCTCGGCCTTCAAGCCGTTCGTCTATCTCACCGCGGTCGAGGCCGGGCTGACGCCGGAGACGATCCGCACCGATGCGCCGCTCGATATCAAGGGCTGGAAGCCGGAGAACTACACCCACGAATATTTCGGCTCGGTGACGCTGACGCAGGCGCTGGCGATGTCGCTGAACACGGTCGCGGTCAGGCTCGGGCTCGAGGTCGGGCCGAAGAACGTGGTGCGGACCGCACACCGGCTCGGCATCTCCTCCAAGCTCGACGCCAACCCCTCGATCGCGCTCGGCACCTCCGAGGTCTCGGTGATCGAGCTGGTCGGCGCCTACGCGCCCTTTGCCAATGGTGGCACCGCCGTCTCGCCGCATGTGGTGACGAGGATCCGCACCGATAAAGGCAAGCTGCTCTACGTCCGCCCGGCCGACCCGCTCGCCCGGGTGGTCGAGCCGCGTTATGTCGCGATGATGAACGCGATGATGATGGAGACGCTGATTTCCGGCACCGCGCGCAAGGCCGAAATTCCGGGCTGGACCGCGGCCGGCAAGACCGGCACCAGCCAGGATTTCCGCGATGCCTGGTTCATCGGCTACACCGCCAATCTCGTCACCGGCGTCTGGCTCGGCAACGACGACAATTCGCCCACCAAGAAGGCGACCGGCGGTGGACTGCCGGTGGAGGTGTGGAGCCGCTTCATGCGCACGGCGCATCAGGGCGTGCCGGTCGCGAGCCTGCCGAATTCGCAAGTCGGCTGGGCGCTGTCGAACCTGGTGCAGGCCTCGTCGCAGGTCAGCGCGCCATCACCGCAGTCGCTCGCGCCACCCGCACCCGTTCCATCCGCCGGTCAGTATCGCCCGCCGCCGATGCCGACGCGCGCGTCCGCGCCCCCCAACCCCAACGCGCGTCCGGAAGCTGCGGCAGGATTGGACGGTTGGTTGGTCGATCGCCTGTTCGGCGGGCGTTGATTTGTTTGCGCTGCCAGCTATTCCACGTCGTCCCGGCGAAGGCCGGGACCCATACCGCGTGATGCCTCAATAAGGCTTCAGCGGCAGTCGCCGTCCGCAAAACTGCTCCCTGTGGTTATGGGTCCCGGGTCAAGCCCGGGACGACAGCGGAGCGGCGCGAGAGCACCCCTTAATCCTCGATCCCGTAGCGGTGCAGGTCGTTGCCGTGGGTGTCGAGCCAGGTCTTGGCGCGATCCACCGACGAGCAGATCCGGCCCACGGTCTTCCAGAACCGCAGCGAGTGATTCATCTCGACCAAATGCGAGACTTCATGCGCGGCGAGATAGTCGAGCACGTAGGGCGGCGCGAGGATCAGGCGCCAGGAGAACGACAGCGATCCGTGCGAGGTGCAGGAACCCCAGCGGCTCGATTGATCGCGGATCGAGACACGGCGCACGCGCACACCGAGTTCCGCCGCATACGCCAAGGAAGCCTTGTGCAAATCCTTGCGCGCTTCGCGCTTGAGGAAGTCGTGCACGCGGCGGTCCATGTGCTCCGGCTCGCCGGCCACGCACAAAATCCTTTCGCCGCTGTCACGGGTCTCGGTCCACACCGTGCCGCGCTCGCCGGCGCGATGCACGAGCCGATGCGGCACGCCGCGCAGCGGCACCACTGTGCCGGGTTGGAACGGTGCCGCCTTCGGCAGACGACCGAGACGCGCGGCGATCCAGCCGCCATGAAGCTGCGCGAAGTCGCGCGCGTCGGCGATGGTGCCGCGCGGCGGCATCGTGAGGATCGCTTCGCGGTCAGTTGGATGAATGCGAAGCGTGTAGCGACGCGCGCGCCTATGCCGCCGTAGCCTGATCGCGAAATATTGGGAGCCGTGCTTGATGAGAAGAGTCGAGGGTTCGGCGGGCCGCCGATAGAGGAGCGCGCGAGTAGCCATTTCTGAGAGTCCGGGGAGGAAGAGTTCGCCCGGATTCTGCCATATCCGCCGCCAGGGAAATCGCTCGGCGCAAAAACAAATCATTTGCCCAATATACAGAGGCTGCCCGTGGTTTGACCCCCACATCGTGGGGTCGGAACCCGAAAAATTTGGGCCGACCCGGCCCGAAATCACTCCCCAAGGAACGAGTCAAAACTCATTCCTTGAGCGATCGCCGAATCCGGATTCTTTTAATCAACTCAGCGACTTACAAACCCACCCAAAACGGGCTCGCTCACGTCGCTATTCAGCGGCTGCGACCAAGGAAAGCCGTGTATTCGCCGACGAAACCATGAAATCGGAGATGCGCGGCACGATTTCAGCGCGGAAACGCGAACCGTTGAACACACCATAGTGTCCGACGCCCTTCTGCACGTAATGCACGCGGCGGTGATCGGGAATCGACGTGCACAAAGCATGCGTCGCTTCGGTCTGGCCAAGGCCGGAGATGTCGTCCTTCTCGCCTTCCACCGTCATCAACGCAACGCGCCTGATCTTGGAGGGAACGACCAGTTCGCCACGATGGGTCATCTCGCCCTTCGGCAGCGCGTGCTTGACGAAGACGAGGTCGACCGTCTGCAGATAATACTCGGCGGTCAGGTCCATCACCGCGAGATATTCGTCATAGAATTCGCGATGCTTGTCGACGAGATCGCCGTCGCCCTTCACCAGATTGGCGAACAGCGCCTTGTGCGCATCCATGTGGCGGTCGAGATTCATGCTGATGAAGCCGTTGAGCTGCAGGAATCCCGGATAGACATCGCGCATCATGCCAGGATGCGGGAACGGCACCTTGGTGATGACATTGTTGCGGAACCATTCGATGCCGCGTTCGGCGGCGAGGTTGTTGACCGCAGTCGGATTGCGGCGGGTGTCGATCGGGCCGCCCATCAGCGTCATCGACAGCGGCACGAAGGGATCGCGCCGTGCTTCCATGAGCGAGACCGCGACCACCACGGGCACCGAGGGCTGGCAAACAGCGATGACATGCATGTTGCCGCCGAGCGCATGCAGCATCTCGATGAGGTAATCGACATAGTCATCGAGATCGAAGCGACCTTCGGACAGCGGCACCATGCGCGCATCGGCCCAATCGGTGATGTAGACCTCGTGGGTCGGCAGGAAGGCTTCGACCGTGCCACGCAGCAGCGTCGCGTAATGGCCGGACATCGGCGCGACGATCAGCACGCGCGGCTGGGGGCTGCGGAGCGGCCGGGTCAGCTTGCGATCGAAATAGAGCAGCCGGCAGAACGGCTTTTCCCAGACCGTGCGGACTTCAACCGCCGTACGCACGCCGTTGACCTCGGTCTCGTCGAGGCCCCAGTCCGGCTTGCCGTAGCGGCGGGTGGTTCGCTCGAACAGTTCGCAAGCCGCGGCGACGGATTTGCCGACTTCGGTATGCGTCCACGGATTGAGCGGATTCTGAAACAGGATCTTGGTGGCGTCGGTCACCGCGCGCGCCGGGTTCAGCGACGAATGCGCCATCTCGTACATCCAGTACAGTGGCGTCGTGAGCGCCGGACTGCCTTCGGCCGCCAGCGGCGGGGCGCCGCCAAATTCACCAATCGGCATTTGCTTCAAAATCCTTGTTTGCGACGCAGCATACTGGCCAATGAGTAATAAAGCGTCAATGCACCGATCGGTCCATTTATGCCTCGAAAAGCCGTAAATAACCGGGAATCCACGGGAAAGTGAAAGTTATTCGCCGCTGCTGAGCAGCGAGCCGTTGCGTTTGGCGCTGCGCAAAAGGGCAAGAAAGATCGAAAATGACGCGACAAGCAGCACCGCGTTGATGACGAGGGCGTCGGCCATCAGCTCGGTGCGGAAGACGTGGTCGATCAAGAGCGCCCGCATGCCCTCGAACACATAGGTCGGAGGCAGCATCCAGGCGACGACCTGCAGCCAGGGCGGCAAGACGCTGACGGGATAATAGATGCAGGCAAGCGGCATCAGCGCGAACATCAGCGTCCAGACGATGCTCTCCGCGCCGAGCCCGTTCCGCAGCACGAGGCCGGAGGCGAAAATGCCGACCGACCAGCTCGTGAAGATCAGGTTGCAGAAGAAGGCGATCAGCGGCAGGCCAATGGCGTAGAAGTTGAACCCGAAGAAGAACAGCGCCAGCAGCGTCATCGGAATGACGCCGATGGCGAGGCGGATCAGGCTCATGATCATCAGCGAGATCAGGAACTCGATCGGCTTCAGCGGACTCATCATGAGATTGCCGAGGTTGCGCGCCCACATCTCCTCAAGGAACGAGATCGAAAATCCGAGCTGGCCGCGGAACAGGATGTCCCACAGGATGACCGCGCCGATCAGGGTGCCGCCGGCCTGCGCAAAGAAGCCCGAGGTCTGCGAAATGTAGTTCTGCAGGAAACCCCAGGTGATGATCTGCAGCGCCGGCCAATAGACCAATTCCAATAGTCGCGGCCAGGACGACAGCAACAGGTACCAATAGCGCAGCACCATCGCGTTGATGCGGTTGAGCGACAGCCCGCGATGGACAGCAATCTCGCTCATGTCGCGCTCTCCCGGGTACGGCCGCGGGCGACGTCCAGGAACACCTCTTCCAGTGTGTCGCGGTTGTAGCGGGCCATGATCCGATCGGGACTGTCGTCATCCTCGATCTTGCCGCGCTTCATGATGATGACGCGGTCGCACAGCCGCTCCACCTCCAGCATGTTGTGCGAGGCGAGCAGGATCGTCGCGTTATGGCTCTTGCGGTAGTTCTCCAGGTGCTGCCGCACCCAATCGGCGGTATCGGGATCGAGCGAGGCGGTCGGCTCGTCCAGGAGCAACAGGTCAGGTTCGTTGATCAGTGCCTTGGCGAGCGCCACGCGCGTCTTCTGGCCGGCGGACAGCTTGCCGTTGGCGCGGTCGATGAAGTCGCGCAGATCGAGATCGGAGGCGAGCCGATCGATCCGCTCTGTGAGATTCCGCACGGCATAGAGCCGGCCGAAGATCGTGAGATTCTGGCGCACGGTGAGCCGCATCGGCATGTCGACATAGGGGCTCTCGAAATTCATCCGCCCGAGCACCTCGGCGCTCTGCTCGGGCATCGGAAAGCCCAGCACATGGATGCGGCCGGAGGTCGGCAGCACCAGGCCCATGATCATGGCGATCGTCGTGGTCTTGCCGGCGCCATTGCCGCCGAGCAGCCCGGTGATGCTGCCGCGCGCGATCCGGAACGAGACATCGTCGACCGCGCGGGTGGCCTTGTAGACCTTCACCAGATGCGCGACATCGATCGCGGCCGAAGCTACGGGATCGGAAGCTGGCGGCTTACGCGAAATTGTCTGTTCGATGTTCATTCAACCCGTTTCATTGAGGCATCACGTCCCCGAGCGCAAGGAGCTCGTCATGCCCGGGCTTGTCCCGGGCATCCACGTCTTACTCTCCCTCGGCGGCAAGAACGTGGATGGCCGGGACCCGGCTACGCCGAGGCTTCGCCGGGCGCTCTAGTGTCAGTCCGGCGAAGCGATAGCGAAGACGGGCAAGCCCGGGCATGACGGAGGCCACAACAGCCAGATCACGCGCGTTTGTGATCGAGCTGTCGTGTAGCTAGAGTGAGGATATGACCGACATTGCCGCCTCCGATTTCCGCCAACCACGCCGCCATGTTCGCCTGGATACAATTCTGCGGCTGCGTTGGCTGGCCGCGCTCGGCCAGCTCGCCGCGATCTTCATTGTCGCGCAGGGCCTGGAATTCGACGTCCCCGTTATCCCCTGCATCGCCATCATCGCGCTGTCGGCGCTGCTCAATCTCGCCCTGCAGATCGCGTTCAACCCGATGCAGCGGCTGGAGCCGATCTATGCCGCGGCGCTGCTCGCGCTCAACATTGTCGAGCTTGCCGGCTTATTGTTCCTGACCGGCGGCCTGCAGAATCCGTTCTCATATTTGTTCCTGGCGCCGGTCCTGATTTCCGCCACCGCGCTGCCGGTCCGGCTGACGATCGCGCTCGGCTGTCTCGCGGTCGCCTGCGCATCGGCGCTGGTGTTCTTTCATTTGCCGCTGCCCTGGGACGCCGACGATCCGCTGGTGCTGCCGCCGATCTATCTGTTCGGCGTCTGGCTCTCGATCCTGCTCGCGATCGGCGTCACCAGCCTGTACGCGTTCCAGGTCACCGAGGACACGCGAAAGCTCTCGGACGCGCTGGCTGCGACCGAGCTGGTATTGGCGCGCGAGCAGCATCTGACCCAGCTCGACGGCCTTGCGGCCGCGGCCGCGCACGAGCTTGGCACGCCGCTCGCAACCATCTTCCTGATCTCGCGCGAGCTGGAAGGTACGGTGAAGGACGGCCCGCTCGCTGCCGACCTGAAGACGCTGCGCGAACAGGCGCAGCGCTGCCGCGACATCCTGGGCAAGATCACCCAGCTCTCCTCCACCGGCGCGCCGTTTGACCGCATGAAACTGTCGACGCTGATCGAGGAAGCTGTTGCACCGCACCGCGATTTCGGCGTTGCAATCAAGGTGCGGCTTGCTGTCGCAGTCACCACGGAACCGGTCGGCGCCCGCAATCCCGCGATCCTCTATGGCGTCGGCAACATCCTGGAAAATGCAGTGGATTTCGCCAACCAGACCGTCGAGGTGAATGCCTGGTGGAACACAGACACCGTCGAGATCGTCATTTCCGATGACGGTCCCGGCATCGCGCCTGATATGCTGAACCGCATCGGCGAGCCCTATTTGTCGCGGCGCCGCAGTGCGGATGAGGCGCAAAACGGCCGCACGGGACTTGGTCTTGGCGTTTTCATAGCGCGGACGCTGCTGGAGCGTACCGGCGCCAAGGTCACCTTCACCAACCGCGTGTTTCCCGATCACGGCGCCGTGGTTCAGATCGTGTGGCCCCGCGACGTCTTCGAGACGAACGATGCCGCCGACGACATGATGGGCTGAACACAATTCGACAATTTGACGCATTAATCGCCGATTTCGGGCGGCCTTGGCATCGCCGCAGTCACACGCCATATGTTTGGGATTGGAGAAGGGATAGCAGAACCGTGAACGCCATCGCCGAACTGAACGATCAAACCGACCGCTCATTGCTCATCGTCGAGGACGACAAGCCGTTTCTGGAGCGCCTGTCGCGCGCCATGGAGACCCGCGGCTTCACCGTGACATCCTGCGATACTGTGTCCGATGGTCTGGCGCAGATCGGAAAGGCCGCGCCTGCGTTTGCGGTGGTCGATCTCCGTTTGGGCGACGGCAACGGCCTCGACGTCGTCTCGGCGTTGAAGCGCAAGCGCCCCGATGCGCGCGCGATCGTGCTCACCGGCTATGGCAACATCGCCACCGCCGTGACTGCGGTGAAGATGGGCGCGATCGATTATCTCTCCAAGCCCGCTGATGCCGACGATGTCGTCGCAGCATTGCTGGCGAGCGGCACCGAGAAATCCGAACCGCCGTCCAACCCGATGTCGGCCGACCGCGTGCGCTGGGAGCACATCCAGCGCATCTACGAGATGTGTAACCGCAACGTCTCGGAAACCGCGCGCCGCCTCAACATGCACCGCCGGACGCTGCAGCGCATCCTGGCCAAGCGCGCGCCGCGGTAATTCGTAGCGTTAATTTGTAGGGCGGGCAAAGCGCAGCGTGCCCACCATTCACGATCGGTGCAAGAGAAGGTGGGCACACTTCGCTTTGCCCACCCTACGGCTCCCCTGTTTCCCCTCATGGTGAGGAGCCGCGCAGCGGCGTCTCGAACCATGAGGCCCCGTCTGTGGCCTCATCCTTCGAGACGCGCGTTCCGCGCTCCTCAGGATGAGGGTCTCACCCTAGTCTAAAACTCCGCATGGCCCTGCGGGTCGAGCAAGCGGTTGAACCGCTGCGCCGCCCCGATCGCAAAGCGCACCGTCATCAGCTTGCGGGTCGGCGCCGGCAGCCGATGCTCCGGCGCCTCGCAATGCATGTGCGCGCCATAGGCGTCGGCGATGATCAGGCCGGTATCAGTGGGAAAGATCTCGCACGGCAGATCCTGCGTGAAGGCAAAGAACAGCCGGTCGCAATGGAGGCGATAGTCCTGCCATTTCTGGTCGGCGCGCAAGTCCTCCACCGACGACTTGATCTCGACGATCCAGATCTCGCCGCGCTCGTTCAGCGCCACGAGATCGGCACGCCGGCCCGACGGCAGCGGCAATTCGCTGATGCAGGAGAACCCGAGCGAGCGCAACAGTCGCGCCGTGCCGCGCGCGATCGCAAGCGCCGTCTCCGACTGGCGACGGTCCGGCGGCGGAACAAGAGCGATGTTGCGGGCGGACGATTCCATATCAATAACCTAGCCGATTCCGCCGGACCACCCAACATGGCTATGGCGGGAACCCAAGCTGCTCTCTCCGCTTAATAGACGGCCGCTGAATCACCCGGGCGGACCTGTGAGGGAAGCCCCGTGATCGACGACCTCTGGTACAAGAACGGCGTTATCTACTGTCTTTCCGTCGACACCTATATGGATGCCAATGGCGATGGTGTCGGCGATTTCAAGGGGCTGTTGCGCCGGCTGGATTATCTCCACGGGCTCGGCGTCACCGCGATCTGGCTGATGCCGTTCCAGCCCTCGCCGGGCCGCGACGGCGGCTACGACATATCGAACTATTACGGCGTCGATCCGCGCTATGGCACGCTCGGAGACTTCGTCGAATTCACCCACGGCTGCAAGCAGCGCGGCATCCGTGTCATCATCGACCTTGTCGTCAACCACACGTCCGACCAGCATCCCTGGTTTCGCGAGGCGCGCAAGAACAAAGAATCCCAGTATCGCGACTGGTATGTCTGGTCCGACAAGAAGCCGGCCAATGCCGACACTGGCATGGTGTTTCCCGGCGTGCAGAAGTCGACCTGGAGCAGGGACAAGGAATCTGGCGCCTGGTACTTCCATCGCTTCTACGATTTTCAGCCGGACCTCAACACATCGAATCCGCATGTGCAGGCGGAGATCCTCAAGATCATGGGGTTCTGGATTCAGCTTGGCGTCTCCGGCTTCCGCATGGATGCGGTGCCCTTCGTGATTGCGACCAAGGGACCAAACGTCAAGAAGCCGGTCGAGCAATACGACATGCTGCGCGCCTTTCGCGAATTCCTGCAATGGCGCGAGGGCGACGCCATCATTCTGGCCGAAGCCAATGTGCTGCCGAAAACCGACATGGAGTATTTCGGCAGCGATGGCGACCGCATGCACATGATGTTCAATTTCCAGGTCAACCAGCATCTGTTCTATGCACTCGCCTCCGCCGACTCGCGTCCGCTCGCAAAAGCGCTCGAGGCGACAAAGCCGCGACCGGCGACGGCGCAGTGGGGCCTGTTCCTGCGCAACCATGACGAACTCGATCTCGGCCGCCTGACCGACGCGCAGCGCAAGATCGTGTTCAAGGCATTCGGTCCCGACAAGGAGATGCAGCTCTACGATCGCGGCATCCGCCGCCGCCTCGCGCCGATGCTGGGCGGCGACCGGCGCCGGCTCGAACTGGCCTACAGCCTGATGTGCACGCTGCCGGGCACGCCGGTCATCCGTTATGGTGACGAGATCGCGATGGGTGACAATCTCGATCTGCCCGAGCGCGGCTGTGCGCGCACGCCGATGCAATGGTCGACGGAGCCGCATGCCGGATTCACGAAGGGCGACAGGCCGACGGCGCCCGTCATCGATACCGGCCCTTACGGTTATGAGCACGTCAACGTCGCCAAGCAGCGCCGCGATCCCAATTCAATGCTGAACTGGACCGAGCGCATCATCCGCATGCGCAAGGAAGTGCCGGAGGTCGGCTGGGGCGACTTCAGCATCATCGACACGCATGATCCAGCCGTATTCGCGATCCGCTACGACTGGCGCAACAATTCGGTGCTGTTCGTCCATAACCTCGATGACAGACCGTGCGAGGTGGCCTTTCGGGCCGGGCTTCCCGGTGACACCGGCAAGCTCCTGATCAACCTTCTCACGGAAGACCACAGCCGCGCCAATGGCCGTGGTCAGCACCGGCTATTGCTCGAGGCCTATGGCTACCGCTGGTACAGGGTCGGCGGGCTCGATTATCTGTTGAAACGCAGCGATATCGATCAGGCCGACAAAGGCGGTCACCCGGCCTGATCATCGATGTCGGCCGATTCGCCCTGCTCCAGCTCTGGCTGGTGGAGGTCGGCGGCATCGCGATCTCGGTGCCCCGGTGGCGCGATGATGACGCCTTCATTGCCGCGCAGCTCGAGCACGCTTTCGATCGTCTCTCCCTTGCGGTCGAGGAAGGTCGACAGCAGGATTTCGCTGCCGAAAGCGATCGCGCTCGAGGTGACCGCGGCCGGCTCGGCCCCCAGGTTCAGCGCCACGATCAGCGCGCCGTCCTCGCCACGCCGGCGATAGAGCAGGATGTCGCCTTGCGCGGCGACCCGTTCATAGCTGCCGGTCACGAGCTGTGGCCATTGCCGACGAAGCGCGATCAGCGCCTTGTACAGGTTGAGGATCGACGTCCTGTCGGCACCGAGACTGGCGACGTTTTCGCGCAGCGCATCATGGGCGAGCGGCAGCCAGGGCTTTGCGGTCGAGAAGCCGGCATTGGGCTCGGCGTCCCATTGCATCGGCGTGCGGCAGCCGTCGCGGCCGACGCCGATACCCGGCACGTTCCTTTCGAAGGGATCGCGCACTTCATTGGGCGCGATCGGAACCTGGCGCATGCCGATCTCGTCACCGTAATAGAGCGTCGGCGTGCCGCGCAGCGTCAGCAGCAGCATGGCGGCGACGCGCGCCTGCTCAGGCCCGACCCGGCTCGCGACCCGCGGCCGGTCGTGATTGCCGAGCACCCAGTTCGGCCATGCGCCCTGTGGCAGCGCCTTCTCATAATCCTCGATGATCCGCTCGATCGAGCGCGCGCTCCACAAGGTCGACAGCAGCGCGAAGTTGAACGGCATCTGCGCGCCGGTGAGATCGTTGCCGTAATAGGCGACGAGGCGATGCAGCGGCAGATAGATCTCGCCGATCAAGACCCGGGCCTCGAATTCCTCGGTGACGCGCCGCATCTCGGCGATCACCTCGTGCACCTCCGCCTGGTCGGTGGAATATTGCGTCAGAAACTTCTCATGCGGCGGCCGGCCCTCGTGATAATGCGGATTGGGCGGGTTGTCGCGAAACTTGGCGTCCTTGATCAGATGCCAGATGACATCGACGCGAAAGCCGTCGACGCCCTTGCCGAGCCAGAACCGCATCACGTCATAGATCGCCGCCCGGACCTCCGGATTGCGCCAGTTCAGGTCCGGCTGCTGGGCCAGGAAGGCGTGGTAGTAATATTGCCCGCTCTCGCTGTCATATTCCCAGGCGCTGCCGCCGAATTCCGACAGCCAATTGTTCGGCGGTCCGCCGCCCGGCTTCGGATCGCGCCAGATGTACCAG
The DNA here is from genome assembly GCF_059512425.1 of Bradyrhizobium sp. Leo78. Lineage (NCBI taxonomy): Bacteria > Pseudomonadati > Pseudomonadota > Alphaproteobacteria > Hyphomicrobiales > Nitrobacteraceae > Bradyrhizobium > Bradyrhizobium sp. Leo78. Next base: position 26,936 of record NZ_JCAMOT010000020.1, read on the forward strand.
TTGCGCTTGGGGTTATCGCGCGAGCTTCGCGATTCGATGAACCAGGGATGCTGGTCCGAGGTATGGTTCGGCACCAGATCGAGGATCAACTTCAGCCCCGCGTCGTGGGCTGCGGCGACCAGCGCGTCGAAATCCTCCATCGCGCCGAACTGCGGATCGATGCCGGTGTAGTCGGAAATGTCGTAGCCGAAATCGACCATCGGCGACGGATAGATCGGCGACAGCCAGAACGCATCGACGCCAAGTTCTCTCAAGTACGGCAATCGCCGCAAAATTCCCTTGAGATCGCCGACGCCGTCGCCGTTGGAATCCTGAAACGAGCGCGGATACACCTGATAGAAGACGCCGCGCCGCCACCAATCTTTTTCAATATCGCCCAAATCACTCATATCGTCACGTCACCCTTCAATTCAGGCTTGAACGTGGCAAGGCGCTAACGCGTGGCGCGTTTGCGTGAAAATTTCGATGCATAACGTATCAATGATTCGTATCGAAGCGAGCCGCGAGCTCCGCTTCACCTCGCCCCGCTTGCGGGGAGAGGAACATCACACGTGGCGGCCGGTCGCGAGCTGGTAGATGGTGATCAACACCTCGAACAGGATCAGCAAGACGATGATCAGCTCGAGCCGCAGCGAGCGGCGGGTATCGATGATGTCGGTCAGGACCTGCGCGGTCTCGGCGATGACCGCGAGCTTGCGGTTGAGCGATTCGGTGCGCTCCTTCAGTTCGTATTCGTCCTCGAGCCGGGCATAGAGCCGCTCGAGCTGCGGCTTGTCCCAGAGGATATCGGGCTTCTCGGACACTTCGACCGGCCCCGAGACGCGATGACGGACCGACAAGGCATTGCCGATGTGCTTCAGGATCGCGCTGCGGCTGCGATGGATCTGCCCGCTCTTGGCGAGCTCGCGCGCGAACGGCTCGGTCGTGTCGAATACCGCGGCGACCTCGCGCTCATGGCGCGCCAGCACGACGCTCTTCGCCAGCGCCTCACCGACCAGGATCAGCCGCTCCGGCGACAGGCTCTGCAGACAGATCGGACCGCCCGGCGGAATTTGATCGTCCTTCTCGGAGGCGAGCTCGATGGTGGCGCTCTCCTCCTCGCGCCGCGCAAACGGCGCGACCAGGCGCGACTGCAGCCCGCGCAGGAACTCCTCCTCCTCCAGCGCATTCAGGCCGATCAGGACCACGACACCGTAACGGAACAGGATCGCGACGCCGTTGTCATTGACGCGGAACGCCAATGGCGTCGTCGCCAGTACATCGCTGCGCTCGAGCCCCGACGTGTTCAGGCGCTCGGCCACAAAGAAGGCGCGGGCCGTGGTGCGCGCGCCTCCGAGCGGCGACCGCGAAACCTGGCTCACGGGATGTTCCGTCACGGTGGATGCCATTCCTCTTTCACACTACATGTTCAAGAACTGTGCAATCCTATCACAGACCGGCCAATGGGCGCAGGATGTTCCGGACCCTTGTTGACGGGGTCCAAGGGAAGAATAAGGTGCCGCCATGGATGACAAAACCGAAACAAAACCGAAGGCCGGCGCCATCATCGTGCCGGTGACGCTGTTCGAGCAGAACTGCACCATCCTCTGGCACGAGCCGAGCAAGAAGGCGGTCGTGATCGATCCTGGCGGCGACGTCCCGAAGATCCAGGAGGCGATCAAACAGACCGGCGTCAGCGTCGAGAAGATCTGGATCACCCATGGCCATATCGACCATGTCGGCGGCGCCGCCGAACTGCGCGATGCGCTGAAGGTGCCGATCGAGGGCCCGCATATCGCGGACAAATATCTGCTCGACAATGTCGTTGCGAGCGGCGCGCGTTTCGGCATGAGCGGCGTGCGCGACTTCGCGCCGGACCGCTGGCTCGAGGAGGGAGAGCAGGTCACGATCGGCGAACTCACCTTCGAGATCCTGCATTGCCCCGGCCATTCGCCGGGCAGCGTCGTGTTCTTCAACCGCGAATTGCGCTTCGCCCATGTCGGCGACGTCCTGTTCAACGGCTCGGTCGGCCGCACCGACCTGCCCGGCGGCAGCCACGAGACGCTGATCAGGTCGATCAAGGAGAAGCTGCTGCCGCTCGGTGACGATGTCGGCTTCATCTGCGGCCACGGCGCCGGCTCCAGCATCGGCCAGGAACGGATGACGAACCCGTTCATCACCGGCGAGCTGTGAGCGACGCCGCGGCTAGAGCATGATCCGGAAAAGTGTGAAGCGGTTTTCCCTCGCGACAAACGCGAAGCGTTTGCGCGGAGATCATGCTCAAACAATAAGCTAAAGCGCGATGATGATTCATCCTCATCTCATCGCGCTTTAGTAACCGCGGCGCCAGAATTACTTCATCAAACCAGCGGCTGTCAGTGCCCGGGTGATCACATCGCTGATCTCGCGGGCGCGGCCGCGGAGGTTGCGTGACGGCACAGCCTGACGCGAGGGAGCGGCGCGCGGCAAGGGCATCGGCTGCTTTGCCGTTTCCTTTGCGACCGGCAGCGCCACAGGCTTGACCGCCGGCTTGTCGGCTTCTTTCGGAGCCGGCGCGGGTCGGCGAGCCTGTTCGGTCAAGCCGAAGAAATTCGCGATGTGGTAGGACGACGAAATCCCGGCCTCGATCAGGAAGGCGCCGGCCTCGCCATAGCGTTCGTCATTGGCAGCGGGGCCAAGCGGCGTGCCGTGAGCCATACCGGTGATGGTGTAGGATTCGACGACCGTCTCGCCGTTCGAATCCCACCACACATCGCGCGGATAACCGTCGACCATCGTCGTCGCCATCGGCGTCTCGGGCAGGCCGTGCACGTCGAGCCATTGCCGGACGATCGCGTCCGCATTGCCGGGATTGACGGTGCGATCGGCACTGCCGTGCCAGACGGAAACCTTCGGCCACGGACCGTGGTGCTTCCACGCGCCGCGCACCAGATCGCCCAATTCAGTGGCGGTGCGCGACGACGCCTGCATCATGCCATTGAGGGCTTGGCGCAGGTTGGTGGCGATGCCGAACGGCAGGCCGGCAACGATCGCGCCGGCGGCGAACACATCCGGATAGGCCGCGAGCATCACCGATGTCATGGCGCCGCCGGCGGAGAGTCCGGTGATGTAGATGCGACGCGGATCGAGCTTGTGGTCGACCACCATGCGCGCGATCATCTGACGGATCGAGCCAGCCTCGCCCTTGCCGCGCTTGATGTCCGCCGGATTGAACCAGTTGAAGCAGGTGTTGGCGTTGTTCGCGACCTGTTGCTCCGGAAGCAGCAGCGCAAAGCCATAGTGACGCGCAAGCGTCGACCAGCCCGCGCCGAGATCGTAACCGGCCGCGGTCTGGCCGCAGCCGTGCAGCACGACCACCAGCGCGGCACCGCGCGGCAGCTCTTCCGGCACGAACGAATACATCTTCAGCGCGCCGGGATTCGATCCGAAATCGGCGGTCTCGACCAGCGGACTGTCGACCGCAGGTGCAAGGCTTCGCCCGTAGACGGCGGCAAGCCCATTGAATCCGCTCAGCCGGGGCAGATGGCTTAGGAACTCGATGTTCTTGGCAAGTGACAACAGCAACTCCTGAGGTGATTTCGTCCAGCCTCGGCCAAATCACATAGTTGCTGCAGCGCAAAATAAAAAGTCCGTATACTGTCATTTCCCGCGAAATCGTGAGGCGGCCGGTAAATTCGTGATCGCAAGATTAATTTGTGATCATGGTGCGCGCCGCATCCATGACAGGAATGCGGCGCAAATGATGATCGACAGCCCAAACAAGGCGCATGCCGCATGCAGCGCCAGCTCCGCTGAGCCTGCTACTTCGATCGCAAAGAACACGGCGCCAATTGCGGCCACGCCGGCCGCATTTCCGATCTGCGCCGTGGTGCCGTAGATGCCGGAACCCGCGCCCGCGCTCGCGGGTTTCACCGTCGAGAGCACCGCACTCGAGAGCGGCGCCATCACCAATCCTTGCCCGTAGCCGAAGATCATCAGCACCAGCGCAATCGACGGTGCGGAAGGCGCCTCAACCAGCGCCGCTGTCACGGCAATCGCGGCAAGGCCCACAATCTGCAGCGCGCAGCCCTCGATCAGCACCAGCGTGCCGCGATGCCTGGCCCGTGCGCCGCTATGGCGCGAGGCGACCACGAAGGTGAGCGCGGCCGGCATGAAGACCAATCCGGCCTGAAGCGGCGGAATATGCAGCGCGTTCTGCATGAACATGGTCATGATCAGATAGAATGAGAGATTGGCGAAGAAGAAAAAGAACACGGCAACCAGTCCGCGCATGAAGGCTGCGTCAGTCAGCAGCGCCAGATCGATCAGCGGCATGCCGCCGCCGCGCGCGATCACGCGTTCGAGCCGGACGAATGCGGCGATGATCACAGCGCCGCCCGCCATCACCAGCCACACCCAGGGCGACCAGTGCAGGTCATGCCCGAACAACAGCGGTCCGATCAGGCACAGCAATCCCGCAAACAGCACCACCGCTCCGGGAATGTCGAGCCTCGTGCCGGCGCGATGCGGCACCGTCGGCATGATCCTGAGGGCCGCGGCAATGATGACGATGCCGAAGGGCACGTTGACGAAGAACACCGCGCGCCAGCCAAGCCCGGCGAGATCGAGCGTCACCAGCACGCCGCCGAGCAGGAAGCCGGCGGCGCCGGAGAGGCCCAGCACGATGCCGTAGATGCCGAAGGCACGGGCGCGCGCGGAATCCGCAAACAGCAGATGCAGCGTCGCCAGCACCTGCGGCACCATCAGCGCCGCGGTCGCGCCCTGCGCCAGCCGCGCGACGATCAGCTCAGGTCCGGATTGCGCAAGGCCGCACCACAGTGACGCCAAGCTGAAACCCGCAACGCCGGCGACGAACACGTTCCTGGTGCCGTAGATGTCGCCGAGCCGGCCGCCGGTGACCACCAGCGTCGCATAGGCGATCAGGTAGATCGCAATCACGGCTTCGATCTCGGCCGCGCTCGCATGCAGCTCCGCCGCGATGGTCGGGATCGCGACATTGACGATGAAGGCATCGACGCCGAACATGAATTGCGCCGCGACCACGGTCGCCAACACCCACCAGCGCCGCGAGGAATCCACTGACATAGGCTCACTGACATAGGTGACGATCTGGTGCATGGCAGGGCGTTCCGTTCAAAATCTGTTGTGCGTGCAAGCTACAGATTCGGCACATTCCGGCGATTACCTCCGAGGTAAGCTTCGCACCAGGAATCGTGGGGTGGGCAAAGCGAAGCGTGCCCACCATTGCGGGCGGAATGCTTGATGGTGGGCACGTCGCTGCGCTCCTTTGCCCATCCTACGATCGCGTGCCCAAAATTCCGAGCGGCGGCATACCGCGCCGCCTGCTCAACAACCATGCATGGCGCGCGGGCTCGGAGCATTGCGTCGGACCTGCCCTGCCCGTAGGGTTGGCGCAACCAACGACAACAATAATCCTGGAGAGAACACCCAATGACACGCCTGAAATTCGGAGCCTTTCTCGCCCCGCATCACCCGATCGGCGAACATCCGCTGCTGCAATTCCGCCGCGACCTCGATTTCGTCCGGCAGCTCGACGAGCTCGGCTATGACGAGTTCTGGTGCGGCGAGCATCACTCCTCGGGCTGGGAGATGATCGCTTCGCCGGAGATGTTTCTGGCCGCCGCCGGCGAGCGCACCAAGCGGATCAAGCTCGGCACCGGCGTGATCTCGCTGCCCTATCACCATCCCTTCAACGTCGCCCAGCGCATGGTGCAGCTCGACCACATGACCGGCGGCCGCGCCATTTTCGGCTCCGGCCCGGGCGCGCTCGCTTCCGACGCGCACACGCTCGGCATCGACCCGATGACTCAGCGCGACCGCCAGGACGAGGCGATCGCAATCATCCGCCGCCTGTTCAACGGCGAGCGCGTCACCGCAAAGAGCGACTGGTTCGTGATGAACGATGCCGCGCTGCAGATCCTGCCCCTGCAGGAAGACATGCCGTTCGTGGTGGCCTCGCAGATCTCACCCTCCGGCATGACGCTCGCCGGCAAATACGGCATCGGCATCATCTCGCTCGGCTCGATGTCGACCCAGGGCCTGATGGCGCTGCCGCAGCAATGGCAATTCGCCGAGGACGCCGCCAAGAAGGCCGGCACCACCGTGAGCCGGTCGAACTGGCGGGTGCTGCTGTCCTGGCACATCGCCGAGACCCGCGAGCAGGCGCGGCGCGAGGCCGGCGCCGGGCTGATGCGCTGGCACAACGAATATAATGTCGGCACTTTGATGCGGCCCGGGCTGACCGCATTCTCCTCACCGGACGAGGCCGTCGACAAGACTGCTTTCGTCGAGGGTGCGGCCTCCACCATCGGCACGCCTGACGATCTCGTGAAGATGATCAAGAACCTGGTGCAGGTCTCCGGCGGCGTCGGCACCATCGTCGGCTTCGCCCATGACTGGGCAAATCCGGAAAACACAAGGCGAAGCTGGGACATGGTGGCGCGCTATGTGATCCCCGAGATCAACGGCTTTATCGAGCCCTTGCGCAAGTCGCAGAAATTCGTGATCGAGAACCGCGCGATCTTCGAACGCGCCGGCCAGGCCGTGATGGCCAAGATCATGGAGAACGACAAAGCTGCCGCGGCCTTGTCCAAGACCGGCCCCGGCCGCGTCGCGATCCCCGCCGTCAACGCCCCTGATCTGCAGGAAGCCGCGAAACGCAAGGCGTGAGGGTTCGGTCCACCTCTCCCGCTCGCGGGAGAGGTCGCTGCGCCAAAGGCTGAGCGGGCGAGGGCTTTCTCCACTCAAAGAATGTCAATCGCGGAGACACCCTCACCCCGACCCTCTCCCGCAAGCGGGAGAGGGAGCGCAACCGCCTGCGCTATTGATCCAACGACACTCCCGCTCCATCATTACTGACACACAGTCATGGTGAAGCAATGCCCTTCGACGGCCGCCTGTTGGCGGGAATCAGCGTGCTGGCGGCGGTGGTGCAGACCAAAAGCTTTGCCCGCGCCGCCGATACACGCTCGGCATCACCGCCTCCGGCGTCAGCCGGGCGGTTGCGCGACTCGAAGCGCGCGTCGGCGTGCGGCTGTTCGACCGCACCACGCGCTCGGTGGCGCTGACCGACGAAGGCCGCCGCTTCTATGAACAAGTGGCGCCGCTGCTGGCCGGGATCGAGGACGCCGCGAGCACCGCGTCGGGATCATCAGGCGTGGTCCGCGGCCGGCTGCGCGTCGACATCGATCCCTATTTCTCGCGCATGATCCTCTCTGGCCATATCGGCGGCTTCCTGCGCCAGCATCCGGAGCTGACGCTGGAATTGATCACGCGCGAACATGTCGGCGATCTCGTCGCCGATGGCATCGACGTTGCGATGCGCTTCGGCGAACCTCCCGCCGGCCCGCTGATCGCGCGCAAATTGCTGGAGACCCGCGTGCTGACCGTCGCCTCGCCCGGCTACCTCAGGAAGCACGGCCGTCCCAAGCATCCTGGCGAACTGCAGCATCATCCCTGCATCCAGTTCATCGACCCGCTGTCCGGACAGCTCTTCGAATGGGAATTTCATGCGGGCAAGAAAGTTCTGCCGGTGAAGACCTCGAGTGCGTTGGTGCTGACCGACGTCGGCACCATGATCAACGAATGCATCGCCGGCACAGGGATCGCACAACTGCTGGCCATCGGCGTGCAGCCGCTCTTGGACTCGGGCCGGCTGATCGAATTGTTTCCGGACTGGCCGGGCGAGACCTTCCCGCTCTACGCGCTGCATCCCTCGCGACACCACCCGCCGGCGAAAGTCCGCGCCTTCATCGACTTCGCGCTCAAGGCGGCACAGGGCGCAGCCCGTTCGCATGCGAAGTAATTGATGACCATCGATCACCAGTCACATGACATATCCGCACTGGGATCATCAGTACCTGAGTGAGAGAGTCCATCCAGCAGATCAAACGATCTCGGAAAGGATCGCTCTCAATGGCAACCAGGAAAACCGCTCTCATCATCGGCGCCTCGCGCGGGCTTGGTCTTGCGCTCGCCGAGGAATATTGCGGCCGCGACTACCAGGTGACCGCCACCGTGCGTACCCCGTCGAAAGCGCTGGATGATCTTGCCGCGCGCTTTCCTGTAAGCCTCGAGATCGAGACTGTCGACACCACCGAGCCGGCCTCCGTCAAGGCGCTGAAGCAGCGCCTCGGGAATCGCATCATCGACACCTTGCTGGTCAATGCCGGCATTTGCCTCGCGCGCGAGAACACGCCGATCGATGCTGATGTCAACGACTTCGTCGCGATGATGGTGACCAACGCACTGTCGCCGATGCGCGTGGTCGAAACCTTCGAGGACCAGGTGCCGCCGCGTGGCATCATTGCGGTGATGTCATCCGAGCTCGGCAGCATCGCCGCCAATCGTGGTTTCTGGGAGCTCTACAGCGCAAGCAAGGCCGCGCTCAACATGCTGATGAAATGCTTCAGCCAGCGGCATCCCGGTGACCCGCGAGCGATGCTCTTGATCGCGCCGGGATGGGTGCGGACCGAAATGGGTGGCAGCGAAGCAATACTCTCGATCGAGGAGAGCATCCCGGCTGTCGTGACCGCAGTTGAGGCCCGCGCCGGCAAACCCGGCCTGAAGTTCATGAGCCGGCACGGCGACAGCCTACCCTGGTAGCCGATTTCTACCCGTAGCCGGGTAAAGCCAACGGGTCGCGCGAACGCGCGCCCGATGACAGGCTCCGCGTTACCCGGGTAACCGTGCCGCCGCATAACAACCATCCCAGGTTGCGCTTCGCTTCACCCGGGCTACGGGTCGCACAATCGGCGGCGATCATATCAGGCCAAAGGAGAGAGACATGTACGCGCTCATGGGAGTCACGGGAAAAGTCGGCGGCGCCACAGCCCGCCCGCTGCTCGCGGAGGGCAAGCGGCCGCGCGTCATCGTGCGGGATCGCGCCAAGGGCGAGAGCTGGGCCGCACAGGGATGCGAGATCGCGATAGCCGATCTCGGCGATGCCGATGCGCTGGGCCGCGCCTTCGAGGGCGCGGAAGCCGCGTTTGTGATGCTGCCGCCGCTGTTCGATCCTTCGCCTGATTGGCGCGAAGCTAAAGCGATGATCGCTACGTTGCGCGCGGCGCTGACACGCGGCGCGCCGAAACGCGTGGTGGCGCTCTCGACGATCGGCGCCGATGCCGAGCGGCCGAACCTGCTCAGCCAACTCGGCCTGCTCGAGCGCGCGCTCTCGACGATCGCCATGCCGGTGGCTTTCCTTCGCGCCGCCTGGTTCATGGAGAACGCGGCATTCGATCTCGCCTCAGCCCGGGATCGCGGCGTCATCACAAGCTATCTGCAACCGCTCGATCGCGCGGTGCCGATGATCGCCACCGCTGACATCGGCAACACCATCGCCGATCTGTTGCAGCAGCAGTGGAGCGACACCCGCATCGTCGAACTCGAGGCCGCCGAGCGCGTCAGCCCCGCGGCCATCGCAGCGGCGTTCTCAAAGGCGCTCGGCAAGCCGGTTCGGGCCGAGGCAGTGCCGCGCGACCAATGGGAAACGATCTTTCGCGAGCAGGGCATGCGCAATCCGCTGCCGAGAATGCAGATGATCGACGGCTTCAACGAGGGCTGGATCGACTTTGCGGACAAAGGCGCCAATGCCCGCAAAGGCGCGGTGTCGATCGACGCCGTGATCGCCGCTATGGTCGACGGCAATACCGCAGCGTGAGCCACCCGTCATTGCGAGCGAAGCGAAGCAATCCACGCCTCCGCTTGCGGCGCTATGGATTGCTTCGCGGTGCTCGCAATGACGGTGTGGTTGCCTTCGGTGCGACATAACAACCCGTCGGGCAAATCAGCAAAAGTCTGTCCATCCCTCTCGCGAAAAATAAATCGCTTAACCCGTCGGGCAAATCAGCACTATGACTCCGCGCGTCTCACGCGAATGAGGGGCGGGTCGCGATCGTCACGAACGTTGCGGTGAGATGCGGTGGACGCGGCTGTTGCGAAAGACGAACGCAACATCAGCGGACGGCGAAGTCGTGTGGTCCTGGCGCCCCGACGCTGGCGCTAAGTTTTTCGCGCGAACAAGTTCGCGCTTGAGATGACGGTGGCAAGAAAGCCCGGTCACCGGGGAGAGTACGAAGTAAGCCGTAACACCATCGCGCAGGGAAAGCCGGAATGCTTCGGTTGAACCTGTGGTCCTACCCCCGTGCTTTTTGCTGCACGGGACCCATGGGTGCAACCAGCACCCGGCTTTCCCTGCGCCCTCGGATGATTGAGGAGGGTGGAACGAGATGCAAAGCTCGGGCGCATCGCGCCGCGAGAACGCGACCTCACATCCTCACGCTGCTTGAAATTTGAATCATAAGTCACGACGACGCCGTAGGGTGGGCAAAGCGACTTGTGCGCCGTAGCTCGTAGAGCGAAGGCGGAAGCGTGCCCACCATCCCGAGCACGGCGCTGGATGGTGGGCACGGCGCAAGTGCGCCTTTGCCCACCCTACACCTCTGCAACCACTTACTCGCGCCACAACAACATCCTGTGGTGATGGGTCTCCGCCTTCGCGGGGACGACACCGGCGCTAGATCTATCCCCCGCCCTGATCAAACGCCTTGCGGAGGGCAACGTAGCCCTGCTGCTGCTGGGTCCAGTTGCGGCCACCGGTGATGGCGCCGTCGATGACGAGGTCGTGGCCGTTGATGAAGGAGGATTCGTCGCTGGCGAGGAATACGGCGGCGTGCGCGATGTCGTCGGGCAGGCCGGCGCGCGGGATCGGCTGCGCGGTCTTGTAGACCTCGCGCATCACGGCCGGCGTCTTCTCCGCGGCGTCAGTCGACAATCCCAACGCCTTGCCGAAGATGCCGGTCGCGATCGCGCCGGGCGAGATCGAGTTGACGCGGATGCCGGACTCGCCGAGCTCCATCGCGACGCATTTGGTCAGATGGATCACCGCGGCCTTTGCCGCGCCATAGACCACCGAGGACGAAAAGCCGGCAAGCCGTCCGGCGATGCTGCCATTGTTGATGATGCTGCCGGAGCCCTGCTTCTTCATGTGCGGCGCGACATGCTTCATGCCGAGCATGACGCTGCGCACCAGCGTCGCCATAGCGGCATCGAAACGGTCGACCTCCAATCCCTCGATGCCGCCGGTCTGCGCCGGGCCGCCGGCATTGTTGAAGAGGCAGTCGACCTTACCGAATTTTTCCAGCGTCAGCGCGATCAGCGCCTTCATCTGCTCTTCCACGGTGACGTCGGTCTGGCGGAAGATGCAGTTGGCGCCAAGCGCCTTGGCCAAGGCTTCGCCTTCGGCGACGCGCCGCCCGGCGATGACGACCTTCGCACCCTCGGCAACGAAAACCTCCGCCGTGCGCAGGCCGATGCCGCTCGTGGCGCCCGTGATCACCGCGACCTTGCCGTCCAACCGTCCCATGTCATTACCCTCTTAAGTTGTCGATCGAATTCCATGAACTGGGATATTCCTGCCACAGGCGGAACAAGGCAAGCGGACTGTTCGGTGCACAACGCCGCCGGCTGTGGCCTGCGGCCCTCTGCCGGCCACAAATCGCAGCTTACCCGTCGGTTCGGCCTTATTTTGGATTCGCTGATCACCTGAAGTGACAAAGCCATGAAGAGATTGATCGACGAGTTCAGGTGCGGCTGGCGCGGGGACGCCCCGCCGTCGCTCGCGCTCGGCATCGGCTTTGCGATCACCTGCCTGGCGCTCGCGACGGCGGTCCGCTGGGGCCTGTCCCAGCTCCGCCCCGACGTATTCTTCACGCCGTATTTTCCGGCGGTGTTCTTCGCCGGCGCGTTCGGCGGCTTGCGCATCGGAATCCTGACCGCGCTTGCAGGCGGCCTGCTCGGCCTCGCCCTCAATTTCGGCAGCACGGTCACCGATCCGACGCGGATCGCGTTGCTTTTGATGTTCTGGGTGGTCTGCGGCCTGACGATCTGGGGCGTCGAGCACTACCGCTCGATCGTCGCCGAGCAGCAGCGGATCGCCAAACGCCTGATCGGCGAGCAGGACTACCGCAAGCTCGTGTTCGACGAATTGCAGCACCGGCTGAAGAACAAGTCCTCCACCATTCACGCCGTGCTGCACCAGGCGCTGCAGGACCAGCCGCAGATCTGGAGCCGCATCGATCATCGCATCCGCGCGCTGTCGGCGACCGACGATTTGATCGCGAAGGTTGACGGCAACGGATGCGATATCCAGGACCTCCTGATCTCCGAGCTTGGTCCCTACGGCCACGTCCGGTTCAGCCTGAACGGCGATCGCCTGTTCCTGCCGGCGAAGCTGGCGGTGAGCCTGGCCTTGATCTTTCATGAACTCGCCACCAACGCCGGCAAGTATGGCGCGTTTTCCTCCGCGCGCGGCTTCCTGCAGGTATCATGGTCGGTATCCGACGATCGCCTCACCATCACCTGGGACGAGACCGAGGGCCCGGCCGTGGAGAAGATCGGCGAGCCGGGTTTCGGCACCAGGCTTTTGAAATCGGCGCTGAGGCCATTCGACGGCAAGACCGACGTCAGCTATCTCAAGACCGGTATTCACTGCACCATGCAGTGCCGAATTCCCGCGGCGTGAGCCCGCTTTTTCGCGCCGCGCCGAAGCGAAGGTGAAACGAAACACAGCCGCAAGCACTCGATGATCGGGTTGACGCTCTGTTAATGACGATTGAGGCAGCGCCTGTTGAAATCTCCTATCGACACAGATGTCGCGGTTTTTCTCAGTTCCACTTAACCAAAACTACAAGGGACTTTGCCAAGTTCGCGCGCATGCACAGTCCCACAAAGCACGACTTTCAGATGGCCACGGCGGCGGCCACGAATGAGAGCGAACTCCATTCCGAATTGCGGATTCTGCGCGATGTCGTCAGGTTGTTGCCTGCGGGCGTCACGGTCCAGGACGAGCACGGCGACTTCCTGGTCGTTAACGATGCCGCCGCGGCGCGCTTCCAATTGGCAAGCGATGCAATGGCCTCGCAACTCGACGAGCGCCGCGAGACCTGTCTCGAATTGCTACGGAACGGCCGCTCCGCCGTGCTGGAGGAAGCGGTTGCTTCCGGCGCGACCAGGCAGGTGTTCCTCACCGCGCACCGGCCGGTGCGGATCGCCGACCGCAGTCTCCTGCTGTCGACCTCCGCAGACATCACCGACCAGAAGGCGTTCGAGGATCAGCTATTCCGCTCCGCCTATTATGACGAACTGACCGGCCTGCCGACGCGCCGGGTGATCGAGCACCGCGTCAACAGCCTGTTGCGCCGTGACGATGCAGACGGCCATTTCGCGCTCGCCTTCCTCGACATCGACAATTTCAAGCACATCAACGACTATTACGGCCACGCCATCGGCGACGCGCTGCTGGTGGAGATGACCCGGCGGCTCAGCCTGTCCTTGCGCGAGACCGACATCCTGTCGCGCATCTCCGGCGACGAATTCCTGCTGCTGCTCAATCCGATCCAGACCGAGCAGGAGGTCGCCGACTACATCGAATTCATGCTGCAGCGGTTGAAGGCGCCGTTCTTCATCGACCAGTCGGAGATCTTTGCCTCCACCTCGATCGGCGTGAGCCTTTATCCCGAGCATGGCCGAAGCTACGACGAGCTGCGCCAGAACGCCGACATCGCGATGTATCGGGTCAAGCACGGCGGCAAGGGTGCCGCGGCCTTCTTCGACGCCAGCATGGAAGTCGAGGCCATGGCGCGGATGAAGATCGAGCAGTCGCTGCGGCTCGCGATCCTGGAGAAGCGCTTCTGTTGCGCCTTCCAGGCCAAGGTCGATCTCAGGACGCAGGAGGTCAGGGGCATCGAGGCGCTGGTGCGGCTGCGCGACAATGAGGGCGTGATCCAGGCGCCCGGCACTTTCGTCAACCTCGCCGTCGAGCTCGGGCTGATCGACGAACTGACCCATCTGGTGCTGGCGGAGATCGTAAGATCGATCGACCTGATCAACAACACCTTTGGTCCCGACGCTTCCATCAGCATCAACGTCGCGGCCAAGCAGGCCGCCAATCCCGAATTCATGCGCCCGTTCGCCCGCGCGCTCGAGGAGACGGGATACCCGAAGCGCTTCATGATCGAGGTGACGGAAGACGCCTTCGTCACCAAGTCGCATTTCCAGGAGGAGATCCTGCCGATACTGCGCCGGATCGGCGTCGGGATCTCGATCGATGATTTCGGCATCGGCTATTCGTCGCTGTCGGCGCTCGCCGACATCACCGCCGACGAGATCAAGATCGACCGCTCATTCATCACCGACATCCATAAGCGCCCGCGCAGCCAGGGCATCCTGCGGGCGATCGAGTCCTTGAGCGAGGCGCTCGGCATGACCGTGATCGCGGAAGGCATCGAATCCTACGAGGAACTGGCCTACCTGCAGGCCGCGACCAAGATCCGCTACGCCCAGGGTTACTATTTCTCGAGACCGATCTTCCTGGACGACCTCAAGCCGTCGATGCCGCTGACGAGCGAAGCGCGGGCCCACCTGGCGAGCCGGGCGATGGAGGAGGCGCGTCCGGCTTACACCCGGACAAGCAGGTATCGGCGCTGAGCACTGGCGTCCCTACAACCATTGCGAGGAAATACTGCGAGATCCCAATTAAGCGTTGAGTAACCGGATTTCCTAACCGCTTGTGACAATTTTCCGTTGTATCCCTGCCTCCCGGGAATTCGGGAATGCGCAATCCTTCAAAGCACATCCATAGGATCATCCTTCGCGCGAAGGTATTCCGCCGCCATTTCGCCGCGACGATCCGCGGCCCGGTGCTGTGGCTGACACTCTGCGGCGGATTGCTGGTGACCGCGATCTTTGCCGGCACCATCCTGATGGTCGGCCAATTCCGTGAGCGCGCTCTGCACAACAGCGAGCGCGAACTGGAGAATACCGTGCTGATGCTGACGCGCCATTTCGACCAGCAATTCGAAGACTCCGCGACGATCGCTTCCGACCTGATCTCACAATTGCGGATTCCGGAGCTCGCCTCGTCGGAAGCGTTCAAAGAACGGATGTCGACCGCCGAAGTGCACCATGTGCTGAGATCGAAGGGCCTGTCCTATCTCGGCGACGTCTCGCTGTTCGATACCGACGGGCACATCATCAACTGGTCCGGACCGCTGCCGGCGCCGAAGCTCGACATATCCGAGCGCGCCTACTTCAAGAGCTTCAAATCCAACCCGACCACGGAGACCGTTCTCGCCGAAGCAGTCCGCAGCTATCGCAACGGCAAACTCAGTACCGTGATTGCCCACCGCCTGATCGGGCACAACGGAATCTTTCTCGGGATCATGACACGACGCATCGATCCCGCGAACTATGAGAAGTTCTTTGCTTCCGTCGCTCCAGGCGATAGCGCCACCATCGCCATGTTTCACGCCGACGGGACCTTGCTCGCCCGTCATCCGCGCATCGATGAGATGATCGGACGGAATTTCGCTTCCGCCCCGCTGATGCGAGAGGTGCTGGCGAAGGGAGGCCAGCATACCCTGCGCATCGAAAGCCCGGTCGATGGAATGAACCGGCTGGGCTCGGCGGCGCGGCTCGGCCATTTTCCGGCGGTCGTGGTCGCAACCAATTCCATCGACGCAGCACTCGCCGACTGGCGTGCGCAGACCAAATTCCTGATCGTCGCCGCGGCGCTCGCCGCCCTGGTGATCGCAGGGGTGCTGTTCCTGATCATCCGCGAGATCAACAAGCAAAACCGCCAGGCGCGGCAACGGCTGAAGGCGGAGCGGCAGCGGCTCGATACGGCGCTTAACAACATGATCCAAGGGCTGGTGCAGTACGACGCCACTGGGCGCATCGTCGCCTTCAACCGGCGCTATCTGGACATGTTCCAGCTCTCGACCGACGTCGCGAAGCCGGGATGCCATTTCCGCGACCTGATGCTCCACCGCCAGGCGAAGGGATTGTTCGACGGCGATGTCGACGAATTCTGCACCTCGGTCATGGACAATATCGCCCAAGGCCAGGTTGATCGCCGATTGATCGGTTGCGCGGACGGCCGCTGGTTTTCGGCCATCAGCACGCCGCTCCAGCACGGCGGGTGGATCACCACCGTCGAGGACATCACCGAGCGCTCCAGGCTCGAGCAGGAGCGCGACCGGAACTTCGCATTCCTGCGCGAGATCATCGACCACATCCCTTCGCAGATCACCGTCAAGGATGCGCAGGACCGGCGCTATCTCCTGGTCAACCGAGTTGCCGAGGAGCAGTTCGGCATTTCGCGCGAGCTGATCTTCGGCAGGACCGCATTCGATGTCTTTCCGGCCGCCTCCGCGCGAATAATCACCTCGGACGACGAAAGGCTGCTGGGATCCACCGACGGCTTCTACAGGGACGAACACCTCTGGAAGACCCAGGCCAAGGGCGAACGCTACATCACCTCGAAACGCATCGGCATCCGCGATCAGGCCGGCGCGACGCGCTATATCATCAACGTCGTCGAGGACGTGACCGAACGCAAGCTCGCGAACGAAAGGATCACCTATCTTGCGCATTACGATGCGCTGACCGATCTGCCGAACCGCGTGCTGTTCCGTGCGCAGATCGCACGCGAGCTCGAAAGGGCAATGCGCGGAGAACGGTTCGCATTGCTTTACATCGATATCGACGAGTTCAAGGCCATCAACGACTCGCTCGGCCATCATGTCGGCGACGAGTTGCTGAAGACGGTGGCCGCACGGATCAAGGCCTGCCTCAAACCCGGCGACCTGATCGCCCGGCTTGGCGGCGACGAATTCGCGGTGATCCAGACCGCAGTTGATGCAACGCCTGATGTCGCGGAATTCGTGACGCGGATCCATGGCGCGATCCGGCAACCTTGCGATTGCCTCGGGCATCATCTTTCCACCGACGCCAGCATTGGCATCGCGCTGGCGCCGCAGGACGGTACCGAGCTCGACCAGCTCATCAAGCACGCGGATCTGGCGATGTATGCCGCCAAAGCGGGCGGGCGCCGGACCCATCGCTTCTTCGAACCGGCAATGGATGAAAGCGCCCAGGCCCGCCTCGCCATGGAGCAGGACCTGCGGCAAGCCATGATGGAAGGCGGTTTCGAAATCCACTACCAGCCGCTCTTGGACTTGAGGACCAATCAGGTCGCGGGCTGCGAGGCCCTGTTGCGCTGGCGTCATCCGGAGCGGGGCATGATCTCTCCTGCCGAGTTCATTCCGGTGGCCGAAGACACCGGACTGATCAACGAACTCGGCGACTGGGTGCTACGCACGGCCTGCACCGAAGCGGCCGCCTGGCCATCCCACATTCGGCTCGCCGTCAACGTCTCGCCGGTCCAGCTCAAATGCGAAACACTGGCGTTGCGGATCACGGGCGCGCTCACCGCCTCCGGCCTCGCGCCCGGTCGGCTGGAGATCGAGATCACGGAGGCGGTGCTGATCAGGGACGATGAAGCCGCGCTCGCGATCCTGCATCAGCTCCGCGCCATCGGCGTGCGCATCGCGCTCGACGATTTCGGCACCGGCTATTCCTCCTTAAGCTATCTGAAGCGGTTTCCGTTCGACAAGATCAAGATCGACCGATGCTTCGTCAGCGACATCGAGGTCGACGGTTCCTCGGCCATCGTGCAGGCGGTGGTGAATATCGCTGCGTCGCGCAACATGACCACCACGGCCGAAGGCGTCGAAACCGAGCAGCAGCGAAAACTATTGCGCGAGCTGGGCTGCACGCAGATGCAAGGCTTCCTGTTCAGCGCACCGAAGCCGGCCTCGGAGATCAGGCGATTGCTCGACATGGACCAGATGGCGGCGCGGGTTTTGGCCTAGAGTCGATCGGGCGGCTATCTTGCGCGACGGCGATGGCGTACAAATATGGGGTGCGAGCCCGACCACGAGGCAATCTGGCCATAAGGCAATGGCGAGTGAACCCATGTCCCCTCTTTCCATCCTCCTCAATGTGCTCTGGATCCTGATCGGCGGCGCGTGGATGGCGTTTGGCTGGCTTGTCGCCGCGATCATCATGGCGATCACGATCATCGGCCTGCCCTGGGCACGCGCGGCCTTCAATATCGCTGTCTATACCCTGTTGCCGTTCGGTTCGCGGGCCGCGCGCCGCGACGAAATCACCGGCGTGAGCGACGTCGGGACCGGCCCGCTCGGGCTGATCGGCAACCTGATCTGGTTCGTGCTCGCGGGCTGGTGGCTTGCGCTCGGTCACCTCGTCACGGCGATCATCTGGGCGGTCACCATCATCGGCTTGCCCTTCGCCTGGGCGCACCTCAAGCTTGCCGGCATCGCGCTGTGGCCGATCGGCAAGACGATCGTACCCGCTTGATCCGTTACGCAGCCAAGCGGCCGCGATTGTTCTGGGCAAGGATCGGGCGGATCAGCCGCCCGAAACGCTCGGCCTCTTCGTCATGCAGATAGCCGGACAGGCAGAAGGAATGGCAGCCGGCATCGATGAATCGCTGCAGCATGTCGGCGCATTGGACGGGATTGCCGACCACGGCAATGCCGGCGCCGGGCCGGACCTTGGTGATGCCGGTCCACAGATGCGGCAACAGGAAATCGCCATGCTCGCGCGCAAGCTGCTGCACCCGTTGATTGGCCGCTGAATTGTTGTAGAGCGTCTTCATCTCCTGTTTCTGCCGTTCGGTAGCGTGACGCACCAGGCGGTCGGCCGCCTCCCACGCATCCGCTTCATTCTCGCGGCAGATCACCTGCAGTCGCATGCCGAAGCCGATCTCCTGCTCGCGGCCGTGGCTGCGCGCCAGCGCCCTGATTTCGGCGATGTTCTGCGCGATGCGCTCCGGCAGGTCGCCCCAGAACAGATGCACATCGGAATGTTTCGCCGATAATTCCCACGCCTGCCGCGAGCCGCCGCCGAGATAGAATTTCGGAAACGGCTGCTGCAGCGGCCGGGGCCGGATATGCGCGCCCGACAGCGAGTGGAACCTGCCATTGAAATGCACCGGCCCGCGCGTGGTCCACAGCGCCTTCAGGATCGAGACCTCCTCGTCCATCAGCGCGTAGCGCTCTTCCTTGACGTAACGGATACCCTCGGCTTCGACCTCGCTCTCGTTCTGGCCCGCGATCAGGTTGATACAGATGCGCCCGCCCGACATCTGGTCGAAGGTCGAGATCATCTTGGCAAGCAGCACCGGATTGATGTAGCCGGGACGCGCCGCGATCAGCGGCTTGATCTTCGACGACCGCGCCGCCATGAAGGCGCCCGTGATCCAGGCCTCCCAGCACACCGAGCCGACCGGGATCAGCAAATATTCAAAGCCCGCCGCTTCGGCGGCCTGCACTACCCGCTCGCAGAGTTCCGGCGAGCCAGCCACCTGGGCTTCCATCAGCCCATAGGCGGTGGTGTCGCCATGCGTCGGCAAATACCAGCCAAATTCGAGCGGACGCATGACGATCTCCCCAAGCAGATGGCGCTTTTCGCGCGGTTCTACCGGCAGTCTACAGCCTGCATCTCGTCAGACAATCGCTCTCAAGACCGTTGCCGATGGGGGACCAATCGGCTAAATGAACCGTCAGGCACCCGTAGCTCAGCTGGATAGAGCGTTGCCCTCCGAAGCTGGAATAAGAACGGGTATTTCCCTCTGCAAATTAAGGCTTTCCCTGCCTCCGGCGTAGGGTTTTCTGCTGCCAGGCACACGCGGGCCACAGTTCGACTCGAGGACTTTCTCTTTCGAACCCGGCATGAGCTATGTCACACTCAGAGGTATGCTCCGATCTGCTCCTCGGTGATTCCCTCTATGGAAGCGGCAACGCTCGACAAATCGATTCGGATTGCTGCCTTTGCGCACGTCCGACGGCTAACCGAGCTCCACTCGCATCTGACATCAACGGAATTGAGACCCGGCTTCGTATTCCAAGGCGAGCGAGTGCCCCTGCTCAACGAGCGCCGCGGCATCTTCAAGCCTCGCCAAATGCAATATCTGCTGTCTATCAAGACCGTCTTTCCTAAGCCGGGAGCTAAGGTTTGGTATGACGATCAAAGGGAAGTTCATCGTCAGATATTCGAAGGTGACGAGACGGTAGATTACGCCTTTATGGGCCAGGATCCCAACTCAGCTGACAACCGCTGGCTAAGGGAGGCATATGAAAACGCCATTCCGATCATATACTTTCTCGGAGTGGCACCGGGACGTTATCAAGCATTTCTTCCGGCATTCATATCGAGCTGGGACAGTCGCTCGTTAAAGGCTGGGGTAGCGTTCGGGTCTGTCGAGCACGGCCTGATCCCGCCATCGGAGGGGCCAGAGCGTAGATACGCGCTTCGGACGATAAAACAACGCTTGCATCAAGCCACCTTCAGAGAGGCGGTGATTGCCGCCTACTGTGGACGGTGCGCCCTTTCAGGACTTCCAGAACCCCTTCTCTTGGACGCTGCTCACATCGTTGCCGACGCCCACGAGCGGCTGGGACAGCCAGTGGTCTCTAACGGGCTTCCTTTGTCTAAGATCCACCATGCTGCCTTCGACGCACACCTGATCGGCATCGATCCGGACTTTGAAATACATGTATCCGAGCGGCTACTGAGCCAAAACGATGGCCCTATGTTGGATGCCCTGAAACAACTGAACGGTCGCCGCATACGCCTTCCCGACCGAATACGGGATCGTCCTGACCGAGATAGATTGGCGGCGCGCTATGAGATCTTCAGATTTGCCTCGACTTAACAAAGCCTACCCACGCTCCCGAGCCGCTCAATATCAAGGTCGCTTGATGGAAAGCAGCCGGGGTCTACTTGGGGCCTCCATCTCTCACCGCCGCCGAATAATTTCAAGCAGTTCTGCTAGCCGCCGCTCGATGTCCTCGATTCTAGCGCTCATCACGAGCTGATCACGATCGGCCATTGAAAGCACCGCCATCAAGACGGCATCGCAATGCTTGATGAGCGTAACCAGATGATCTCCGCTCGGACCGTAGTGACCGGCGAACCAATTCTTCACAGTGCGCTCATTGGCTCCTGTCCAAGCCGCTACGATCTTCACATGCGCACTCGTCTTTCCAAGCTCCTCGTTTAGGGCAGACGCAACCCTTGCAGCGAAGATCCTGGAATGGGTTCCATTTTCGCTCATCATTCTGCTCACCAGGAAACATCTTGCCCCTTTTTGGAAACGACATTCCCTTGCCCTGCTTCCTATGATCGCTGAGCCCGGCGGCCGCAACGTGACGGCACAAACAGAGCAATTCGATGGGGCGCCGTTTGATACGTCGACCTTTCAAAGCCGAAGATCGCGATAGCGACATTAAGCGCGCAGCTGCTTACGTCCGCATGTCGACTGACCATCAGAAGTATTCAACCGAAAATCAGCTTGAGACGATTGAAAGATATGCCGCAAGCCGAGGCTTCCAAATTGTCGAGACCTTTGAAGACTCGGGCCGAAGCGGCTTAAGAGTTGATGGCCGGGAAGGCCTCCAACGCCTCATGCGCGAAGTGCAGGCTGGGCAAGCCACCTTTTCGGCTATTCTTGTTTACGATGTCAGCCGATGGGGCCGCTTCCAAGACGCAGATGAGGGCGCATACTACGAATATGTCTGCTCTCGCGCCGGAATTCGAGTTCATTATTGCGGCGAACAGTTTGACAATGATGGCAGCATCGGATCGGTCCTGCTTAAGAACGTAAAGCGTGTGATGGCCGGCGAATACAGCCGAGAACTCTCCGTCAAAGTCTTCGCCGGCCAATGCAGGCTGGTCGAGTTAGGGTTCCGACAGGGAGGACCTGCTGGGTTTGGTCTCAGGCGTCAGCTGATTGACGAAAATCGCGCGCCGAAAGCGATGCTGAACCGTGGAGATCGAAAAAGCCTTCAGACAGACCGAGTTGTGCTTACCCTCGGGCCGATAGAGGAAGTGGAGCAGGTCCGTCTAATCTATGAGATGTTTGTTGAGCGAGGACTGTCGGAGAAGGAGATTGCCGCACGGCTAAATATGGCCGGCACTCTCACGGATCTAGGGCGTTCTTGGACACGTGCTTCGGTCCATCAGATCCTTACCAACGAAAAATATATCGGAAACAATGTTTTCAACCGCGTCTCGTTCAAGCTCAAGCAGAAGCGCGTTGTAAACAGTCCAGATACCTGGGTTAGAGCGGAGGCTGCGTTTCCCCCTGTGATCAGCCGTGAACTCTTTGAGCGAGCTCGCACGATCATCGATGCTCGTAGCGCTCACTATTCCGATGAAGAACTTTTGGCTTTGCTGCAGGAGGTTCTGAAAGATGAAGGCTATCTTTCTGGGCTTATTATCGACGAGCGAGAGGACATGCCTTCGGCAAGCGCCTATCGGCATCGCTTCGGAAGTCTGATCAGGGCATATAGTCTAATCGGATATATTCCGGATCGAGACTACTCGTATATCGAGGTAAATCGCCGGATAAGGGATACCCATCCCGCAATTGTCACCACCGTAATTCGCGGCTTCGAGCTAGCTGGCGCTCGCATCGCGGTAGATCAAAATCAGCTTCTGACCATAAATGGTCAATTCACGGCAGCCGTCGTGATCGCGCGAGCGTGCATTTCTGGTAGCGGATACCGCTGGCATGTGCGGTTTGACACGAGTCTCGTCCCAGATCTTACGATCGCAGTCCGATTGTCCACGTCGAACGCAGACATATTGGACTATTACGTCTTTCCTCGACTCGACCTCACGACACCGCGGCTGAAGCTTGCTCAAGACAACGCGCTTCATTTGGATGCATATCGATTTGACGCGCTAGATTTGCTGTATGCGCTGGCTAGACAGTGCCCCTTTGAGGAGGCCGCATGAATACGCGAAACATAACAGACGGCTCTCGGCTAGAGATCAAGACTATACCGATCAACCAGATTCGTATCCTAAACCCTCGCGCGCGCAATCAGCGAAACTTTCACGAGATTGTAGAGAGCATAGCGAAGGTCGGCTTGAAACGTCCCATCACGGTTAGCCCATGCGCTTCTGACGGGGGGCCTTATCGATATGACTTGGTATGTGGGCAGGGCCGAATAGAAGCGTTCGTTCAACTAGGTCAGCAGGAGATTCCGTCCATCGTAATTCATGCAGAGGAGAGCGACTGTCTCATTATGAGCTTAGTCGAAAACTGCGCTCGTCGCCAGCACCGCGCAATCGACCTATTAGAGGAGATCAGCACCCTACGAGGTCGCGGTTACGATGAAAGAGAGATTGCCAGCAAGATTGGGGTCAGCCCCGACTACGTTCGGATGATCAGCCTGCTCCTATCAAAAGGGGAAGAACGCCTCGTCCACGCGGTCGAAACCGGCATTCTGCCTCTCAACATGGCAATTGAGATCGCCCGATGTGACGACAATGAGGTGCAACGCGCTTTGACACAGGCGTATACCGAAAAGAAGTTGCGAGGCAGAAAATTAGTTGCAGTCAGGCGCGTAATCGAACAGCGCCAAAGGCGCGGCAAGCATCTGCACGGGCAGAGTTTTGGACGACAGACTTCCAAGAGGCCCCTAACGAGTGAATCCATGATTAGGGTCTACAGGCAGGAGGCCGATCGCCAACGCCTATTGATCAAGAAAGCTGAAGTAACTCAGAACCGATTGCTGTTTGTGGTCGAGGCAATCCGAGCCCTGCGCGATGACACCGAGTTCGTCAGACTATTGCAGGTCGAGGACCTCGCGATGATGCCCTCAATATTGCAAGAACGACTCGCAGCGAGGCCAAACCAATGAATGAATACGTCGATCCGGGTGCATTGGGCGAGGTAATGCAGGCCTTTAGCTCAGACACCGTCCATATCGATATCTCTGCGATCCTGCCTGTGCGCGCAATCCGCAAGACCGTAAAGTCGAGCCGCAAATACCAACAAATTTCTTGTTCTATCAGGGAGATCGGCCTGGTCGAACCGCCGGTTGTTTGCCGAGACAAGCAGAGGGCAAATACGTTTCTTTTGCTAGACGGTCACCTTCGGATTGAAGTGCTGAAAGACCTTGGCGAAACGCAAGTAGAATGCTTGTTGTCTAGCGACGATGAGGCTTTCACCTACAATAAGAGGATAAGCCGGTTGTCAGCCATTCAGGAACAGCGCATGATAGCGAAGGCGATGGAACGCAATGTTCCAAAGGAGAAGATCGCCCGAGCGCTCGACATCAACGTTCGTAGCTTAGTCCGTAAGGCAACGCTGATTGAAGGCATCTGCGAAGAGGCCGTGGCGCTTCTCAAAGATAAGATGTGCCCGATGGCGGTCTTCGACGTATTGCGGAAGATGATTCCGATACGACAAATTGAGACGGCGGAGCTTCTGATCAACGCAAACAACTATTCAGTGGGATACGCCTCGGCCATACTCGCCGGCACACCTCAAGCGCAGCTCGTAAACTCGTCCACGCCGAAACGAATAAAGGGCATGACTGCGGAAGCTCTTTCACGGATGGAAAGTGAGCTCTCGAGGCTTCAGCAGGCGATAACATCGATCCAGGACACCTACGGCCAAGACCACCTGCACCTTACGGTGCTCAGAGGTTACTTGGCCAAACTCGTCGGCAACACGAAGATCGCTAAATATCTGGAGAGACACCACCCCGAATTCTTCAGCGAATTCAAGAGTATCGTTGAAACGACGGCATGACGGCGGAGACATGCTGAAAACTCTTTTTGCGTCTAAGGGGACCCGGACCCTATAAGCGCGGGGACCACGGGAGAAGCCGCACTTGGAGGCGGAGCAATCGTGGTGATGGGGACGGCGGCGAACCCGCGCAGAGCCCATCAGGCCGGCGAGCTTTCGCTGGCTCAGCAACCAGATCGGAGTGCCGGCTTAAGGTCGGCACTCCGTCTAAAGCGAGTCAGATAGACCATGGCTCTGGCAGAGCAACGCTCTCTACGCCAAACTCCCCGTGGAAACAACATCTTAGAGGCAGGTTAGCGCTCAAAATGTCTGAGCGGCACGGCCATGGCACGATGAGGTTTACGCCGGGGGGCTCTCTGAAGTTTTCGAGACACTACGTTCTCTTCAGCGCCGTCGGCTTCCTTACGGCCTGAGAACAGGTTCGCCTCGGCACCGCCCACGCCACGCTCTCTCTTTGGCCTCATGCACTTCCCGTCGGATGGGTTCACCAGGAGCCGTCTGCCGGCCTCGTGAAGCGCAGCGAGGTCGACGGCATATGCCACAGCAGCAGGTTCGGCTTTGCCCGAGCCGTGCTCATACCTCAGCCGATCGATTAATTGCGAATCAGATTGTAAGCTGAGATCGCTTTTAAGTAGTGCTGAGCAAGAGGGGGCAAGAATGGAAAGCGCCAATGATCAAACCATGTGGGGCATTCACGCCGGCCGGACCGGTGACGCAGAGACACTGTTTCTCAACAAGAAATGCATAGCGTTAGGGTGGCAGCAAGTAGGGGATCTATCGGCTATCAAGGCCGACCGCGACGCTTTTAAGGCGCGTGTTGCTCAGGTTTACGCTGGAAAGAAGAAAGGGGCCATCGCTAACAATGCGGGGCAACTCTTTCGATTTGTCCATGAAATGGAGATCGGTGATTTTGTGGTCTATCCTTCGAAAAAGGATCGTCAGATAAACTTAGGTCGCGTGACTGGAAATTATTTCTACGATCCGAAAACGGAGCCGGGATATCCTAACCTCCGAGCTGTCGAGTGGCTTAGAACTCTTCCGCGAACACACTTTACCCAGGGGGCGCTATACGAGATCGGCTCCGCGATCAGTCTTTTTCAGGTGAAGAACTACGCTGACGAATTTCGTTCCGCTCTTGAAGTCAAATCTTTGCCTGTAGCGGCGACTCAGCAGGACGAGACCGTTGCAGCGGTGGTCGAGGATATTGAGGAAACTACTAAGGATTTCGTTCTCAAGCGTTTGTCTCAGGAAGTTAAGGGGGCACCCTTTGAGGGAGTGGTTGTTCAGTTACTCGAATGCATGGGCTATCATGCCAGGTTAACTCGCCCAAATGAACCGAGCGTGGATATCATCGCACACAAAGACCATCTAGGAATCGAGCCCCCAATTATTAAGGTTCAAGTTAAAAGCGGCGATTCCACTGTTAGCGACAAGGATGTATCTGCGCTTTATGGAAAGCTATCAAATGGTGAGTATGGACTGTTTGTGACCCTGAGCACCTTCAGCGCTCAGTCAAGAAACTTCGAACAGAGCAAAAGCAACCTAAGGCTGATCGATGGCGAGGAGTTTGTTCAACTCGTTTTCGCCCACTACGATCGCTTCGATGCCAGATACAAAGGCCTCTTGCCACTCCGACGTGTCTATGTGCCCGAACCAATCGTAAACGACGATGAATAGGGCAGCTGCTTGAGGGACACTCTATGGCACAGGGGCTTGTATATATCCTGGTTTCGCCAAACAGCGATTACGTCAAGATTGGTGGCACCGAAAAACCCCTTCGTGAACGACTGCGAGCAATAAACGGCACGCAAGCCTATGCTGATCACGGACCGTGGGAGTTATCTGATTTTCTACACGTGACCGACTGGCGGCTAGTCGAAGGAGAGATGCACCGCCATTTTCGGAGGCGAAACATTCTCGATGCAACAGGAACGCGGGAGTTATTTCGCGTCCCTCCCCACGAGGCGCGCCAAAGACTGCGGCTGACGGATATTCGCTTACGCGTTGATCATGAGAAGACCGATCAGCTCTTTGCGAACCGAGAAGCAAGTTTATTTCTCTTCAAGCTATTTCATCTTTCCGGGCTGTTTGGAAACCTGGACATTCAAGGCGCGTGGACTTTAACACTCTTGCCAAGAACAGCAGGCGGACGATGGTTTACGGTCAATATTGGCCCTCACGAGGTCGCCTTTTCCAGTCGAAAGGCCATTGAAGGGCGATTCTCGCATTACCTTGTCATGGATCGCCTCATACTCGAGTATCCGGATACGATCATCTGGATTGGAAAACGTCATGGTGAGATACAGAAAGCCGAGTATGTCGGCGCTGATAGAGCCGTCGTCATAAGCTTCCATGAGGACTTTGCGGGTGCGGAGAAGCTGCTTAGGTTGGCCGGCATTCGCCGAGCTCTAATTGCATATTGGGCAGAGGCATTAGCTGACTTGCGCGAGAGGGATGCCAAGAGTGTCTTTGCGCGATACCATTCTTACGATGCAGTCTCACAGCTGCTGGAATATAGACGCGCCACTCAAGGGGTATTTGGAAGCTAAAAATACCAACCAACATCGTCACGCGGATCGGCAAGACGCGCCACCGCTAGGACAGTAGCGTGAAGCTCGACTTCATTAGGGGGAATCACAGAATCTCAAGCGCGAGGTAGAGGCGGAAGACCACAATTGATAGCCGAGGTAAAGGTTGGCACGTTGTTTGACACTGAGCATCTTGCACGATTTGAAGCATGCTTTCCGTCGCCGCTCGCTTTCGCGTCTGGCACCAGACAAGAAGGGAACAGTCCCGCTGCTTGGTTCAAAAGTGTAGACCGGACGAAGGCCGGGTTGACGATTGGGGCGCTCCCAATCGCTGTAAATCGCACCTCACTCTTGGCCATGGCGGCAGCTAGCGGCGTGGGCACCGTGGAACTGTGCATAGGCATCTTCGCTTGGGGAGGAATGCGTGGAAATCACCGCGACCTCCTTTTCGCACGCCCTATTGACCCGTGGGTTACTATAGCCGATCAGGTGCGCCGCAATCAGCTAAGCCGCTCTAGTGCCTATGATTCATTTGCAACGCTAAGGACAAATGGCAAGAGCAATCCGATTGCTGGAATGGGTCCCGCCTATTTCACCAAGCTACTTTATTTCCTTGCTCCCGGAACTCTCGAGTCTCCAAAGGGCTACATCATGGATCAGTGGCTAGGCTGCTCAGTCAATCTACTGACAGGACGACAAATCGTGAAGCTCGACCAGCACATCAGATGGCAGATAACGAATGGCCGAGCGAGGCAAGTAGTCGATTCTATCGTCAGCGATGTAAATTCCGGCCAGGACTATGAATAGTTCTGCCAAATCGTTGAGGCCCTTAGCGCTCAAATGGGCTCTTCGTCCGCCCGAATTGACTGAACGCGCTCTCATTGCCGATGGAGGAAAAACTTCTCATCCTTGGCGAGCTTATGTAAGAGATGAGAGGCTTAAGCGGTTTTCGTCTGGATGAAGCCATCGTTGCCTGCGCAGGCCGTCAAGGGATACAACAATAGCCGACAGGTCGATGCTGATATTACTCGTTACTTTTTCTCAGTCTCTGAAATGTCGCTTATCAATTTAGCGACTGCCTCCTTCCATTCGGTCGAGAACTGAATAAGCGTCGGCAACCGAAGCGAACGCTCATCTGGGCCGCGAACGTCGATCGTTCCATTTTCATATCGCTTGACAGAGCCATTTGCTAGGTTAGCAATTGTTTCCAAATATCGCTCCGCCGCACCCTGATTGCCGGCAATTCGTGCATCCGTTGCGGTCTTGAGAAGCCAGATACTCCCAGTTGGCTCGATGGTCCCAGCGGACAGCGTTGATCCGTCTTTGCTTTGCCATCTCAGAAAAAGAGATTTGCCGAATTCTGGTTCAATACCCAAAGGCTTTAGTGAGAGCACGAACGCCTTTAGCTTGTCGGCTTGACCTGGCAATCGCTGGTCCAATTGCGCATAAAATTCCGACTCTGAAGCCGTGGTCGTCTTGAGCACGGTCGTTGATGCCAAAGTCTGTTGAGGAGCGAGTATTCGCCCTCTCTCGCCTTCCAGAGTCACGATACCTCGTTCGACCAGCACCGTTCTCAATGGGATTCTGGGGACGACCAAATATCCGCCTCCAACACCCTCCCAAATTGAGAGGTCTAGCAACGCCAAACTGGCGTGCACCCCGGCATGAAGTTGGAGATAGGAAGCTAATGCCTCAACACCCTCATGAATGCCGTCGCTGATGATAAGAAGCATAATTCGACCAAATCGCAATCGCCGTTCTATTGAATCACAAAACTGCTCTTCTTGCAGGTCGGTCTGCTCACTGACCAAGCTCCAGAGAGAGAATGTCGAATCTTTACGAGCGTTTCGCACGGCGGTTTGCAGATCGTCGAAGTGCCATCCTGTTACCGCGCGAGCATAATCAAGTGCCTGCGCCACAACCTCTCGTCGCGACTGAGGGTTACGAATAAGCTTACACTCTCCAAGGATTAGCCCGCCCTCAGGCGTGATCCACACGTTGTCGACAGATCCGGCTGACGTATTCAGCTCCGTGCAGACAGAGATCAATGGCCGATACGCCGGCTCGATTTCTGCCATGGGAATCACGTCGGGATGGTCGTAAACTAAGGTCTGAAGAAACTTCTCGCGATGATCTCCCTCGTGTCCTCGCTGTCCAAGCCTGAGATTGGTGAGGGGAATTGCTGGGTGACCATCCTTGTAGAAGATTGGATTGCCGTGTCTGGACGTCATTCAAAAACCCCTGGCTTTACCGCAAGCGATGACGTGCTTTAGGCCGACGCAATCAAGTGCGCTTGCCTAGAGCACCCACCTGTCGGTTAAGCTCCGCAACGGAGGAGCTAATCTGCTGCGTTAGCCGCTCGCGCGCAAAGCGATCATACCACCCAGTTTCCCGGCTTATCAGCTTGGTAATTTGCTGCAGCCGGCCAACGCACTTCTGCAATTCTGCTCTGGTTCCTCGAACGCCGGCTAGCGAGCTAACCGCAGCTCCAAGAGGATCCTCGAGAGGGTCAAACTTCAAGTTCTCGCTTCCGAGAACCCGCGCGATAACGGCGAAGAGATCGTCTCTTCGATGATTTCCGTTGAAGAACTGAAACAATACGAAGGCAGAATTTCGGGCATACTCCTCGACTTTATTGAGCCGGTTCGACCCGCCCTCGAATGCCTTCTCGTAGCACACGAGATGTAAATTCAGAGCAGCTTCCAAATCCTGAGCACCCCGGGAAGGATCAAAATGAATGTTATCTCTACCACGATTGAATAGCAGAGTGGCTTTCCTGCTCAAGAAGACGAACTTCGTATCTTCATCGTATGTCTTGCCCGAGCAAACGAAGTCGGCAATCTTCAACGATTGCTCCAATCCGTGACCAGAATCTCGTTCTGCGAAATACCACGAGGTAATTTGGTCGATGTCAGGCTCGAACTTCATCGCGAAGGCTCGGCCAAAATAGACGCGTGCATCATCGAGTTTCGGCGGCACCTGGCTTGCGCAAACAAACCCTTGAAGTGAGTTGAACCTTGGATCCTCTGTAATTGAGGGCTCAAGTGTTTTATCCACTGTCAGGGCGAGCGCTTGCCTTAGCGCTTCCTTGTCGTTGAACCGGCGACCTTTTGAGATCAGGGTTTCCGCTCTGTATCGTAGACGAGATAGGATCGGATTGTCGGGGAAGAAACTTCGGCGATACTTCGCCACTCTCTCTTTCAGGGCGGGATATTGGTCAAGTTTTTTGGACTGCTCAAATACGAACGCTCGCGTCAAAGAGCCAAGCTGATATGTCGCTTCTTCGCCGACCTCAGTCACTTGCAGAAACATCTCGCGAACAGCAGCCAGTGCATCGCGCACGCGCCCGGCCTCATAGCGAGTCAGAGCGACTATATCCGCGAAGCCGACAGGGTCGCTGTGAAGGGCAAGGACCGCCAGAACATACCGGCCATGATTATCGGCAGGTAGAGAATTCCACTCACGTTGAAATACGTAACTTCGAACGTCTTCCCCCGCCCCCTCTTCGAAGAGCTCAACGGCCCGTTTGTAGCTTCCTGCGGTTCGGGCAAGCGCGATTATGCTTTCGATCACAAGAGGACGCCGCTCGGAGATGGCGGAGAGCTTGTCCTGCACGAAGCCTGTCTCAGGCGCTGGAACGCGAAACTGTGCCGCACAGACCTTTACGAACTCCTCATAGTCTCCGGTTTCGAGCCCCGGAACTTCTATCGCGTTAGCCAGTGAGTGAGTCGGAGCATTTCGCAGAGTATAGAGAATCCTGGACTTGCGTTTTGACCTCCATAGCACGCCATAGAGATAGTCAAACCCTGCCTCGATCCCTTCCGTAGTGAGAGTATCTATATCATCGATGACCAGAAAGTTGGACGTCAGATCAAAAAACTGACGAATTTCTTCTCTCAACTGAACGAGCGTTAGCTCACTTAGAGGTTCTGAGGTCCAACCCCCCAAGGCAAGGATTGCCTCGTATAGTTCTCGCTCGTTTGAAAAGTCGAGACCGACGAACTTCTCCGCAGCCTGCGACATCACGTTGAGCATCTGCTGCTTTGCGGAAACAAATATTACGTTGTCGAGAACTTCACCTCCATTTATTTGGAACTGCGGGCCCGCGAGACGTAGAGTTCGGGCAACCTCATATGCGATGGTCGTTTTTCCGGAGCCACCTTTGCCGTAAAGAAAGTTCCTAGGTTCGTCAGATAGTTTCAACCAGCGGAACACGTCGTCCACGGTTTGAATACGGCCCACAAATTTTCTGATTGTGGATGGGCTCGGGGGCAGTCCACCGCCAAGAATCTTATCGTCATCGTGATTACCGGTCCTCTGCCGATCAATACGGCAATAAAGACTGGCGATGTGACGCGGCTCTGCTGCTAATACTTCGTGACCTTGGCGCACCCATAGCACGCCTTTTTTGTAATCCCCGACCGTTTTCAAAAACCGCAAAGGCATTGTGGAGACATCGTGGGGCGACACGAGCAACACGTCCACCGCGTCGGCTGTGCCAGTCTCATAGCGGCGAAGTTTGAGGTTTGGCTTATCTGATAAAAGCTGGTTTAGCGCTTGCTGAAGTCGGTCCGTATTGGGAGCGACTTTGTTGTGGCCGGCTGTCCGCTCAGTGTCGTGAACGCCGAATACGATGATTCCCCCATCAGAATTGGCAAATGCACATACCAGTCTAGCGATTCCGCAAAAGAAGTCGTCCGAATATGAAAACGGCCACTCCCTCTTGAAGTCCCAAACTGGTCCCTCTTGTGAGATAAATTTTCCTGACTCTTCCAATAAGTAGCTGAGAAAGGGCGACCTCTCGCTCGGGAGCTCGCCACAACGGATTGCGTCATAGATCCGATCGACCATTCTGGGTTCTCAGCTAACAATAGGTTCGCTAACCTGCTGATTCGAGAGCAGTAAAAGCAGGGCTTTAAACCCCTGCTTGAATAATCGAAATAGTTCAACCCCCTCTTTTGACTAACCAAAGCAGATCCCTACAAGACCATTGGCCCCTTAAATCCGACAGAGAGCGTTGCCTCATCACGGCAACGCGGCTCGGCCGAGACCGCAGCTGACTCTGCCCGGTCCCCATTGATCCCATAGGCGTTTCCGCGGCCTGGCTCCGACTGTGGCTTGGAGTAGGCACAGAAGCGGCACACCCCAGTTTTCCCGCACCGCACCGGGATAATCCTTGGCACCGAGTCGCCGGCGTCCTTGTATCGAAAAAACAAGGTGATCCGAGCGAACGACCGTGGCTACTATTCGAAAACTCAGAGGACGTTGGCAGGCGCAGGTGCGTCGTCGAGGGGTCCCTCCGCGGGCCAAGTCGTTCGACACAAAGACCGCAGCAGAACGTTGGGCGCGTGACCTAGAGGCGGAAGCCGATCGGTCTGGCTGGGTCGCTGATACGCGCGCGGCCGAGAAGACGACGCTGGGGGAGCTTCTAACCCGTTATGCCAATGAGGTGACACCTACGAAGCGCGGGGCCGTCTCCGAGAGAGCGCGGATCAACTCAATTGTGCGTTGCCCCATTTCGCACCGCACGCTCGCCAAGCTGACCAGCTCTGATGTCGCAACCTATAGGGACGAGCGGCTCAAGACAGTAGCTCCGGCGACGGTCGTCCGAGAACTCAACACGATATCGCATGCGATCGAGATCGCGACCCGCGAATGGGGCCTCTGGGTGCCCCGCAATCCAGTCAAGCTGGTCAGACGCCCGCCAGTCCCACGCGGCCGAACGCGGCGGCTCAAGGACGGCGAAGAGCAGCGCCTACTCGACGCCTGCGACCGCGGGCGCACCCCGCTTCTCAAGCCGCTGATCATCCTCGCCATAGAGACAGGAATGCGACGAGGCGAGCTATTGGACCTCAGGTGGCAGCATGTCGATCTCAAACGAGGGGTCGCCCATCTGCCGTTGACCAAAAACGGCGATAGTCGCGACGTTCCCCTGTCCCGCCGCGCCGTCCAAACTCTGCAGGAGCTTCGGAGCGTCGGCTTAAAAGACGACCGAGTGTTCGCCGTGACCGGGAATTCGGTGCGGTTGGCGTTCGAGCATCTTCGAGTGCGCGCCGGAATGTCGGATTTGCATTTTCACGATCTGCGCCACGAGGCGATTTCTCGGCTCTTCGAAAAGGGACTCAACATCGCGGAGGTTAGCGCGATCTCGGGACATCGAGAATTAAGGATGCTGCAGCGCTACACGCACTTGCGTGCGGCCGATCTGGTCGTTCGCCTTGGATAGCAATCCCAACCCACTTATTCCAACCCAAGCGAAAAGGAAAAGAGAGAATGCTTAGAACTACTGTTGTGCTAGCGCTCATGGTCATCATCCCGATCGGCTCTAGCTCCGCTCAACAGCGACCGCTGACGGATGCTGAGAAGAAGATCATCGCAAGCACTTATGGAGACCGTCTAAAGGATCCGCTGTCCGCGCAGTATCGTTGGCACAATCTGATCATGTCTTCATCATCAAAGCCCGACGAGCGCGACTATTGCTTTCAAGTCAACGCCAAGAATTCCTACGGAGGCTATGTTGGCTTTCAGACCGTCTTGGGCACAGTGACGCAGCGGAATGGCAACGTTTTAGGCTATCGCTACAAAATGGGGGCCGAAAGCAATCCCATTATGAATGATACCGCTACTGATTTTTGTGCAATCAGTGGCTACAAGTTTCAATAATTTGCCGTCGCAAGCTGCTGCCCTTAGAGCTCTGGAGCCGCGAAGTCCTAGAACCGTTTTCGGGATTCCAATCCCTTGCGTAATGAGTTGCAGAGAATTTTTCGGCTAGCCTTGGCCGTTAACCGGGGAAACCTATACGACGTCCGCCAGTCCTGCGGAGACGCCCGTGGCGACTTGAAAGGTTAGCAGAACGAATTGAGCATTGAAGAAGACCCCACGACTAAAAACGTGTCGACACGCGTTCTGGGATGGGGCACATGCAAGCAGTCAACAGCACCCGTGTATGAAACTGAGGGCGCATTCGGCGAGCGAAATTCTCATGTCCGACAAGCCAAAGTCAAATCGTAGTTGGGAGCACCCCGAGGATGAGCTCGACGATCTCGGCATCTCCGACGAAGACTCGTTGCCTTCAGAGACGCGTGCGGCCCTTACTGCCCTCGATGAGCTCCATGGGACGGTAGGAACACCGCAAGATCGCGAACCTGACGAACCTGCGGTCGAGCGTAACCTACCGTCTTCTTCCGAGCCCCTTAATGAGCCAGACGACGTGACCGAGCTGAAGGCCAAAGACGAAGTTGCCGAATTGGAGGCCGGCGACGCGTTAGCCGCTGAGGAAATAGAAAACGAAATCAGCGACACGGATTCCGAAGCCGAGAGCTCCCGACCCATTCCTGACTACAAAAGGATGTTCAGCCGCTGGAGGGCCGAGAAGAAGGCAAGGCACCAGAATAATCCTGTGACCCGGGGATTGAACAATCGGCGGCAACGCAAGCACCGGCAAACTCAGAAAGCGCAACAGCAGAAGCTTTGCAACGCCCTCCGAAAGCGAACTGCGCGACCAAAGGGCGATGTGGCTATGATCAAGCGCCTTGAGCGACTACGTGGTCGAGAAGTCCAGATCACACACTTCTATGTGGTCCTCGAATATGCCAAGCGCCGCCTCGGACCGCACGTGTCCAATGCGACGGTCGCGATGCTGTTCCAGCAAGCGAGCAGGCAGCCCATGGATCGGAACGAAGCTTACCGGCTGCGAAGAATTGTGGAACACTTGACTGGCAAGGGTGGTCCCTGGGGAGCGCTCCCACCACCTGGAATGCCGTAGCAGGCGACCGAGAGAATTCGAGACGTGTAATCATTCCCGAGCAGCCGCTCCGGGCCTTCGGGGGGCGCTTGCTCGGGAGTGCCGAACGCCAAACAAAGCGCAACTCCAACAGGTTCAACAACTTGCCGGTGATTTCCTTAGCGCTGACGGCGTAACGTTTCCTATATAGTAGGTTGTAAAGTAGTAAGAGAATAAAGTAATAGTCAGGAGCTTTAGCTCCTGTCGTGGCGTTACATTGGCGGCCCGCTCCCGGCCTGTTCGGCGGCTGCGCCGCCTCTCTTGTCCGGAGGGGCCGCCGCTTTTTGAATCTCTTTGGAGCAGTCCAACTGCTTAGACAGATTCGAACCGTCCGCTCCCGGGCGCTCGGCGGCTGCGCCGCCTCACGATCGGCCGTGAAACCCTCGCCTTGCCTGTGCTGTTCCGGTCATCCAAAGAGGCATGGTCACCAAATGACTCAGGGAAGCGGTTGGATTCGTCGGCGATTGTTTCCCGGCCCAACACACCAGTGCGACCTGTTCAGCGCACCAGCGGCAGTCTATTCCGATCCTGGAGCATAGCGCGTCCCTGTTGGCGCGGGCGAGCATCGTCACCGCTATTGAGGGCAGAGGTTCGCGGGCGCCGTCGAGCCATTCGACTGGGGGTGGGCATTTGGCGGCCCGTGCCGGTTGATTTGTTCCGGTCTCGGAAAAGAATGTCTGTAACCGCACCTACGGCCGGCATATGGAAGCAGCAAAATCATCGACCTGTTGTGCATCACAGGTGCGACGTCGATCCTTATTCGCCCACTCACAGCACTCCGCCCGAGGTCACTTCCGCGAGGGATCCGAAGGAGACAGGAGGGAGCGATACGCGCCGAAGTGTTCCGCAGACAGACAGATACGCAGCTCAAATGACAGAATTTCTGGTCATCTGCACAGAAGTTCTGTGCACTTTGAACAGTTTTCGGCACAAAGCACCGTGCAGAGTGACAAGAAAAACGCTGTTACATTCTTATCTTATAGAAACGTAGCGCGCGATTTCCGCAGTAATTCGCGAACTGACCATCAATTTCGCACAAGAATTTTTTGCGCTCGCGTGTCAGGCAGGGCGGTGAGGGTGCAGATTTTAGGCCGATAAGCGGAG
This sequence comes from Bradyrhizobium sp. Leo78, assembly GCF_059512425.1. Lineage (NCBI taxonomy): Bacteria > Pseudomonadati > Pseudomonadota > Alphaproteobacteria > Hyphomicrobiales > Nitrobacteraceae > Bradyrhizobium > Bradyrhizobium sp. Leo78. Next base: position 62,820 of record NZ_JCAMOT010000020.1, read on the forward strand.
TTACCGGTCGAGAATGCCGTCAGAAAATAGGTGCAGATTATTGAGAGACATCCGGCTCCGCTCCCCATTGCCGACCACGAGAAAACGTTGTTGCACAAGCCCGAATACATATTCGCCGCTCAGGCCGGCAGATGTGATTTGTTGCGGGCCAGCGCACCCTCCGAGCGATTGCACGTTCCTGATTCTCCGGTCTGGCTCGCACAGGGCGACTAAACCGGCAAGCGGGCTAGAATGGATCACTGAACTTGATCGGAGCGGCTGCCGCGACACTGCGCGGCCAAGTGTTTCTAAAATGCCCTTGGGGCTACCATTACCCGGCAAATGATGCGCCCCTATATTAAGGACATCCCAGCTCAGCCAGTTCTCGCGCCGCCATACTGTGAAATTGACATTCCGAGCGATCAACTCCGTGAACACCGGTGTCGGAGGTCACATCATCCTGACCTTTGGGCTCGCTTCATTGCGTTGTCGTTGTGGCATACGAGCCACCACAGACCATCCCTCTTGCTGCATTCCGTCCTCGGCTGCGTTCAGCCAAAGCCGGTCCAGGCACTCAAGAATAGCCCGGACCACCCTGACAGTTAAACGGCTGTAGAGCTCGCCGCTCAAAGACAACCAGGCACTCTCGTTTTGCTCTGCGGTTGGGCGGAGGCATCCGTCCAAGAAGCGGGCTCCCTGGTCAACAGCGCGGAATGACTTCCGAATAGCTGTTCAGGCGTTGGGTGTCGTAACGACGTCCCAGCTGCGTAACGACCCCCTAGGTTTGTCAGAACGGAAACGAGCCTGGCTGAAGCTCCAAACCGCGAAGCAGCAGCACGCGCAACCGGCATCCAATTCCTGGGTGGCAAGAGGCACAGGCCCGCGAGAGCTTCGATGAACGGCGCCCGGAGCTTTCATGAATGGCCACGCGCTTCACGCTCAGGAACGCGTTAGCTGATAGGTAGAGCCGAGACCTTACCGCCCGCCCTTGTCGCCGAGTGGCTGCTGACAATGTCGTGGATTTCCGCGGGCTCGAACGCCACGTCCCAGGCCCATAACCCAAAGCCTCCGGCCTCGTTCACTGCTGTCACCCATTCTGCAAGACTGTCGCGTTTGGCCTGATTTTGTGGGCTGTCTTCCCCCTTGATCTCAAGGGCCAGAATTTTTCCGTTTGAAAGCCTCACTAAAAAATCGGGTAAGAAACGGCGCCGTGAACCCGCCCAGAGGTAGTATATCTGAAAACTAAGATGATCGTTCTTGACGTAGGCGATGACATTTTCATGCGTTTCAAAAATGTTTGCTGCGTATTGTTCCCACGCGGAGTCCCCGACCATGTGACTTATATGTGATCTTGAAGTTTCAGTGCTCGGCCTAGTCGTATACCAAGTGCGCATTTGCCCGGTAGAACCGATTGGACTCTCCTCATCGTAGACTGGAGTCAACTTTGCGGTATTCTGCTGGGTGACATGTCGTAACAAATGCTGAACTACAAGATCAATATTGAGCGCGAACAAGATGCGCTTACGCAACGGATCCTGATGAAACAGGGAGGGTATTTCTACCTTGTCGGACTTCAGGAAGCGTTCGACCAGCTGAATAAGCTGTAGGACGAGGAACTCTTCAGTCCCTTTAAAACTATTTTTTAGGATGCCGAAGGCTTTTCGAGAGGCTTGGAAAAGAAGCCGCTGTAGCCTGAAGCCCTCAGGTAGTTTTTCTAGTTCGATCGCCCGCACTTTGCTCCAGTCAGTCGCTCCGCCGAGCGCGGGAGCTAGGTCAACTGAAATCGGGGTGCTAGCAGGATCGAGCCTTAAGACATCAACTTTCTTCCAATCCACGGACAAGGTCGGGCGCACCACGGGCTCAATTCGCAGCACATTTGGCCATCTTATTTCAAGTTGGGCCCGCTCAGGGCGCACTTCGACCTGTATACTGGGCTTTGGGGGAGGAGGCGCCTCGCCCCCTTCTCCGACTTGTTCGGAAATCGACAATGGCACTCCGAATACGTTAACGTATTCGGGTTCAAACAGTCCGTTCTCATCCTTGTCGTAAGAAACCCGTCGAAGCCCGCGCCCAATTACCTGCTCGCATAGCAGTTGTGATGTGAAGGCGCGTAGACCCATTATGTGCGTGACGTTTTTTGCGTCCCACCCTTCCGACAACATAGCAACTGATATCACGCTCTGGAGACTTTGCCCTGCGCCGCCGCGTTTGCCGACAGTGTCGACAATCTCGCGGAGCAACTCCTCCTTCTTTAGCGCTGTAAGTTGGGCCTTTCCGAGCTCCGAGAGACCGCTAGCGGCCACGATCTGCGCAAGCCGCTGTTCGTAATGCTTATCGGCCGTGGCCGCTTCACCAATTTCTGCCTTCTCTAACACTTTGGAATCCACTCGGAGCGTCTGCGCTGGCGCATGCATTTCGGGCCAATGGGCATCAGCCTTATTGAAATAATTCTCAATACGGGCGGCGGTCTCAGTGCGGTTGCAAACCGTTAGCATAACAGGCGGCGAATGATGTCCTGCTTCTTTCCATTGATTCCTGATATCCCGCCAATCTGCGCCGAGCAAAGTGTATGCGTCCTGAACTAGCTTCGGAAGCGCCTCCTCCGGCGTTGCCTTCCGATTCAAATCTTCCGAAACTGACGGGTCGCGATAGATATGATACAACTTCGAGCGCAGAGTGCTTGCATCCGGTAGAGCATCGTCACGAACTACGACGCGGGGCGTTTTGACCAACCCAGCCTCTATGGCGTCATTCAATCCAAAGTCAGAGACGATCCAATCGAAAAGGGACGATTCAGTAGTCGTCTTTCCGGTTGGGGCGAACGGCGTCGCTGACAAATCAAAGCAGCGTAGAATACGGCGTGTCTTGTGAATGCGATCGAGACCCTCGATCCACCGAGTGGCTTCATCGAGATCGATTCCCTGTTCTTCGGCCGCCTTCCTGCTGATCTTTATTTCGGGCGGCTTCCGATAAGCGTGATGCGCTTCATCATTAATGACGACAATGTCTTTAGAAGAATGCAATTTGCCCAGGACACGGCGCGTGAAGGCTTCATCACTTTCTGCGCCTTTCTTCACAACGGATCGCTTCGACTCCTTTACGGGCATCAGGGTATGCCAATTTTCGACGACGATCTCAGCTTGGTTAAGCTTCTGACGCAGCGTCTCGGACGGACATAGATTGAACTCGTCGTAGTAATTGTCGGGTTCGCCTGTATAAAGGACGCGCAAGCGATCTTTGACCGTCAGGCCAGGCGCTACGACAAATATCGTCTTGCTAAAGTCTCTATTACGTTTCGGATAGGCAAGTGCGTTCAAGACTTGCCAAGTGATGATCAGAGCCATCACGGTCGTCTTACCAGCGCCGGTGGCCATCTTATTGCAGAGACGCTCCCAAGGCCCGCCGTCCCCAGGAATGAATACGCCCTGACGGTATTCTTGCGTGCTCTCTATCCACCAGATCAGCGTTTCGATCGCTTCAAGCTGACAAAAGTAGAATGGGTGCTCTCGCGCCGTGTCGTCGCGCCAATGCTCCAGCAGCCGCCGGGTTACGGCGGTTACCCCGGGATAGCCCGCTTCTCGCCATTCATCGACGCGACCTCGTATGGTGTTTACAAGCGTCAGTTCTTCCGTGCGGCGCGTGTTATTGCGTATGTCGAATATTTCATAACCCGCCGGCCTCCGCTCCGCCTTGATTTCCAGTCCTCCGGGGCCTGAAACCCAATGCTGCGCGGGACAAGCGAAAGGGGTGTTGATGATTAGAGATTTTCGATTGTGCATGTTCGCCCTCACGTATCGAGCAAAATGATCTTGAGCGATTCTATGCCTCTATCATCGACGATCTTTACAGCCGCGGTGCGGTTCTCCCCTGCCGTAAATGGAAGCGATATAGTGCCGTGAAATCGTTCCAACATGTCTTCGTCGAGTTCGGTCTTTATGCTGCTTTTCAATCTGCGCCAGCCATCCTTCTTGCCAGCCATCGGAAAGAAAACTTGATGAGGAAAAAGAGAACGTTGGTCGTAGTCCGTATCAAGCAACCACAGCGCTATCTTGTTCTGCCCGCCGGAAACTAGCTCGCCCTGTTTAGTGTCGAAATAGTCGAACCCGTGAACTTCAACTTGCCACCTCCCGTCTGGCAAGGCATGCAACTCCACATCGGGCTGCCCTATAAGCCAAAAGCTCTCGTTCGTTGATTTCGCTCTCTTCAGGTCTTCCGTTAACAGGTCCGTATTCATTTGCGCTTTGAGCAGGGTCACGCCAGCCCATTGCACTTCGTCGATATCCTTTGCAGCCTCGGGATCGAAAGCGAAAGAACAAAAGACGATAAGCTTCGGCGCCGGCCGAAGCTTTTCGGCTTCGGCGAGCGCCAACTCAACCTGCCGTTGATCAAGCGCCGCATATTCCGGTCCGAAGCTGACAACTACGCGCTCGCCCGTCTCGGCAAGAGATCCGGATGCATGTAGGTTGCGAAGTCCGGGAATGGTCTCCAACTCCGCTAGCTTAAGCACCTGCCCTCCTTTCCCACGAATGCCGGCTTTCATCAATTCGTCGCGCCAACGAGCCTGGCGTGATGTTTCGCCAGAACGCGCGATCGCCACATCGGCTTCGCCTGCAGGCTTCGCCTGCAGGCTGCGCCTGATCCAAGACGACTACGGTCGGATTAGGAACGGCTTCCACTGTGAACGGCCCGCTGATCCGTTGTCTCTTTGGATCCGGCTCCGGCCTATCGTAAAGTGTCTCTAGTTCAGCATGATCTGCGATCAGCTGGTCCATTGCCTTTTGCATCGCCCGGCGGGCCGCGTGAAATGCCTCGAAGGGCAGCTTCGCCTGTTCCGGCCAATCCTCTTGCCATTCATAGGGAACTTCCCATTCAAATAAGGTTTCGCCCTTTCCGATCGCGACTTTCTTATCTTTACGAACCCCCTGTGAAGGCACGAACGCGGACAATCCAGATAGATGATTATTCAGCTCACCTAGCGCCACTTCAACCGCAGGATGCATCCGATCATAAATGGTGTCGATATCCGGATTAGTCGCAATTGACTTGAGTGTGACGTGAGGCATGGTTTTATAGATGAAGCCCCCTTTCAATCCCTCATGCGGATAGCGAAGCACGAAATAATCGTAGCTAGCAGTCATCAACCGCTGTTTTGCCAATGTTACGGCAACGCGGGACGTATCGCAGGTGATCCAACGACGACCACCTTTCTCGGCAACGAGAGCGGTCGTGCCCGAACCGCAGGTTGGGTCAAACACCAGATCACCTGGATCAGTGGTCATCAGAATGCAGCGTTCGATTATGCGAGGATTAGTTTGAACTGCATAGACTTTTGGATCGTTAGAGCTCGCACCACTACTCACGTCATCCCAAAGGTTCGTGTAGGGCATCACAGGAAAATCGTCGAAAAAACGTCGGTATTTCACTATTGAGCCAGCTGGTAGAATACGATCAGTCTTGATCAACCGCTCAAAGCCGAGCTCGTTCGTTTTCCAGTATCCGGATTTCGGAGTAATGCTCTTTCCCATGAACTTGATTGGGAAATCTCCGGGAGGCCGCTGAGATGTCACCGGGTGACTAGCAAACACTTTTCCAGCTGCCGAAAGCAACTCGCCGTCTCGTTTTTCATCGGACGTTATACGCCGCGTTTTACCGGACGCTTCTTGTATATACTGATACTCACCGCCCCCGATTCCGTTTACATCCTTGAACTGATACAGCTGATGATATTTTGTTTTGGATCTATCCTTCGCATACCAGATTAGATAGTCGGCGGTATTCGAGATTAATTCCGACGTAGCGCCACTAGTCTTTTGAATTGTGATGACGCTAACTTGATTTTGGCTGCCGAATACTTCGGCAAGGATTTCGGTGACGTGGTGCAAGTTTTCGTCTGAAATTTGCACAAACACTGACCCGCTCTCATGCAGCAGCTCTTTAGTCAGTAGTAATCGGTCTCGCAGATAGGTCAGATAGGAATGTATACCTAGCTCCCAAGTGTCGCGAAACGCCTTGATCATCTCGGGCTCCTGGGTCAGGTCCTCGTCCGAGCCATCCTTCACATCCCGTTTGTTTGTGAAAGGTTGGAAATTGGAGCCATATTTGATGCCGTAGGGCGGATCAATGTAGATCATCTGCACCTGTCCAGCCATGCTCTCCTTCTGTAGCAGGGAGTTCATAACCAGCAGCGAGTCGCCCGCGATTAGGCGGTTGGACCAGTCCTTCTCGTGCTTGTAGAAATCTAGTGCTTGCCGCAGCGGCAAGCTTTCGAAGGGCGCTTCGAAGAGGCCTTGCTGGAACGCTTCTTCGCGCCCAGCTTCCTTTTCCTTTAGGCGCTTACGTATCGCGGAGAGAATACTCGCAGGATCGATACGTTCATGCACGTATAACGATACAGTATCGACCTCAAATGCAGTTCGTTCGGCTTTGCCAGACCAAGTGAGATATGGTCTCTGCAGGCGCTTCAGCTCGGCGAGGGCCTCGCGCATTTTATCGACGCTGCTGGATCGCAACGCATCATCGATCAGATTTTCAATTTTTGCCCTGGCGCTATCAAGCTGGATCGCAGGATCAAGATGAGGGTCGTATCTCCAGACCGTTTTCGGCTGATCCGGATCATTCTGCGGGTGGACCATGCCCACCTCGGGATTGTTTGCTCGCTTGTCGGAGTGGCGGTAGCTGAGGACCTGGGCCTGCTCTGAAGAAGCCCTGTTACGCTTCTTTACCTTCTTGGCGACCCGACGTTTCTGGACAGGCGGCTCGTCTTGTATCTCTAGCTCGAACTCATCGTCTTCGTTAGCATCCCCATCGTCTATCGCGTCGGCTGGCTCCTCGTCGGCCAGACTTTTTGAATCGTCTAGAATGACCCGCGAGACTGAACCGCTAGCGCGTCCGTTGACTAACGCACCTCCGGACAGCAATTTGTCGAGTGCAGCAAGAAAGGCATCGTCCGTAAGCTTCGGAGTTTGCTTACGCAGTGCAGTAAGCAACGTTTGACGTTTAATGGACGAGCCGTTCTGAGGAACCGCCGCCAAAATCCTCGCCCTAAGATGGTCAGCTCGAATATTCATGCCCTAGTCTTTCGATCGCGATTTCGAATGTGTTGAGTCGTTTGGATCAGGATTGCGCTTCTCGAAGGGAACTGGCAAGATTTTGGATGATAAGCTTTGGGCCGTCCTACCAAAGGTTGAGTCGCTTTGCTGCGGCTCCGCCTCAGAAAGTGACTTACACGTAAGCCCATTGTACATTCAACCACGATCAACTTCGTTGGGCGGGAGGTGCTGGATCAGCTGGAGCCGTTTCTGAGGTGAGCGATTGAGCCGCCGTTATGATCCTTGGGAGCTCAGCTCGAACGGGCGTTGCAGGTTCGATGAAGACGGAGCGAGTTGGAATGGCTCTCGGCTCGACATCCTGGCGGTATCCTGGTCATGCTGACTGATTGGGGCGCTTCATGCCAGAGCTTAGCATCTCCAAAAAAGCGATGTCTTCACGATCCGAGATAAAGGGTAGGGATCTCGTTATCGGGTAGCGAGCCGGGCTAACCTTCCCAACCATAGGGTAATCGCCAAAGACGACCAAATAGCATCTTTTGCTAGTAGTTAGGCCCTGGAACAATCTGTGGCTGTGGCCACAGGTTCGGCACAGCAGGCACCTTCATCCTGGCGCACCCGACACGATTCGAACGTGTGACCCTTGCCTGAGGAGGTTCCCTCAAGACCGTTGCCGATGGGGGACCAATCGGCTAAATGAACCGTCAGGCACCCGTAGCTCAGCTGGATAGAGCGTTGCCCTCCGAAGGCAAAGGTCACACGTTCGAATCGTGTCGGGTGCGCCAACAAAATCAGATACCTGCCTAATTTCGTTCTCCATCCCACGCAGCGCGCAACGTTGCTGCTTGACGACAGACCCTAATCTTCTCGTTGTCAGACTAATTTTAAGGGGCTGATTAATCACCCCGCAGACACTTCGCGTTTTGGCGGCGGTGTCCAGCATAGCTGGTTCGGTCCTGCTGGCTAGGCGAGTATCAGGTATTCTCGCGGCGCTCGCATTTGTCGCCAAGGTTCACGAAGCCAACATTCAGCTTTGCCGAATACGCACCCGAGCCGAAACCCGGAGACGAAGAAAAAGGGCGTGGCCTGGTTCGCGCTGAACGACGATAGACCGCTGACGGCCTTCGCGGGGATCTGGACCGAGTTCAGAGGTGACCGCGGCACAAAGTCAAAGCCGATCCCGGGTCCGCACCTCGTCTACGGCTTCCTCACCACCGAGCCGAACGCGATCGTCGCGCCGATCCACTCCAAGGCGACGCCGGTGATCTTGACGACGGACGGTGGGCGCAACGTGTGACTGCGCCCACCATGGGAGGAGGCGAAGGCGTTGCGACGGCCGCTGCCGGATGATGCTTCTGAAGATCGCGCTGCGCGGCCCCGACAAGAAAGATAGAGCGGCCGCGTCGTCCCCGCGGGGCTCGCGCTGAAGTTATCCGCATTGCGCTGGGGAGGCGGGTCATATTGCCGAGCTGCCACAGAATTGCTCGGTTTGGTTGTATACGCTAGACTGTCGGGAGGCGCCGTTGGGGATCACGCTACAGAAGCTAGAGGAACTGCGTGGGCGGGGCTTGTTTGCGGCTGGCTGTCGCGTTCTCGATATCGGATCATCCAATCTGTATTCAGCAGACCGGGATGGATTGCGATCCTTCCTCGCCTGCTACGGGGTGAGCCCCGACGACGCGTCCATCAACCAGATATCGAACGGCTCGGGCTATGGACCGGCCGGAGGAGCAAACCAAAGCTTTATCGGCGAAGTTCTTGAGCAGGCAGGCCTGACCTATCTCTCTTTCGACATTGCGAACGGATACCGCACCAGGATCTTCGATCTAAACACGGAAAGAATTCCCGACGATCTGATGAGTTCGTTCGACACGGTGCTTAATTTCGGCACTACAGAACATGTCTTCGATCAACTCAACGCCTTTCGAGTGATCCACGACGCTACCAAAGTCGGCGGCTATATCGTTCACGATTTGCCGATGTCCGGCTATGTCGATCACGGCTATTTCTGCTACACGCCGCGCTTCCTGTTCGATCTTTCGGGCCATAACGAATATGAGGTGATCGATTTCGCCTACCAGGGTCCCGTCGCAGGCAACGACATTTATGGCATCGTTCGCGACTATACAGCCTACTTTCCAGCGCTGGCCAACAAGCTGCCCGAATACAGGACGGATTTTTGGTCGCGGCTGAATCGCAAGCTCAAGCGCAAGTTGCCAGAGGTCAGGCCGGATAACATCTCGTCGTATCTTGTTCTCCGCAAGGTGAAAGAAGGGCCCCTGAAAATGCCGTATGACACCAGCACGTCGGTACATGTCGCGGCCTGAATAAGACTAAATCTAAACTAACCGCCATATGCGACTCTGATACCGCGGTTGATCCGATGTCGCCTTCGGGTGATCTGGTCCTGAGTGTTATCCGGCGTAGGCTCCGAACGCTAGCCGACGTTCCTAAGCGCGTGAGTCGCTTCGAGCGACATCTCCGGCACGAATGTTCGTTCCTTGTCACAAGTGGAGAAGCTCAGCTTGAGCCGATGACTTCCGCTCTTCGATACTCATAACTCACTTCATCGAAATCCTGAGCCCGCTGAGGTTGGCGGCGAACTCCATTCCCGCTTTCGGCCCCTTCAGGATGAGCACGACGCCCTTTTCATTTCTCAAGTTGACGCCGCCTGCGCCGCCAACCAGGGCGCCGCCGGCGCCGACCGCGCTATAGGTGCCGGCAAAATCGGTCACGTCAACTATGCCGGAGGCCCAACCTTCCAGCCGGCTGACGGATGCGCCGGCGGTGACGCCGAGGCTGAGGCCGGAGACCCGGAACGGATAGTTGCGGCCGCGATATGTCAGGACGCCGGTGCCGCCGCCGGCGCCGACCAGCAGGCCCGCTTTTGCGAAATTGACCCGCACGTAGCCCGGCGCTTGCGCTTGCGATGACGTTACCGGAAATACGAAGGCGAGCAGCGCGATCACCGCAAGACGAATTGCAGATGATTCCATTGCAGTTGTTTCCGGTTTTTCAAGGATTCGTCGCGTCCACCTTCTTCCACGTCTGGTCCGGATCGAACAGATACGTACGCTTGGCGATGACCGCCGTGCGTTCGCCGAGATCCTTCTGATAAACGGTGCCCGCGTGGTTGACCATGAAGGTCATGACACCTGAATTGCCATACTCTGCGGGATAGGCGATCAGCCCGAAGCCGCCGATCATCTTGCCTTTAACGACATAATTCACGGCTCCACCGGGCGCGTTGGGCCCCTGCCCTTTCAGGATTCGGAAGTAGTAGCCGTGGTAGGGCGCGCTGCCCTCCGCGCCAGCCTTATAGCCTTCCGTTGCCGCCTGAGCCGCGAGCTCACCGAGGGGACTTTGGTCGCGATCATCGCGCCAGAACAGGCCATCCTTCTTGCCGGGAGTGCTGACAATCCGTTGCGCATAGAGCCCGGCGCCGTCGCCGGTGCGATCCTTGTCCGCATACTCGTTCTCGGCATCGACAAAGGCGAGCGCGGTTTGAATGGCATCGAGCTCGTTGCGTCCGATGCGGCGATACAGGATCTCGAGGCGACCCGCGGCGGAATCAAACTCCCAGCCATCCCTGTTGTTAACCAGAGGGATCGGGAACGGGAAGTCATCCGCGCCCAGGATGAGCGTTGCCTTCTTGTTTCCTTCCGCCTTGATCGAATGCTTGGCTTCATACGCGGACACGAAGCGTTCACGCGTCTCGGCGTCGGCGACATCATCGCCTGACGCGATGATGTCCTCGGCGTCCTTGCCGAGAACCTTCAGCACGGCTCTCTTTTCGCCGGTCTTGACGGCGGCAGCAAGCGCGGCCGCGGCGTCCTCCGGCGAAGGATAGGCCTGTTGTGCGTGAGCCGATGTGATCGGGAACGCCAGCATGATGAGGGTGGCGACAGCGGCCGCGGGGCGCGCCAACCGGAGCGACTGAACGATCGTCATGGTGTTGGCTCCGATGCTGTGGGAATCCGCGCGCCGGCGGCAAGCCAGTCGCCGTAGGTCCGGAATTTCAATCCGAGCTTGTCGTAGTAGACCCTGAGATAGCCGTCGCTACCGCGCGTGACAGCTTCCGGCATGATGCCCTGCACTTCCTGCGCCATCACACCGACGTAGGACTTGTTGCTGCCGAGATAGCTGAAGCGGTAGTAGCCAAGACCGTTGGCGAGGTGGCCGAGCAGCACGACGTCATGCTTCAGCGCGATATCGGAGCGCCGTCCGCCTCCGCCACGGAAGCCCCCGCCGCCTCCGCCACGGAAACCTCCACCGCCCCCGCGAATCGCGGCGCCCTGGAAACCACCGCCCCCGCGGCCGGCTAAGGCAACAGCGCCTCCCGCCCGTCCGGCAAAGCTTGCCTGGCCTCGAGCGGCCTGCAGATTGGCAGCCCTGCCGGATGACACATTTTTGAAGGCGGTGTCGCGGCCGCCGCCGCCACGCGCCGCATTGCGACCGCGGTCAGCAGCCCCCGCACGAGCGCCACCTGCTTTGGCGCGATCGGCCGCGGCTGGGCGATTGGCGCGATCTCCGCCGGGACGATCACGAGAGGCGACGCCCTCGCGGCCGCGATCACCAGCGCGATCATCGCCGCCGGGTCGATCCTGTCCGGGACGCAGCACCTGCTCGCCGCCGCGGCCGCGGAAATCCATCCGGTTGGCACTTCCTGCCTTCAGGTTGTTGTTGCCGAAACGCTGCTGAACATTGGCGTTGTTGTATCGGACGCCTTGCCGATGCGCCGGGTTGTGCTGCCAATTGTTTCCGACGTTGGTGACCCTGTTGTAGTGGTTGACGTAGAGGTTGCGGTTGCCCCAATTGAAGCCGCCGCCCCAATAATTACCCCAGCGGCCGATCGCCCAGGCAGTACCGAAGGCAAGGCCCGCCGCGATCACGCCCGCGCCAATATAAGATGGGTAGCCGAAGTAATAGGGCGGATAGTCCGCATATGGCCACGTGCCGTAGACGGTGGCCGGATCGTAATAGGGAACGTACATCGTATTTGGGTCAGCCGAATCGATGACGATCACCTGCTTGTTGTCCTGGGTCTGCACGCTGACCTTCTGCTGCTTGGTCGTCACCAGCTTGTTGTTGGCCTGGGCCTTGGCGCGGAGCCGCTGGATCGCGTCCATGACATCTGGCTGCTGCGCGAGCACGGCATCGCCAAGATTCTTGGTCCAGTCGATCTTGTCGCTCATCATCGAAAGAACCGCTGCGGTGCTGACCAATGCCTTCACGCTGTCGTCCCAGGACTGCTTGTCGACCTCGTTCTTCAGTGCATCGCCCTTCAGGTTCTTGTGCGAGGTCACCCAACGGTCGGCCTGCACGATCTCCAGCGGATAGCTCGACGCCGCGAGCACGTTCGCCAGGAGGTCGTCGGGATAGAGTGCAATCGGCGCGACCAGCGCCTCGAGCTGTTCAGGCTTCAACAATTGTTCGCTCGGCGCAGCCTGTGACGCCCCCTGCGGCTGACCGCCCTGATCGGGCGGAGAACTGGTCGCCTGCGCAAAGGCTGCGACGGGAGCCAACAGAAACAGTGCGAGCGCGAGCAAGATCCTGCCGCAACGAGACATCACAACCTCCATGAGCCTCACATGCCGCAAGCATCAGTCCAGGGCATGCGCGTCTCTTGATCGAGATCAAAGAAACCAAGCGCCGTTCATCTGGATAACGAGATTGCTGCGACGCGACATGTTCGCGCGGACACCAGGATTGGGACCAACTCCCGGGGCAGACCGGTCGCGCCGAAGGTCAGCGAGCAAGTGGCAGTTTGATGCGGAACAGCGCCCCGCTACCGCTCCGGTTTTCCACGGTGATCCGGCCGTGGTGCGCTTCCACGATCGTGCGGGCGATCGCGAGTCCCATGCCCATGCCGTGCGTCTTGGTGGTGAAGAACGGCTCAAAGACATCCTTCAGATGATCGTCGGCGACGCCCGGGCCGGTATCACCGACCAGGATCTCGGCCTGTTCATCCGAGATGCCCATCGCGACGATCACCTCCCGCTTCTCGCTTTGCGATTCCGATATAACGTCGATCGCGTTCATGATGAGATTGAGGACAACCTGCTGAAGTTGGATGGAATCGCCCTTGACGCGCAGCGTCATTGGAGCCGGAACATATTTCAGCATCACATCGCGGCCTTCGGCCGAAGCTGAAATGACGCCGACGGCTTCCTTCACGGTCTCGTTGAGATCAATCTCGCTAACTTCAATTGGCGCCCTTTTCAGCATGTTGCGAAGACGGCGGATCACTTCGCTCGCCCGCTGATCATCACGCCTGATGTCGGCCAGGATTTCTCGTATTTCGTCGAGATCTGGCGACACCGATTTCAGCATCAGCTCCGCCGTTTCAGTATTGGTGAGAATGGAGCCGAGCGGCTGGTTCAGCTCATGTGCGAGCGAGGTCGCCATCTCTCCGGCAGCCGAATAGCGGTTGACCCGCGCAAGCTCCGCCAGCCGTTGCCGCGCTTCGACCTCAGCGAGGCGACGGCGACGACGTTCATGGAGCAATCCACTGATCAGGCCAGCCTGCACCAGAATCACGCTCGCGATGAGCGCGACCTGCCATCGATATCTTTCCCAGAATGTCGGCTCGCGAAACAGGATTTCGCTTCCCGCGGGCAGGTTGCTCTCGCTGATGCCCCAGCGTTGCAGCTCGCGCCAGTCGTATTTCGGAGCTGCAAATCCAATCGGCTCGATCTTGATGTCGGCCGGCTTCTCGCCACCGAGAATCCGGATCACGGCGTTGACGGTTTTCTCGCTCGATGCGCTGATGGAATGCATCGGGCCGCCGACCGTGTCCTGACCGAAAAAGGCTTCCTGGAAGGAAAAGATCGGGGCATTCGCGACCGCATGAAGACTGCGCAGTGCAAGATCGCCCTCATGGGCGACACCCGCCGCGTCGATCGACATCAGGCCCCAGAATAGGACGGTGTGCGGCGGAAGTGCGCTCGCCCGCTGCAGGATTTCCTGGAATGACAGGTCCGCGTACCACACGAATGCGACCCGACTTTCGAACGGCTTCGCTTCCCTTTTTGCTTCCTCGAGCCAGAACTTCTCCAGGGGCGAGGCGCCGATCACGACGGCAATCGTCTGCGTCTCCGGCAGGAGCTTAAGAATGCTGGCGAAAAAGGTTGAGAAATCATTGTGGACCGAAATGACCGTGTCGTTGTCTGTGAGTCCGGCGCGGTTCACCAATCGCTGTTCGACCGCCGTCAGGACCATGGGCGTCCCTGGGAAGAGCTCCGCGCGGTATTTCTGGACGAACCCGGCCGCAGGTGCCCCGATGCTGATCACAATGTCGGGCGCCGCACCCTGATAGAGCGCGCGCAGATAATCGACGAAGGGCGCTTCCGAGCCCGAATTGTTGAATCGCGCCGCCAGTAGCGTCTGTTCCTGGAGGTTCAGCGGCCACGGCGATTGGCGCTCGAGCTCCGCCCGGATGGCCCGGGCAAATTCGCTCCATGGTCGGAAGTCTCGCCCGAACGAATGGAGCAGCAGCATGCGTTTCGGTTCGCCGCGTGGAACGGCGCTTGCCGGCCGGGGCAGGATGGCAACCCACGCCAGCAGACAGATACAGAGGCGCAGGGCAACAACTGCCCGGCCTATGCTGACCGCATCAACGAGGATGCGTCTGCTCATCTTTCTCCCCGCCAACCTCACCGTTTGACGGCTGCACCCTATCCCATTTCTAGCGCCAAAATTGCACCGCAGCCTACGGCCTCAACAGTCCGGCCTAAAGCTGGCACCGATGGTACGTGACCTCCATGCCTTCGATGCCGGGAAACAGCCGCGTGACGCTGTTGTCATCGACCACTTTCAGGAAGAATTGCACGTTTGAGAGCATGATGCCATTGGCGCAGCTCACGACGATGTTGATGTTCTGGCCGTCGTCCTTCCTGGACTTGATCGAACAGTTCTCGAACTTGCCTCTCAGGCGATCAGGCTCGGCGATGAAGCCACCGCCATAGACGCCGGGAAATCTGGTGAAGGTGACCTGTCTTGCCCTTCCCTTGCGCGCAAATACCTTGTTGCATTGGTCGGCGCTCGTGACCCATGCGCCTGTGAGATCGAACGCGGTCGCCTTCTCTGATAGTCCGAAGACGGAAGCGGCCAATGTTGCCCCAAGCACCAGGGACCTGCGAAGTCGATTCATGTCATGCCCCCTACCCCGAAACTCTCAAGCGCTTTCCGTCCTCACCACGCATCAATGGCCGGTGAACACCAGGGTCTTGATCGGCAACAGCAGCGCCTGGATGCGCAGCAGCAATGCGTGCACCAGTCCCACGCCGTCGACCACGTGCAGCGCGATGCGGCGGCCCGCGCTGGTTTCCTTGTTGGAAATTTCCTCATGATTGCTGGTGTAGGCGTTGACGATGCAACTGCTGCCCGGCGTGACCCCTTCGAGACCTCCCTTAAAGAGCGGCTCCATGAACACCAGGACGGTCCCCGGCCGGAGGATGTTTTGCGCTTCGAGCAGTTGCTCGCCACCTCGGAACTGGCCGGCGGCAATGTAATCCTGGACCGTCGTGACCACCATCGGAATGATGACCCACGGTCTTGAGATGCAGGTCGCTTCCGCCACCATGCCTTCCCTCATCACCTGCGCCTCGATCTGGCCGAACCCGGCCTGCAAGACCCGCCGCCCCGCCCCCTCCGGGATAAGGATCCCGGCCGGCCGCATCAGCGGATTGACGACGTCACCGACGCGAAGAAGGAACTGCTCCACACGCCCATCGACGCCGGCGCGAACGAAAGTCTTGTCCAGATCCACTTGGGCCTGCGCCAAGCTGGCTTCGGCGCTTGCCTTCTCCGCCGGCAGCAGTGTTGAGAGCCGAAGGGTCGCAGACTGCTTGGTAGCCACTGCGGCATCAATCCCGGCTTGCCGCTGATCGACCAGGACTTGAAGTTTTTCAATATCGCGCTGCGGCACGATGCCGGGATTGCGGCGCTGCAGGTCGCTCTTGGTATCCAATTCGTCCTTCGCTTGCTGATGCGCGCTCCTGGCTTCCTGTGTCTGCGCCTCGGCCTTGACGACGTCGGCCTCCGCCGCCACCAGCGCAGCATCGACCTCGGCGACTTTGCGCTTGGCTGTCTCAACGGCCGCTTCCTGCTTCGAATTGTCCAGCCTGAAGATCACATCGCCTTTCTTCACCGGAGCACTGAAGCCGAAATTGACTTCCGCGACGCGTCCGGAGGTTTCCGGGAGGATAGGGATCGTCCGGAAGAATAGCGTGGCGCTGTCGGTGGCAGGGTGGAAATAGAAGATCATGGTGATCAGCGCTATCGTGAGCATCAGGCAACTGGTGATGCCCCACCTCAGCTCGAACCAGACCGAGAAGAATGTGATCTCCTTGCCGAAGCGCTTGCCCTGGACGTAGCGGCGATAGAGATAGTCTGGAAGGATGGTCACGAGGGAGCAGATCATGAGCTCAAGCATTGCTGGGCTCCCTTGCCTTCGTCTCCGATGAGGCTGCCGGAACTGCCGGATCCGGTTTGGTTTCAGGCTTTGCCGCGCCGCCTTCATCCGCTGCGACACTCGCTATCTTCTCCACCGAGCCGGCAATGCTGCGCAGCGGCGTGCTGAAGTCGGGAAGATCGATCATGGCGAGCAACAGCGCCGCGACCCAGAACAGGTGGATGTGCGTGAAAAGCGCCAGTAAGCCGAGGACCGCGACGATCTCGAACTGCAGCTTTTGCGATTTGTGCGCCATCCGCTCGGGCAGGCTGTGCAGGCGCCAATAGAGCGTGCCGACCCAGAGCAGGACGGCCACCAGGAAGATCCCCATGACAACCATCAGCACGTCGACCTCGTTCGGCGGGGTGATGAAAAAAGGCAGATGGTGGGGTGCCATTGGATGAAGCTGGTCGCTCAACTGCTTCTCCCGGTCAGGAATTGGGTTTGACCGTTCAATCTGGATACCGCCGCCCGGGAGGTCGCTTGATCTGGATCAAAGGTGCGCCCCTACCCGGCCCTAGCCTTTTGCGAACGACCATTGGAAACGGCCACTCAGGAGATGTCAGCCATGCCCGCGAACATTGATGACCTGATCCCCAGCGCCAGCCAGATCCAGAAGGAGGCCGCCCTCCGCGAGGCGGAAAAGGCGGATGAGTATGTCCGCCGCGCGGCCGCCGCCGAGGCCGAGAAGAAAGCACTGATCGAGCGGCTCAGCCGGCCCTCGGGCAAGTCCGAGGAGGAAAAGATCCAGTTGGCATCGACCATCATCCAGCGTGCCGTGCGGAACGGATTGACCGAGGTCCTGGTGTATCGCTTCCCGAATACGCTGTGCACCGACAGGGGCCGCGCCATCAACCAGATGGAAGCGGGCTGGGAAGCCACGCTGACCGGGATTCCCAAGGAGATCTACCAGCTTTGGACCGACTACCTGAAGCCGCGCGGCTATCGCATCCGCTATCAGGTCATCGATTTTCCCGGCGGGGTGCCCGGCGACATCGGCGTCACCATCGCCTGGGGCGATTAAGCGGCCAGCCGATTCGAGACGATCTGAAGCAGTGGAAGCCCGGATATGGCAGATGCGCCCGCCGCACGGATGAAGCGAAAGATCTATGAGAAGGAACTGGAGAAGCTCCAGGTCGAGCTATGCCATCTCCAGGAATGGGTGAAAGCGAACCAGGCCCGCGTCATCATCCTGTTCGAGGGCAGGGACGCGGCGGGCAAGGGAGGCACGATCAAGGCGATCACGGAAAAGGTCAGCCCGCGCGTGTTTCGCGTCGTCGCCCTCCCTGCGCCTTCGGATCGCGAAAAGACGCAGATGTTCATCCAGCGTTACATGCAGCATTTCCCTGCCGGGGGCGAAATCGTCATTTTCGACCGGAGCTGGTACAACCGGGCCGGGGTCGAATATGTGATGGGCTTCTGCAGCCCCGCCGAGCACAAGCGCTTCCTCGAGCTGTGCCCTACCGTGGAGCACTACGTCGTTGAGGCCGGCATCGTCCTAATCAAGCTGTGGCTCGAAGTGGGGATGGAGGAACAGGAGCGACGATTCAGGGCAAGGATCAACGATCCGCTGCGACAATGGAAGCTGAGCCCGATGGATACGGAATCTTATCGACGCTGGTACGCCTACTCGCGGGCACGCGACCTGATGTTCAAGGCCACCAACTCGAAACATGCGCCATGGCACATCATCCGCTCCGACGACAAACGGCGGGCACGGCTGAACTGCATCTCGCATATCTTGGACATGATCCCGTACAAGCGCGTTCGCCGGAACAAGGTCAGGCTGCCCAAGCGCTCCAGCAAAGGACGCTACAACGATCAGACCGGGCTGCGCGGGATGGCGTTTGTTGCTGAGCGGTACTGACCGGATGCGGCCAAGTTCCAAATTCCGAGCTTTTCTCAACCGTCCGCCATCCGGACTCGCAACGCCAGCTTGATTTATGTCAAGGGAGCGACCACCGCGCACGAATAGCGTTAATAATGGCCGACCATTTCGGCCGAGCAGGGATAGGTTCGAGGGTCATCTCGCCATCCGTCGCGATTTGCCAACGGCGGCATAAGCAATCATTCGATCTTCGAATCTTGTCCGCAACAAGAGGAGAGCGCAATGACACGGCTGCCATTGATTGCCGCAGCAGTTCTAGCGATTGCTGCATCTGCCCCACTTGTCTGCACGACAACGAGCCCCGCATCAGCCCAAGGATGGCACGGCAGGGACGGCGATGTGGGCAGCGATTTGAGAGACCTTCTGAGAGACCGGATTCAAACGCGCGAAGACTTGCGGGATCTCATTATCGACCTTCTGCGAGATCGACAGGAGATGCGGGGCCGCCTGCGCGAGCGGATGGGCCAGTGGCGTGATCGCGAGGAGGATGAGGACGATGGGGGCTGGCACGGCGGTCTACGGGGGCGGCTCGCCGAGAGGTTGGCCGAACGACGCGGTGGAGGTGAGGGAGGAGGGTGCTATTTCCTTACCCGCAGCTTGAGCGATGAGGACCGCGACTTTATCCTTATCATTCGTAGGCGCGTGTGCCGCGACTGAGCATCTCAGGGGTGAGCCGGAGCGGATCACGACCAGGATCGTTCCGCTCCGGCGTCTCAACTCGCTCACAATGAGGAGACGCACGATGAATAAAGCCTTTGCCCTCACCGTCACGCTTTTGCTTATCTCTCCGCCCGCCTTCAGTCAGAACGCTCCCAGCTCAGATCAGCGAGACTCATCACGCTCCCGAATGGATCGTGATCTGGACGATGTTCTGCGAGCGATCGGCGAATCTGGTCGCGGGGGAGCGCGCCGAGGCGGCGCCTCGTTCTTCCTGCGGAATGGCGACTCGATAGTGGCAGTGCGCTGCGATCCACAAGACTCCATGAAGGCATGCGTTGACACCACTCTGACGCTCCTTGAGCGGGCGCGCTCCATGCAGCCAGGAGGAGGGCAGAGTGGCGCTCCGGGAGCGCAGCCCCAACCTCGCTGACAACTCTGAAAGCCGGAATGTCCGCTTCCATCCACCGTCCAGACTGGCAGGAGGACGCTCCTTGGGCGGATTGACTCTCGCGCATTGCACAAGAGCTCCTCGCCCCCCGAGAAGCGGACCAGGGCAACGCAGCCCTGGCCCGCCCCGCGATTATTTCAATCGTATGGTGACGCCACCGACGGCTGCTGACACTTCGGCGCCAATCCTCGGACCGCTGAGCTGCAAGATCACGCCATTGGCATTCTGCAACTGAACGCCTCCGGCGCCGGCGGCAACGGCGCCACCGGCGCCGACCACGGCGTAGCTGCCTTCGATGGACTCAGGCCCCCGCAAATTCAGCGCACGCCCAACAAACTTGGTGGTCGAGGCTCCGATCGTAAAGCCAACGCTCATGCCGGAAACAGTGAATGGATAACGTTTGCCGCGGAGTATCAGCACGCCCTCGCCGCCGCCGACGCCGATGACAAAGCCGCCTTTGGTGAAGACGACTGCAACCTGGCCGGTCTCCGCCCGCGACGGCGTACTCAGTCCTGCCAAGGCCAGCATTGCCATCAGCGCGATCACCCCAACTTGTCTCATGATTTACCTCCAAGAGCGATTTAGAGAAATTTTTCCAACACTACTTCTCGCGTCAGACGCGCTCGACGGCGGATCTCTCCGATCGTCGTGAACGCCGACGTTTGATCGTGCTGGCTCCCTCCGCTGCCCCTTTGATCCAAGTCAATGCCGCGTAACTCGTGGCGAGGTCCTCAGGCGATCGATCATCCGACGGCGTTGCTCTCGCCAAGCACGCTGTCGAGCGTCCGCATCCAGTTGCGGCTATCGGTCTTTTCCGCCAGCCCATCTGCCTGCAACAGGTCGCGCAGTTGGCCATGAGCGCCGACGATGCAGAACGTCACTTCACGATCTGCCAGTTCGTCATGCAGATCATGCAACATGCGCGCCCCGGCCAGATCGATGAAGGGCGATGCCGAGAGATCGCAGACCACCAGCTTGATACCCGACGATTTTCGGAGCGCAGCCAGGACGGCGTCGAGGATCGTCTCGGCGTTGACGTAGAGCAGCGATGCTTCAGGACGGAATGCGATGACGCCGGCCAGCGGCTCCACCCCATGATGCCTGGCGCTGTCCGAATAACGGCCGGTTCCAGGGAGCCGTCCGAGAAACGCCACATTCGGTTGCGACGCGTGGACGAGCAGCAGGAAGATGGATGCGAGTGCCGCAAGCAGCACGCCTTGCAGGATTCCAAGCAGCAGCACCGAGGCGAGCGCGATCGCCGCAGCATAGAAATCGATCCGGCTGATTTTCCACATGCGCAGCAGCGCCGGGATATCGACCAGCCTGTATACGGCGGCAAGAACGATGGCAGCGAGCACCGCCTTGGGAAGATTTGTCAGCAGTCCCGTGAAGAACAGCAGACACAGCGCGAGCGTGACCGAGCAGAGCACCAGCGCCAAAGGCGTACGGGCCCCAGCCGCGTCGTTCACCGCAGATTGCGATAGGCCGCCGGCAACCGGATAGCCGTGGCCGAACGCCGCCGCGAGGTTGGCCGCACCCAGTCCCAGAAACTCCTGCCGGACATCGAGGCCGTAGCCATGCTTGGCCGCGAAGCTCCGCGCTGCGGAAACCCCCTCGACATAGGCGAGCAACAGACAGCCGGCCGCGATCGGAAACAACTCTTCAGGCTCCGACAGTCCGAATGACGGCACTGCAAACGCCGGCAGCCCTTGCGGGATCGCCCCGGTGATCGGCACTCCGAGCGCCGGCAGGCCAAATATCGATGCGACCAGAATCGACAGTGCGACGACGGCGAGTCCAACCGGCTTGCCCGGCAGGACGCGTTCGCCGATCAACAACAGCAGCAGCGCAGCAAGACCGATCGTCAGAACGAGCAAGTGGACGTCGCCGAGCTGCCCGGCGAGCCGAACAGCCCGGTCAAAAAAGTTGTGGCCACCGCCGGCGACACCGAACAGGCTGGGTAGCTGGGTCATCATGATCGTCAGCCCGGCGCCCGCCTTGAATCCCACCAGGATGCTGTCGCTGATCAGGCGTACCAGAAGGCTCAGCTTGAACAGCCAGGCGATCAGGCAGAGCAACGCCACTGCGCAGGCCACCAGGCTCGCGATGCCGGCGTATCGCGCCGGATCGCCCGCGGCCAAAGCCCCGACCGAGCCGGCGATCATGAGCGAGATCGCGGATGTCGGACCAATCGCAAGCTGACGCGAGGAGCCGAGGAGCGCATAGCCGACGCCGCCAAGCAGATAGCCGTAGATTCCGACATGCGGCGGCAGTCCGGCGAGCGCCGCATAAGCGAGCGAAACCGGTATCGCGTAGGCGGCGAGCGTAATTCCCGCGACGGCGTCCGAAGGCAGAAAGGAAAGCCGATAGTTTGTAAGCCACTCCACCGGCGGAAAGAGCCGCGTCCATCCCGGTTGCTGAGATGACGATGACTTCATGTGAATTGGCCTGTCACGAGGCGCTATAGCGGTCGCCGAAATGCTCCGATGAACGACGGCCTGCGGCCAAGCGGGATTGATCTGGATCAAGCGTCGCTTCGGATTCGATCCGTCAACTCGCCTCGTAACAGCGGAGCTCTGATATGGGTCAGGCTTGCTCACGATTCCTGATAATGCTGTTCGTTGTCCTCAGCCAGATCGCGCCGGCTCGCCCTGACGATCAGAACGCTGTCGTGCACATTCAGGAGGAAGTCTGGGCGCTACCGCTCGTCTTGCCGACCATCGCCTATGTGGTGCGTCCGGTCGGCGGCGGCCCTTTCCCGCTCGCCATCATGAACCACGGCGTGTCACTTGACCCGGTGCAGCGCAGCTTCTTTCCGCTGGTCGAATTCCGCGACGCCGCCATGTGGTTCGCGCGACGCGGCTACCTCGTGGTGGCACCGGTCGGGTCGGGCTACGGCGCCTCGGCCATCGACATACCCGAGCGCGGGCTCTACGGACCGTTCTTCTCCAAGATCGGCAATTGCACCAATCCCAATTTCCGCGACGCCGGCATGGCTGTTGCGCAGCTCGACCTCTGGATCATCGACTATATGGCTGCCGAGAAGAAGATCGTGCCGAAGGATGTCATCGTGATCGGCCAATCGGCCGGCGGCTGGGCGTCGATCGCGCTTTCAAGCGTGAACCCGCCGCAGGTGAAAGCCATCATCACCTTTGCTGCCGGACGCGGCGGCCGCGTCGATGGCAAGCCGAACAACAATTGCGCCCCGGACAGACTGGTCGAGGCTATCAGTGAATTCGGCCGTACCTCGCGGGTGCCGATGCTCTGGATCTACATTGCAAACGACACGTTCTTCGGCCCGACGCTGTCGAAACGGATGCACGAGGCGTTCACCGCCGCAGGCGGCAACGCCGAATACCACCTTCTTCCGCCGTTCGGCGACGATGGACATTTCCTGGTCGGCTCAGCCGACTCCATTCCGATCTGGGCGCCGCTCGTCGGTGCGTTCCTGGACGGGCACAAGTAGCGACGGTGATCGGCGCTGAGGAGCACAGCCATGACGATGCAGCCTCCCGAACCGTTTTCGATCCTGTTCGCCGCCCTGATATTATCAGCGATGATCGCGGCCGGGCCGGCGAATGGACAAAAGGTGCCGACTGGTGCGCAAGCCGGGGAGCCCGAAATCGCGCTTCGCGGCCAACGTGAAGCGCGCGACATCAGGTTCGGCGACTGGGAGAAGGTCTGCTTCAAGCCCGGCGGCGCCAAGATGGTCTGCCGCACCACCATCAGCGGCAGTTTCAATACCGGCCAGACCGCGGTTCGTGTCTATCTGACCGAGCGCGAGGACAATAGCGGCGCGCGGCTACAGCTTTTCCTGCCGGTCGGCCTCTATCTGCCAGCCGGCGCCACGCTCACCGTCGATCAGGGTACGACCTATCGACTTCCGTTCACGTGGTGTCTCACCAACACCTGCATTGCGGGTGACCTCGCCGACCTAAACCTGCTTCACGACATGGACTCCGGCAAGAAACTCCTTCTGCAAGTGGTCGACACGAACTTGCTTTCGGTGAGGACGCTACTCCCGCTCGATCAATTTGCGGCCGTGCGCAGAGGCGCACCGGCACGCCTTTTCGAACAGGATATTGATGAGTGAATATCGGCAAGCTCCGCTAGGCGATAGCGGCTGCCATTTTTTCGATCGGCTCGATCAGCGATTTTGCCGAGAACGGCTTGGTCAGGTAAGCGACACATCCCGACTCCGTCGCCGCCGTGCGGTTCGCGTGGCTATCATTGCCAGTGATATAGATGACCGGCAGGGTGATGCCCTTGTCCAGGAGCCGGCGACGCAGATCGATGCCGGATTGACCATTCAGATTGATATCCAGGATGATGCAGAAGGCGCGGCCGAAATCGCCGTGGCCAAGCAGCGCGCTGGCGGAATCGAACAGCGTCGTGTCAAAACCGTGCTGCCCCAGCAGACGCTTAAGGCTCCTGAGCATGGATCGGTCGTCATCTACGACAAGAACAGATCTTCGATTCGACAAGGTGATGGCTTCAGCTTTTCGAGGATGTTTTCGGCTATCTTCTGCAGAAGGCGACCTGACCGCGAGCCGAGAAACCATGCTGATTTCACACGCGCCTGATACGCGCTGTCATTAAGATGTGATATTGTCCGTTCGTACAGGTGTCCTGAGGGAACCGGGAGCGTTTGCGCATCTTTCCTGCGAGATTGGATACTTCGATTTCGAACGCTAACGGGCTGCATCGTTGCTTGAGTCGAGCACGCCGAGCCGTTCCGCGATCGACACCAATTCGGCGAGCGAGTGCACTTGCATCTTTTCCATCACCTGGTGGCGATGTGCTTTCACCGTGCGCTCGGTTGTTCCCAATTGATGCGCGATCTGCTTGTTGATCTTGCCGCGCACGATCAACTCGAACACCTGTCGCTCGCGCGGGGTCAATCTCGCAAGCAGCGAGCGATGGGAATCGAGCCTGATGCGCTGGCTGCGCGTTGCCTCGTGACGGGCAATCGCGCGCTCGATTGCATCGATCAACTGTGCCGAAGACACTGGTTTGGTCAGGAAATCCTCAGCGCCGGCCTTGATTGCCCGCACGGTCGTCGCCGTGTCGGCGTACCCGGTGAGGAACACGATCGGCAGCGTCGAACCGAGTTCGCTGAGACGATCCTGCAGTTCGGGACCGCTCAGGCCGGGTATCCGCACATCGAGCAGGATGCATCCCAGCCGCTCATTGTCCGACAGACGATCCAGTAGCTGCTGAGCGGACGGATAGGTTGCGACCTCATAACCGGCGAGCTTCAGCCGCCGCTCAATGGCCGTCCGAAACGACGCATCGTCATCAACCACGTGAACGAGGCCAGGCAATTTTCCCTCCGAGGAGGCATGGAGCCGCACCGTGACCGGCAATCTCGCCGCCAGTCCGACACCATTGCCTACTTGTCCCATAGTACAATGGTCCGTGGGACAATGATTAGGAATGCTGCCTTCGTCGCAGATCAACCTTGGCGAGACCGGACCCGATACCGAATTCTTGCAGCGCAATAGTTCTAAAGACTGATAGAATTCGTGACGTTCAGGTGAGGAGTTGGGCCATGTTTTCCTATGTTAACATCGATCCGGCAGCGTCCCTACCTAATATGCTCGGCGCGTTCGGCATGGCGAGCGCTTCCAGCCCGATGATGACCCTCAACGAATTTACGTACAAGAAAGGGACAGAGATCTACGGCGAGAAAGAGCCTGCCGATTACGTCTACCAGGTCAAGTCTGGCGCGGTGCGAAGCTACAAGCTGCTTTCAGACGGCCGCCGCCAGATTGGCTCGTTTCACCTGGTCGGCGATATCTTCGGGCTGGAGAACGGCAGCGAGCATCGCTTCACGGCCGAAGCGATCGTCGACACCGCGGTGCGCCTGGTGAAGCGTCGCAGCCTTGAACTAGTAGCCGAGAGCGACGCCATGGTCGCCCGCAACCTGCTGAACATGACCACGAACAACCTGCAGCATGCCGAGGATCACATGCTGCTGCTCGGCCGCAAGACGTCGCTCGAGCGCGTTGTCGCCTTCCTGCTCGAAATGGACAAGCGCCTGACCGCGGCCGGCGTCTTGGCGCTGCCGATGTGCCGCCGCGACATCGCTGATTATCTCGGCCTGACGCTGGAGACGGTCTCTCGCGCCCTGTCGCGGCTACACGAGCTCGGTATCCTCGGATTCATCGGCAACAACCAGCGCCAGATCGTGCTGTTGGACCGGCCCCAGTTGGCTGGCCTCGATCTGCAGAACTGAACGGCCCTCCCGGTGTCGTCGCTCTGCAATACGGGCGATGGCGACCACAGCGACGGTCACCATCGCGTGGATCATGATGTTGGATCCGCTGATGGTTGCGACGACCACGAATTGAAGGGCCACAGCCAGCACCGGGCCCGCAAGGCAAATCAGCTCTTGGGAGTAAACACGCCGGTTGCGGCTTTCATGGCCGATTCGCCCATGCTCCTCCCCTGTTCCATCAGCGCTCGCATCTGGTCCTGGAAGAACTCGGACTGAATTCTGACTACATCAGGCACGTCCTTGGCCTGGATCAGCCGGTCGCAGAGGTCGAAGGTCGCCGAAGTCTGGCGCCGCATATGATCGCAAAACTGCTTGGCCTGCCCGGCAATCGGAAGCTGCGAGGAGCTCATCCCCTTCTCAAGCATGTCAAAATAATCCGAATTGGCCTTGCGAACACGACTGAGATTCTCGGTGAGCATCGCCCGAACATTGTCCGCTGCCACTTGGGGGTCCGACATTGCATCCTCCTCTCTTGATGAAATCTACTAAAGGTTCCGTCTATTTCGCGAGGCCGCCGAACCAGCCGTCATAGAGCGCAGCCAATTCGAGATCCATGCCGGTGCCGGGCACGATGGCCAGTCGACGGTCCCTCACAGCTTTCCCCATTGTCTCGAGGTCGGCAAGCGCAATCCAGCCGTCCTGCTCACCCAAGAGCGCAAGACGCGGATGCCGGATAACCGGTATCCATCGCTCCGGCGAATACCCTTGATACAGATCAAAGCGACGCGATGAGCGGGGACCAGCATCGCGCGGGTACCGCCCCGATCAATCGCGTGCCGGCCGGAGTGCCAATCATGAAGGCTATTTCCGTCGAAGAAGCCGTTGCGAAGATCCCGGCCGGCGCGAGCATCATGGTCGGCGGCTTCATGGGCGTCGGGACGCCGGAACGCCTGCTCGACGAAGTCGTACGCCAGCACAAGACGGGCCTTGCCTTGATCTCCAATGACGCGGCGATACCCGGAAAGGGCATCGGCAAACTGTTCGATGCCGGCCTGGTCTCAAGCCTGACCGCAAGCCACATCGGCCTCAATCCCAAAGCGCAGCAGCAGATGCTGGCCAACCAGATTGCCGTCGACCTGATTCCGCAGGGGACGTTGGTGGAGCGCATCCGCGCCGGAGGCTGCGGCCTTGGCGGCGTGCTCACGCCGACCGGCGTCGGAACGACGGTTGCCGAAGGAAAACGCCAGATCGAGATCGACGGAAAAGCGTTCCTGCTCGAGATCGCATTGCGAGCCCAATTCGCGCTGGTCCACGCCTTCCTCGCCGATTACCTCGGCAACCTTTCTTATGCGCTGACCGCGCGCAACTTCAATCCCGTCATGGCGATGGCCGCCGATACCGTGATCGTGACTGCCGAGCACATCGTTCCGGTCGGCGTCATCGCGCCCGACCATGTGGTCACACCGGCGCCGCTTGTCGACTATCTCATAGCGAACGAGTGAACCATGGATGCACAAGAGATCATCGGCCGCCGCGTGGCACGCGAGCTTCGCACCGGCCACCTGGTGAACCTCGGGATCGGCATTCCAACGCTGGTGGCCAACTACGTACCATCAGACATCAAGGTGTTCTTCCAGTCCGAGAACGGACTGATCGGCACCGGTCCGATCCCGGAGCAAGGGTTGGCCCATCCCCTTCTGACCAATGCAGGTGGACGACCGATCAGCGCGCTTCCGGGGGCCTGCACCTTCGACAGTGCGATGTCGTTCGGATTGATCCGCGGCGGCCATGTCGACGTGACCGTGCTCGGCGGCCTTCAGGTCGACGCCGAAGGGCACCTCGCCAACTGGATGATCCCAGGCAAGATGGTGCCAGGCATGGGTGGCGCGATGGACCTCGTCAGCGGCGCCAAACGCGTCATCGTGGCGATGCAGCATGCCGCGAGGGGGAAATCGAAGATCGTCAGAAAATGCACCCTGCCCCTGACGTCGTCGCGAACAATCGACCTCGTCGTCACCGACATCGCCGTGATCGGCTTTCCGGACGGCAAGGCGACGTTGATGGAGACCGCTCCCGGGCTCACGGTCGCTGAGGTCATGGCGGTGACGGAAGCCGAACTCGTCATTCCCGACACGGTTCCGGAAATGACGATCTGACGGGGTAACGAACATGCGGGTATTCAGCGACTTCAACGAGATCAAGTCCGCAGTTGGCACCGAGATCGGCGTCAGCGACTGGATCGAGGTCACCCAGGACCGCATCAACCTGTTCGCCGAAGCGACTTGCGACGAGCAGTGGATCCACGTCGATCGGGAGCGCGCCAAAAAAGAGTTGCCCGGCGGCACCACCATCGCCCACGGGCTGCTGTCGCTCGGGCTTGCCCCGCTGTTCATACGATCGGTGATCGGGTTGAAGGGATTGAGGAATACTCTCAACTACGGAGCGGATCGCATCCGCTACCTTGCGCCGGTGCCGGCGGGCTCGCGGCTGCGCGGCCGCGTCACCATCGCCGAAGCCGAGGATGTGCCGCCGGACGGCTTGCGCGTGCACTATCACCTTGTGATCGAGATCGAAGGCGGCGCACGGCCTGCCTGCGTCGCGGAGCTGATCGCGTTGCATTATCGGTGAGGCCCCGGTCGCGGCGAGGGGAGCAAATGCCCTCAATCGATGATGTGATAACCACCATCGATATACATGACGGTGCCGGTAATGAGTTTTGCACCGTCAAGCGCCAGGAATGCCGTCGCGTTGCCAACGTCATCGATGCTGACGAGGCTGCGGGTCGGCGCCTTCGACTGCGCCTTGTCCATCAGCGCGTCGAAATCAGGAATACCCGAGGCGGCGCGCGTGGCGAGCGGACCAGGTGAAATCGCGTGAACCCGGATACCCTTCGGCCCCAACTCCGCCGCGATGTAACGCACGGCGGCCTCAAGCGCTGCCTTCGCGACGCCCATGACATTGTAGTTCTCGACCACCATCTGGCTGCCGTAATAAGTCATGGTGAACAGCGTTCCGCCGTTCTTCATCAACGGCTCAGCCAGGTGAGCCATGCGCATGAACGACCAGCATGAGACCTCCATCGTCTTCAAGAAGCCATCCCGTCCGACATCCACGACGCGGCCGTGCAGCGCTTCCTTTGGCGAGAACGCGATCGAGTGCAGCACGAAATCAAGCCGGCCCCAATCCTTCTCGATGCGCTCGAACACCTGCTCGATCTGGCCTTCGCTGTTGACATCGAGCGGCATGAAGATCGGCGCTTCCAGCGCCTGCGCCAGCGGCTCGACATGCTTTTTCGCCCGGTCGTTCAGGTAGGTGACGGCCAGATCGGCGCCGAGCGCGCGAAACGCCTTGGCGCAGCCCCATGCGATCGATTGATCGTTGGCGATGCCGACAATCAGGCCTTTCCTCCCTTTGAGGGCAACCTTGGTCTCCGGAAACACGGGAATATTCATGACACCCTCTGACGGTTCGCGTTAGGCGATTGATTGTTCAACAGGACCGACAGGGTGTGCTGCGCGATCATCAGTTCCTCATCCGTCGGTATGACGTACACCGGAATGCGGCTGTCGGACCGCGATATCAGCCGCGCGTGGCCGGCATTCGCAGCCGGATCGAACACGACGCCAAGCCAGGCCAACTGCTCGACGATGCGTGAGCGAATTCCTGCCGAGTTCTCGCCGATGCCGGCCGTAAAGACGAACGCGTCCAGACCCTGCAGCGCCGCCGCCAGCATGCCGACGTTGAGGCATGTCCGATGGACGAAATACTCGATCGCCAGTATCGCGTGCGGATCGTTGCTTGCCTCCAATTGCCGCATGTCATTGCTGATGCCGGAGAGGCCCTTCAGTCCACAACTGCGGTAGAGGAAATCCTGGACGTTCGAGGCCGACATTCCCTTTTCAGATATGAGATAAAGCACGACGCCGGGATCGATCTGCCCCGGACGTGTCCCCATTGGCAAGCCATCAAGCGCGGTGAACCCCATTGTGCTCTCCACGCTGCGTCCACCGTTCAGGGCGCACATCGACGCACCGCTGCCGAGATGGGCGACGATCACCCGCCCCTTCGCGACATCTGGCGCGATCTGCGGCAAGGTTCTCGCGATATATTCATAGGACAGGCCGTGGAATCCGTAGCGCCGCACGCCCTCGGCGTGGAGCTGATAAGGGATCGCGTAGTGATCCGCTACCGGACCGTGGGTGCGGTGAAAGGCAGTGTCGAAACACGCCACCTGCGGAAGGGCAGGAAAATTGGCGAGCAGCGAACGGATCGGCGCCAGATTGTGGGGCTGATGCAGCGGCGCCAGCGCGACATAGCGCTCCAGGCGCGACACCACGCCATGGTCGATCAGCACCGGCCGCTCATAGTCCGGACCGCCATGGACAACGCGATGCCCGACGGCCATCGGGGAGATGCGAAGCTCGTCCCGCAGCCACGCTCCCGCAACAGCCATCGCGGCCGGGATGTCTGAGACGCTTTCGATCTGGTAGGCCCGCTCCGCCAGCGGATCGCCGTTTGCATCGACTGCGCGCAGGCGCGGACGGCTGCCGATGCCATCCATCTGGCCCTTGATCTGCCGCCGCAGCCTCCCTTCCCCTTCAATCGCAAAGATCTGGAACTTGACGCTGGAGGAGCCCGCATTGACAACGAGGATCGTATCCATGGCGATCACGCAGCCGCAATTGGAGCAAGCCGGCGCCGCGCGTCGGCATAGAGCGCCGCGACCGCGCAGGAGGCCATGCGCGCCCGCGGTGAATCCGCACGGGAGGTCAGAACGATTGGCACCCGGGCCCCGAGCACGATGCCGGCGCTGTCGGCGTTCGCGAAATAGGCCAGATTCTTTGCCAGCATGTTGCCGGCCTCGAGATCGGGAACGACCAGGATCTGCGAGCGGCCCGCGACCTCGGACTTTATTCCCTTGATCCTGGCCGCCTCCACATCGATCGCGTTGTCGAAGGCGAGCGGTCCGTCGAGCAAGCCGCCGATGATCTGCCCGCGATCCGCCATCTTGCATAGCGCCGCGGCCTCGATGGTGGACGGGATCTTGGACGTAACCGTTTCGACCGCGGACAGGATCGCCACCCGTGGCAATGTGCCGAAACCAGCCTGCGTGAAGAGATCGATGGCATTCTGGATGATGTCCCGCTTGTCTTCGAGATCAGGGAAAATATTGATGGCCGCATCCGTCACCAGCAGCGTATCGGCATAGGCGGGAACATCCATCACGAACACATGGCTGATGCGCCGATCGGTCCGCAAGCCGGTCGCCTTTGCCGTGACGCTGCGCATCAGCTCGTCGGTGTGCAGGCTGCCCTTCATCAGCATTTCGCCCTTGGCCGCATGAATCAGCTCGACGCCTTTGGCGGCCGCGGCGTCGCTGTGGGGAACATCGATGATCTCGACACTGGCGATGTCGAGGCCATGCTTGCTTGCGGTGTTCCTGATCTTGGCTTCGGGTCCGACCAGCAGCGGACGGATGATGCCGGCTTCCGCGCTGTCCAACGTACCGCGCAGCGATGTCTCGTCGCAGGGATGCACGACAATGGTCGGCACCGGCGGCACGGCCTTGGTGGCCGCGATCAACCGATCATATTTGGTGTGGGGTCGCACTTCGCCTGAATCTGCGGGCATGACGCTCATGGTGGCGCTCCGGATTCTTCCAACCAGCGTTACGACGCCTTCGCTTTTGGATCGAAAGGGGTAACCTTATCCCTTTCCGACATTTCGCTCGCATCCAGACAGAACAACTCGGCGACGTGCTGCAATCGCTTGGCGACCTCGCCTGAGATTTCGGCACTGGCCGACAACACCTCGCCGATCGCTGCGAAGGCCGCGCGGCGTTCGTTGGCATTGTCGGGCAGCATTTTCGGAATTGCCGCCAGCGCTCTCCTCTGGTCCAGCAACAGCATGAAGAACTGCTCGCGCACCAGCATTTTGAATTGTGCCAACGTCAATCGCTCACCCCTCTCGCGGCGGATTCGCCGCAGCGCTTCGAGGCTGCGCTCGTCCACCATGCCCCGCGCCGACCCGACGTAAAGCAAGCCTCTGATAGCTGCCTCGCGAAGGCCGCCTTCGTCGATCCTGGATTTCAGCTCGCTGATCCGCCGCTGGAGCATTTCGCGGTGCTCGGCCGGCATCCCTTGTCGCGACGGCTCCCAGCGCGGATCAACACCGACCGCCGCCTGAAGCGCGGGCGAACCATACACGGCGAGAAAGATGGTTTCGCTGAGTGCTTCCTGGTAGTCCCGCCAACCGTCGAGCGCACTGACGATTTGCCTTGAGATTCCTTCCTGAAGGGCGATGAACGGATTCTCCTCGGCTGCCGGTTTCCGATCATTCCGAATTCTTTCCGCCGTCGTCCCCACGGCAGTCATCAACGGATTTCGGCTGCTGAAAAACTCATATTGCAAGCGCAGCGGGTGGATGTTGCGCGTCCACTCCGCCAGCTGCGGCGTCACCATGCATTTGATCCAGGGCTGGACGAACTTTTTATAGGCGGCGAGATTGATCTCCGAGACGCGCTTGGCGGTCGCGAAGCGCCGTTCGTCTTCCGACGAGTTGCCGCCCATGGCGCGAATATCATCGAGCGTGCGCGCCTCGCAGCGCATCACCCACTGCCCGACCGCAAGATCCGCATTCGCAGTATCGGCGTCCTTTGCCTCGAAGGTCGCTTCATAGAGGCCCGGCGGCAGCACGTCGATCAGATCGATGTTGCTGGAAAATTCCGCGTGTTCCTTCTTGGCGATGCCGCCGGACACGAAGATTCCGAGATGGCCGACGCTCTCGTGAACCGTGTAGACGATGGTCTGGCCGTAGGCCCTGATCTCGTCGACGTCGGCGTAGAGATCGAGGACCCAGCCCAACGCCTGCTGTGGCGGAGTGATATTGTCTCCCTTGGAGCAGAACACCACGATGGGTGACTTGATGTTGCGCAGGTCGACTGCCTTGCCATCGGACGTCTTGATGCGGCCGGCGGCGAGATTGTTGCCGATGAAGAGCTCATCGACAATGAACTGGATTTCTTCCGCGTTCAGGTTGACATGCCCGCCCCACCAGCGCTCGAATTCGAGATAGCGGTCCGCCTCGGTGTCGACCTTCGAATACACATTATATTGTTTGGTCCACAGCGTGTTCGACGGGTTCTGGTTCTCGAAATTCTGCACCAGCCAGGCGCCGTCAAACTTGCCGGCGCCGAGGTCGCTGGTGAGCGCGGTCAACCAGCTCCCGCCGAGCAGGCCGCCCGAGTAGCGCATCGGATATTTGCCGTGCACGCCAGCCCAATAGGCCAGCGGCGCGCCGGCGACGATGATGGGCCCGAACAGTTCCGGGCGCAGCGATGCGAGCATCATCACGGCCCAGCCGGCCTGGCAGTTGCCGATCACGCAGGGCTTGCCGTCGCCATCAGGATGGCGCCTGATGACTTCCTCGATGAACAAGGCTTCCGCGCGCGCGATGCGCTCGATGGTCTGGTGCGGCATCGGCTCCGGCAGGAAGCCGATGAAGTAGCAGGGATGACCGGCCTTCATGGCGACGCCGATCTCGCTGTCCGCCTTGAACCCGCCGATTCCCGGCCCGTGTCCGGCGCGCGGATCGACCACGATGAACGGTCGCCGCTCGAGATCGAGCTCGATACCCTCAGGCGGAATGATGCGCACCAGCGCATAGTTCACCGGTTCGGAGAGCTTGCGCCCGTCCATGACCAGTTCGGCGGCGTAGTGCAGAACATGCGGTGCCGTCTGGGCAATGTGCTGCCGATACTGGTCACCACGCCGGCGCAGGATATCCAGGAACAGCACAGTGCGCTGCCCGGCATCAATCATGTATTCCACGGCCGAAGCAACGAGGCCTGACATGGGAACGCGCGCAAGCGGTGTTTTGTCGATCGACATGTTCAGACCTCCGTGTCGCGCATCGATTGAATGCGCCGCGCCACCCCGGACTTTGATTTAGGTCAACGTCGTGAAGCGGAACAGAATGGTCCGATTTGAGCGGCTTCGGCTTGCGAGCTATTGTTCCGCCGATTGCGCAAGGCGGCTGCGATCCTGATTGATCCAGGCCACTGTCAACTCCCAAGCGACTGACAGGATGACCGGGCCGATAAAGAGGCCAAGAATTCCGTGTGCAAGCGTGCCTCCGACCACCCCGATAAGGATCACGAGGGCGGGTGTAGTAAGGCCGCGCCCCATCACCAGCGGCTTCAAGATGTTGTCAAGCAAGCCAACAATCACCAGAAACACGGTCAGTGGGAGTGCCGTCGTGAAGTCTTTCGCTGTCCAGAGCCAGATGATCACGGGAAGCAGGACGACCGCCGCACCGATCTGCACGATGCTCAGCAGCAGGATCGCGAAAGCCAACAGGCCCGCATTCGGAATTCCCGCCAACTTGAGACCAATGCCGGCGAGCAGCGACTGGATGATCGCGACGCCGATAACGCCTTGAGATACGCCACGTATCGTTGCGCCCGCCAATTCCAGGAAGTGTTCGCTCTGCTCGGGAACGACGCGGGACAGGAACCCCCGGCTCGCCGCCACTAATTGCGGTCCATAGGGGAAGAGAAAGCCGGCCAAAGCAACCGACAGCAGGAATTTGAGCGTTCCAACGCCGGCATTCCCGGCAAGGCCGAGAATCGTCGCGGCCAGCGGCTTCAGATAAGGAGCGATTTCGCGCAGAACGGCGCGGAGGTTGGTCGATGCCTGATCCCAGAGATCGTAGAGCTGCGGGCCGATCAGCGGCCAATCCTTGATGCGCGCGGGCGGCGAGGGAACCCCGAGGCTTCCCGCGCTGAGTTGTGCGGCAATTTCCCGGAGGCCATCCACCGCGCCCAGACCGAGCCAGGTCGCCGGCCCGATGACTATCGCGAGGTTGACGATAGTGAGAATCGCCGCCGCCAGCTTCGGGCGTCCGCCGAGCAACTTGGCGAGACCGTTAAAGACCGGATGGAACGCAACGGCGAGCACCACGCTCCAGGCCACGATTGGCACGAAGGGTCGTACAAGAACGAAAGTCCAGTAGATCAGAAAAGCCAGCAATCCAAGCCGGATCGCAAGCTGGATGATGTCCTCCCCGGACAAAAGCTGGCGAAGTGTTCTCAAGGGTGCGCCCTCGTTCGAGGCTGCGCGAAAGCGTACCCACCGCGCTGCGCGACGCGGCTTGATTTAGATCAAGCACACCGACCCCCACTGCCCCATCTCGCGAAATCAGTGCCCTCGACCGCTCGGTTTCGTGCTCGGGGAGGGGCTTCGCTTTTCCGCCCCATTGATCCAAGATCAACGCCGCGCGCTCGGCGCAGCACTTGCCTGCAAAACATGAGAGGCGAGAGGAAACAGAGATGAAAGTGACATTCGCAGTTCTGTTCGCAGCCATATTCGCGAGCATTGGCATGGCCAACGCCGCGGACGGCTGCGGTCCCGGTTGCCATGCGGCGCGCAACGGCGGGTGCGTCGTCGACGGCTGGGATAGAGGCGCGCGTGTGCGCAATGAGTGTCCGGTCGGGGCTCATCCCCGTCCTCCGTGCTATCGGTGGTTCGTCTGGAGCCGTCGCGACGGAGCATGCATCATCAGCCCCAACTAGGGGACGATCCAGATCGGGATGATCGGCGTCCATCGCGGGAGCCGACCGGAGTGGGCCGCGTCTCGCGGCCCGCGCAGATTCACACGACTATCAAGTGCCCGTGACTAGAGCATTTTCGGTTCTGATAGAATCAGAACCGAAGCTCCAGATTCTAGTTTTGACGCGTTTTCTTCACGCGAACCGGTAATCCACCCTCGGATCAAGTCCAAGGGCATGCTTCGCTCGAAAACGCTCTAATGGCGACTTGATCTAGATCAAGCACCCTGGTCCCCCGAGTGGCAGGTTTGATTGCCGATGTCACGGCAATCACCTTCGACGAACGCGAAAAGGCGGTGGAAGCGAAATTCGCTCATGACGAGGAGCTGCGATTCAAAGCGATGGCCCGAGCCAACAAGTTGCTGGGCAACTGGGCAGCCGTACAGCTTGGATTGATCGGAGAGGACGCAACTTCCTGCTTTCGCTCGGCACTCTTGGCTGAAACGAGCGCCATGCTCCGGTGCGGGCCTCACACTCCGCCTGATCAGCGAGACCGGCCGTCGAATGATTGGAACAAGAGGCAGCAGATGCCGGAAGCCGCAACCTACACCGCGCACGAGCGTCTGAACGACGGCAGCCACATCGAAATCCGAGCGCTTCGAGTCGATGATGAGGCCGACATGCTTGCTGCGGTCGGGCGGGCGAGCACGCAATCCCTGCAACGCCGTTTCTTTGCGGTGAAGCGCGGCTTCTCGGAGAAGGAGCGCGCCTTCTTCATGGACATCGATTTCAGAAATCATGTCGCGCTTGTCGCACTCATCGAGGAAGCCGGTCGGCGGGCGATCGTCGGAGGAGGTCGATACGTTGTATTCGAGCCCGGGCGAGCCGAGATGGCATTCGTGGTCGTCGATGCCTGGCAGGGACGCGGCATCGGTTCGATCCTGATGCGTCACCTCGTCGGCATCGCTCGCAATGCCGGGCTACAGGAATTGACCGCAGAGGTCTTGCCCGAAAATGCCGCGATGCTGAAAGTGTTCGGAAAGTTCGGCTTCAAGCCGGCCATGCGGCGAGACCCACAGACGATCCATCTGGCGCTGACGCTCAGCTAACAACGATGGTCGGAATCCCTGCTGCCATGCGCTTATCATGGCCCTGCTGCCTGGATCACAGGTAGAGCACGGCAACTGCGGTTATTGCCCCAGAAAATATTCCGAGCGAGATCACGGCCGCTTTGAATACCAAGTCATTCTCGGCAACCCACAACAAGCCAGACCTCAATCCGAGAACGCCCTTGCGCCAACGCAATCGGGCGATAGCGAAGATCACTATTGTTTTCGCCCGGTTCGGATTTGAGAACGACGGCATAGACCCGATACTCCACACCGCCATGATGTGGCTGCGGCTGGCAATTGACCAGTGCAGTTTGTGCCACCAAAGCTCGCGGCATAACAACGCTTGGTGGCTGAAGGCGCAGCCTCTTTTTTTCCGACGCTGGTCGCATGTGATATCTCCGCCTCTCATAGGACGGCAATCGCTCAGCTCGCGGCGGCCCCCTTCGTCTTCGGCTCGAGCGACGCAAGCCCTTCAGTCGTCATCATCTCCTTGAATCGAGAGGCCTTGGCCATACGGGTTCGTCGGGCTATCCGGTACGTACGGATTTCCAGCACCGAAGGGATTGTTGACACTATCCGGAGAAAAACGACTCCCATAGCGGCCGTATGGATTTGAAATCGAATCCGGATCATACCGGTTGCTACTTAGGCGCCCACGATAGTTTCCCTGGCTGTCATACAGCTTGGGTGCATCCATCGCGTACGGATTGTTGGCGGAGCTGTTGCTGTGGACGCTGCCATATCGCCCGTACGGATTGTTGATGCTGTTTGGATTGTAGGGACTGCCAGCACCGAATGCGTTTCCCGTAGAATTCGAGGCATATGGGTTGGCGGAATAGTTGCCGAGATATTGCGCGGCGGCGCTAGATGTCATCACGACCAACAGAGCGCTGCTCAAGGCCATATTCATCTGCACTTCCTCTTCGTTCCAACATCACGGGCGCGCTCGCCGGACGTACAGCCCTCGCACGACATGACCGCCCCTGCAGGGCGACCTTAACGCAGGCTTCGCCATGGCACCCAGCTCACACATCCATCACGTGCGGTCAGAGCTTATCGCTACCTCAGCCCGAGAAGGGAACGGCGGTAGCCGCTCGCCTGGGCTTCGCTCCTGCACACAAAACTTCCGGTGAGACCCAGCCCGTAACGTTTCTGCCCTTTCAAATAATAGCGCGCGCGCCGAAAATCGAGCCAAACCACGGAATCACCCGGGCAATGGCGTTGCGCCTGTGCTTGATAGCGGAACGGCGTGAGCGGGACGGCCTTAGCCTGGTGTGCGGTGCACACGAAAAGTGAGAAGGAAACGACAAGTCCACTGCGTTTGACCCAGATCAACAGGCGCTCCCCCGGCGTTTCCACCGTCTGATCCATAGCATTTTCGGCACGCTGCCTAAAGACGGTTCGAACGGACTGTGCTAAATTTCAGTCTCGATCGAGCGAGCAGCAACATGCTCACGATACCACATCTCACCGCGCAGGCGCTCGGCGCCTTTCTGGCCTCCGAGACAAACGGACGGTTCGGCGCGTCTTACGGTTACCTCAACGAGCTCCTGCCATATGCGGCACGCCTGGCGCTCGAATGCATCGGCAACAGCGACGCGCTCTATCACGATATCGAGCACTCGATGCTGGTCACCCTGGCCGGTCATGACATCCTGATGGGGCGCGCCTTGTCGCGGCCGACGACGGCCGAGGACTATTCAAATTTCATCCTGGCCTGCCTGATCCACGACATCGGTTATGTCCGTGGCGTCCTTCAAGGAGACGGGGACGACGTCTATGTCGCCGATGTCACCGGCACGACCATCCGGCTTCCGCGCGGCGCGTCCGATGCAGCGCTCGCACCCTATCACGTGGACCGGTCCAAACTGTTCGCGCTGGAACGTTTCGATGGTGTTGAACACGTCGACGCCAACCGGATGGCGCGCGCGATCGAATACACGCGATTTCCCTACGCACCGTCATCGTCCGACGACGACGATCTGAACAATGAAGAGGGCCTGCTGCTGCGCGCCGCGGACCTGATCGGCCAACTCGGCGACCCCAACTATCTGAGGAAGGCCAACGCTCTCTTCTATGAATTCGAAGAGACCGGGATGAACAAGCAGCTCGGCTACGATACCCCGGCCGATGTCGTGTACAAATATCCGCAGTTCTATTGGAACACCGTCGCGCCGCAGATATCGACCGCCATTCGATACCTGAACGTCACGTCAAGCGGCCGCCAATGGATCGCAAACCTTTACAGCAATGTGTTCAGGGCGGAACGAGAGATGAGGCTGTCCGGTCCGGAGCTGTGACGCTGATCAATTGCCAGGGCGCACGCGGCATGTGGCAGATGTAACCGAATTTTCGGGCGCCTGAAATGCCCGCGTAACCCTGACCTCCCAAGTTCCGACACGCGGCACCGCTCGCGGTTACCGCGAGATGCATTCGTTAGCGGGGGCACAAGGAGGAATTCATGACAAACAAACTCGCACTGGCTGCATCAGTCGTCATCCTCATCGCATTCTCGGGCGCTGCGTTTGCAGGCAGCTCCAAAACGCACGCGCGCACGCATTGGTCCGCGGCAGCTTACGCTGCACAAGCCGCGTACTACCCTTACGCTTTCGAGCCGGCACCATACTGGCCCAACGTGCGCCAGTATCACGGCGGACCGAAGTCCAACTATTGAGATCGCCGTCATAGCCTGGCGCTTCGGCTCTGATTTTGTCGCCGAGCGATTAACGGTGTGATGCACCGCTTACGCGCTACGCCGCCAACCGGTCGAGCAGCGCGAGCATGACCGGGGCGTCCGGCATCGGCAACACCGCGTCGATGCGCTCGATCAGGCGGGACTGCAGGAGTGCGTTGCGCGCATTGCCGATGGTGCCGAGCGGGCCGCGGAATCCGTGATCCTCCCAGGCCATCTCGAGCAGGCTTTCGCTCATCAGCGCATCGATGAGGTCGTCGGCCTGGCGCTCGATGCTGATTAACGGATGCGCGGAGAACACCGTCGGCTGCGGATAGAGGATCACCGGCTTGGCCGGCGCATTGGCCTCCAGCCGCTTCCAGCGCTCGGCATCCTGCAGCACCCACTCCACCAATTGATTCTCGTAGCCGACGATCAGCGGCTGCGCGCCGGCGCCGCCGGCAACATAATCGTCGAACAATTTTCCCGAGGACGGCGGCTTGAAGCCCATACGGCGGAACACGGTGGCGACGTCCCCGTCGATGCGGCTCAGCGTATCCGGCATCACCACGTCGCCCGAGAGCAGGCTCGCGGCGAGGCCCGCGAACATGAATCCCGAATTGGACTTGTTCGGATCGGTGCAGACGATGCGGGCGCGGCCGAACAGATCGGAGACGCCGATCGCGGCCCAGGTCTCGCCGGCGATGATCGCCTTGAGCAGCTTCGAAAGGTCGGCCTTGTAGCGCGGGCCCCCCATCGGCTCGGCGAAACCGCCCTTCACCAGGCCATCGGCAATGCGGTCCCATGAATAGAGCACGATTGGCGAATTGAAGATCACCTGGTCGCGCGAAATCTTCAGGCCCGAGCTGCGCGCCACCTCCACCAGCACGGAGGACGACGGCCACAGGAACTGCGGCTTCTGGTCGAGCAATGCACGCTCGCGCACCATCTCCACCGATCCGGCGCGGCGCCCGTCGAGCACCAGCCCAAAGCGGCGCTCGAGCACGCCGCGCACACGCGCATTGGCGAGGAAGCCTTCCTTCTCGCCACCGGCGAATCCGAACAGTTTCTTCGCTTCGCCGAAGCGGCCGGCGATCTCAGGATGTTCCCGAAGGTAGAGATAGCCGCCGGTCGCCGCGGCGCTTGCGGCGACGAGGCCGATCCCGAACGCACGACGCGACATGGCCATCAGGTTGTCCCCTTCTTCTCCCCGGACGGGATGCCGGTCCGCGCCGGTCCGATATCCTCGTCGAGCGAGCTTTTCAAAAGCTTGAGTTCGATGTCGAGCTTGTCGAGATCGGCATCCTGCAGATTGGCCGCGTAGCGTGTGAAGGCGCCATCGAGCCGGTCGATCAATTCACGCGTCGCGGCGAGTCGTGCGGTGTCGGGCACAGTGCTGCGCTCGAGCGAAGCATAGGCCTCGGCGATCTCGGCCGCGCGCGGCAGGTAATAAGTGAGGAAGCGCCTGACACGGTCGATGCGCAGCGGGTCACGCTCGATCGCGTCAAAAATATCGCGGGCGATCTTCACGAGATGCCGGACGCGCTCGGCCACCACGCGGGTCCGGATCGCTGCCGCCGCGGTTTCCATGCGCTCCGTCAGCGGCTCTGCCTCCGTGAGGAGTTCGCGCGCGAATTCGATGCGGCCGCGCGCCGCGCCGCTGGCGTCGAGTTCGGCGAAGCGCCTGCGCGGCGCCATCACCGCGACGATGCCGCCGCCGGCCAGCGCGCTGACGAGGAAAGCGATCCAGAATGGCATCCCAACGCCGATCGCAAGCGAAGGCAGCAAGACCGCGGCGGCCGCGCCACCGGCAATCCAGCCGAGCCCGGACGGCACGGTCGCCATCAATTATATCCTCGCACCGAGCGGAACGCGTCCGTCAGGCTCTTGGTGCCGTCGAACACCCTGCCGCCGGTCAGCTTCGCCAGATTGTCGAGCTGGCTGCGATCGACCTGGTCGCCGAACGTGACCCCGAACACCGGCACACGCCGGCCGTCCGCGCGCCACGCGGCCTCAAACGTCGACAAATAGCCTTGGCTCTTGCCATCGGTCATGATGACGATGGCCGGCAAATGCTCGCCGCTGGCAAGCAGCGGCTTCATGGCGACGAGCGCCCGCTCGCCACAGGTATAGAAGTCGGTGCCGCCGCCGGCATGCAGCTCCAGCGCCTGGGTGAGAAGCGTGCCCTGCTCCGCCTCTCCGCCTGTGGCGCGCGCCGTCCACAGCACATGATCGTTGAACGGCAGCAGCAGGATTTCGTCCGCCTTGGTCCATTGCACCAACAGCTCGCGGGTGCGGGCGGGCGTCAAAAGGAAACGGATCGCGTCGAGCAACTGGGTCTCGCCTGCTCCTTGCATGCTGCCGGAGACGTCGAGGCACAAAGCGGTGAGCGAGGGACGTCGGAGCGCCTCCTGATAGATCGACAGCGCCTTCTGGATGACCGCGGGCTCGGGTGGCCGGATGATCGTCAGCGCGCGCGCCGGATCCAGATTGGTCTTGGGGTCGGCGGGAAGCGGCGCCGCGCGGCCGACCTCCACCCGCCGTCCGGTCTTCGCGATCCGCGCCTGAACCTCGCCCTTGAGCAGAAAGGCTTGCAGATCGGCAAAGAAGGTTTCGACGTCCTTGCCACGGCCGCGATCGACGAAGCCGAGCGGAGAATCGGCGACCGCGACGCCGTCTTCCGGATAGATCGCGTAAAGCGGCTCGTGGCCATCGGCGATCAATTTGTCATTGGTCTCCTTGATAACAGCCTCATAGTTCCAGATCGCCTGATAGTGCGCTCCATTCCGCTCCCCGTCGCGATAGAGATCGGCGAGCCAGCCGCTCGAACCCGCGCTGCGCTCGACCCCTTTCAGGAGGCCGCGCGCC
Organism: Bradyrhizobium sp. Leo78; assembly: GCF_059512425.1. Classification (NCBI taxonomy): domain Bacteria; kingdom Pseudomonadati; phylum Pseudomonadota; class Alphaproteobacteria; order Hyphomicrobiales; family Nitrobacteraceae; genus Bradyrhizobium; species Bradyrhizobium sp. Leo78. The sequence continues at coordinate 104,713 of NZ_JCAMOT010000020.1, forward strand.
GTCGCCAGCACCTCGGGCTTGTCGAGATCGCCGGCTTCGATCAGGTCGGGCTTGCCGATCCCGGCCGCGAGCATCGCAAGATATGCAGCCGCGCCGGAGTTCGACTGCGTCGCCGAGGTCATCAGGAATTTCAACCGGCCGGCCTCGACAGCGGCGAGAATGTCCTTCGCAGTCACCTTGGCGCCGATCCAGTTCAACTCTTGTGCCTTCAAGCGGCGCACGCCGAGGATCACCGGCATCTGCACGATCGACTTGACCGACTTCACCCGCCGCTTGGTGTCGAACATGTCGATCCAGATCGAGGCCGCCGGCCACACCGCGTCGGCCGGCGGATCGTCGCCCTTGAGCGCCAGCGCGATGTCAAGCGAGCCCTGATAGCGCATCGTGCAGGCGGCATTGCGCGACTTGCAGAATTCCTGCACCAGCGGCTCGAGCACGTCATTCTCCGAGCCTGACAGGATGGTGAATTGGGGCCCCGGCCCGCCGCTGCAGCCGGAGAGCAGCACGGCGATCAGCGGTGCCGCGACATGCAGCGCAAACCAGCGCCGCGGGAACAACGCGAGGCTCATGCAGACGCCTTGGTGACCGCGGATTTCAAATCGTCGGTCAGTTGCGACATACGCTGTTCGATCTCAGCGCGCTTGGTCCGACCCTGTTCCTGCACCGCGAGCACGCCCGAGATGGTGTCGATCAGGTCGCGATTGGTCTTTTCCAGCGTCGTGATGTCGACGATGCCGCGCTGTGACTGCTTCTCGATCTCGATCGCCTGGGTCTTCATCATCTCGGAAGCCTGGCGCATCATCTCGTTGGTGGCATCGGTGACGGTCTTCTGCAACTCGAGCGCGGATTTCTGCCGATTCAGCCCGAGCAGCAGGATCATCTTCTGCTTCCACACCGGGATTGTGAGTTCGGTCGTGGCCTGCAGGTTCTCGATCAGCGTCTCGTCGCCCGATTGCACGATGCGGATCTGCGGCAGTTGCTGGATGCCGATCTGGCGCGCCTGCTGCAGATAGAAGATGCGCTTCTCGAGCCGGTCGAGCGCCTGGAGTGCGTCCTGATAGGTCTGCGCCGCGAGCAGGGCGTCGCTGCTTTGGCCTTGCGCGGTCGCGGCCCGCTCCATCTCGATCAGCTTGCCGCGGCGAAAGTCCTCAGCGAAAGCCTTGCCGGCGCTAATATGCGCGTCGAGCTGGCCGAGCGCGGTCCTGGTCTGCTCATAGAGATCGTCGAGCAGCGCGATGTCGCGGCGCAGGACCTCCTTGTTGCGATCAAGCTCGACGCAGACGCGATCGATCTGCGAAGCGACATCGCTGAACTGCTCGGCAAAGCGGCGCAGCCGTGCCTCCGCCGACGAGAACAGGCGCGTCAAGAGGCCGCTGTCCTTGAGATCGGCGGGATCGAGCCCGCGCGCCTTGCCCAAAATGTCCGACAGGAGCTTGCCGGTCGTTCCGAGCTCGCGATTTTGCGTCTGGGACAGAATGCGGTCGGCGAATTCGACCACTGACCGCTGGGCGCGCTCGCCGAACGTGACGATGCGCGAACGATCTGAAATATCGATTTCGGATTTGATACGTGCAATCGCAGATGCATCAGCCGGCAACGCCGGGACATCAATCGTTTCGCTCACTACCTCACTCCCTCTCTGCCACGGCCATGATAGCATGTCGGGCTGGTTCCGCAGCTAAGCGCAGGCGATACGACAGATTGATGACACTCCCGCAGGTTGATGACAGGCTTGTTGATGAAGTCCTTTCCGAAACGGCATAGGTTACCGAGGGTCGCAAAACCCGATCCGGCGCGAGCTCGGTGCATGAAGAGATTCTTGTTTGATTTCAAATATATGTGAGCAGATCATCCACACTACCGACCTGCCGTGCGTTCACGTTGTAGCGCGGCGCCGCGATTCCCCCGCCCCTCATGCTAACGTCGAACCGCCGACGAATCGTTTGCAGCACGAAAGGTCCGCACACATCCAATGCAAAACCAAAACGCCAAAGCGCTGAAATCCGTCTGTATCTTCTGCGGCTCCAGCCCGGGCCGTGATCCGATCTATCTGGAGACCGCGGTCGCCACCGGACAGGCGCTGGCAAAGGCCGGCATTACCATCGTCTATGGCGGCGGGAAGGTTGGGCTGATGGGAGCGGTGGCAGACGCAGCGCTCGCGGCGGGCGGACGCGTGGTCGGCGTCATTCCGCGCGCGCTGGTCGAGCGCGAAATCGGACACACCGGCCTGAGTCAGCTTCACATCGTCGAGACCATGCACGAGCGCAAGACGATGATGGCCGAGCTATCCGACGGCTTCATCGCGCTGCCGGGCGGCGCCGGGACGCTCGAAGAACTTTTCGAGGAATGGACCTGGGCCCAGCTCGGGATTCACCAAAAGCCGTGCGGCCTGCTGAACGTGAAGGATTACTTCGCGCCGTTGATGGCGATGGTGGAGCAGATGGTGGCTGAAGGATTCACGATCAGAGCCTACGCCGAGATGCTCATCATCGAAACCAAAGTAGAGGCGCTGCTGCGTCGCTTTGCGGCCTACCAGCCGCCGCCACGAAAATGGCTGCGCACGGACGCGGCCGCCAAGCCATAAGAGACGGTCCGAAAAGAGCATGCTCAAGCGGAGAGGTAAAACCGTGATCCGATTCCTTTCAATCGGATCACGATTTCAGTCGCTTCACCCGCCATGCTTCTGCGGCTTATGGCCGCTCTGACCGGAATCGTTGTGCTTGTTGTGGTGGCTTTCCTGGTTCAGCCCGCCGCGGCTCACCGGAAATTCCGACTGGCGCGCATCCTGTTTCGGACGTCTTACGGTCGCATCTTCCACATTCCGCGCGCCTCCTTGCTCGAGATTGCGCGCATCGGGAACATCGGGCTTGCGTTCCAGCATCCGCAACTGCTGCTCATGGGTCTTCTTGCCCTGCAGCACCGTCTTACGCGATTTTGGCGTCTGATCGCGCGACGGGCGGCCGCGCCGGCGATCCGGCGCCTCGATACCACCCTGCGGGTTGGTGTCGTTCTCGACGTCGCCCTCGAACGTGTTCTCGCCTTCGACATCCTCCAGATCGTCTGGCGTCGCCTGCGCCATTGTGACGCCCTTCGATCCCCCGATCAGCGGATTGCGATAGAGGTCGATGTCGCTCGGCCGTTTCGTTTTGGCGTGTTTCGTCATGATCACCCCTTCGATGCCGGATGCGTACCCCCGCCCTTGTGTTCCGGTTCGTGCGTGTGGTGGCTGTCGCGCTCGCCACCGCCGCCGGAAATCCGGCTGTGACGTCGCCTGGGATCGTCGGCGGCCGGCTTCTTGACCTCAAGCGGCGCCTGAACGTTTTCGTGCGCAGCACCGGGGCCGCCCTGGCGAATGCTCGCCGGCGTCTTGGTTGAAGTGGACATGATGCGCTCCTTCAGCGATCCTGCTGATAGCCCTGATGGGTGGTGTTCTGCTTGGTGTTCGCCGACTGCCCCTGCTCGTCGGGATTTTCCACGTGCCCGCGCGTCGTGCGCGCCTGATGGGCATTGCCGGACTTCGGATCACCCGTACCCTTGCGGCTCTGGTTCTCCGGCGGCACCGGTGGTGGCTTGGTCATGATGGACTCCTGTTCCATCCAAAGTGACATAGGATAACGCACGCGAAATGCATGGGTTCACTTCACTGTCATCGAAAACCCGACGACGTAACGATCAGGAAACCGGCTCCGCGCGCCGCGGCGTCCTCTTTGATTCCGGCCACATCGCGCGGACTTCCTCCGGCAATGCGTGGCGGATCTTCTCGACCTGACCAGGATCGACATAGTGGTTTAGCACCTGGAACACAGCATGCGCCGCGTCAGGCGCGCTGACCGGCCGTGTCGAGCTTAGCTCGGCCGTGATGATCGACAGGAACTGTTCCGCTGACCGCCAGTTTTGCGGAGCATCGCTCGGGCGGAATCGATCATAATACGTGCCGCGCACGATTAGCGGAAGCTGTGCGCCGAGATGCGCCGCGAGTTCGATCGGAACCCGATCGCGTATGGTCCGCAACACCGCGCCCAGCGCATGCCACGCCAGCTGCCGGTCGCGTGGCAAGGTTTCCATGATCTCATCCAGCCATGAATTGGTGAGGTGGATGGTTCTGTCGAATACCTCGAGACCTGTCGCACTCATGGGGATCACCCTTCGTTTGCAAGACGCAGGGCTAACGATGCGCGGACGCATAGGTTCGCGAATATTGCAGTCGACGAGCGGGCGCCGGTTTTTGTCGCTGGGCGGCCGGGCAGGCATCTACAATGGTGGCAGCGCCGCCACCGGCACCATTCAGGCCGCCCGCACGGTCTGCAGGAACCGGCTGACTTCCGTCTGGAGCCGGCTGCTGTCGCGGGACAGCGATTGCGCGGACGAGAGCACCTGCGTGGACGCCGAGCCTGTCGCGGTGGCGCCGCGCTGGACATCGGTAATCCGCGAAGAAACTTCCTCAGTGCCTTGCGCGGCCTGTTGCACGTTGCGCGCGATCTCCTGCGTCGCCGCGCCCTGCTCTTCGACCGCAGCGGCGACCGTCGAGGCGATCTCCGCCAGCGTTTCGATCGTGTTGCTGATCTGGCCGATGGCGCCGACCGATTGATCGGTCGCGGTCTGGATCGCGGCGATCTGCTGACCGATTTCGCCGGTCGCCTTCGCCGTCTGCTCGGCCAGCGCCTTCACCTCGGACGCGACGACCGCAAACCCGCGGCCTGCGTCGCCGGCGCGCGCAGCCTCGATAGTGGCGTTGAGCGCCAGCAGGTTGGTCTGGCCTGCAATGGTGTTGATGAGCTCGGCGCGCGCCTGAGCCTCGCTCGAGATCGTGAGCCCGGAAGCTTCGACAGAGGCAATTTCCAGAAGCTCGGTTTTCATCTTCGCGAGTTTCTCGGCGGCGGACTCATAGGCAGTCGCCGTGCTCTTCAGCTTCTCCAACTGCGAGCGCGTATCGGCGGTCGACAGACGGGAGATCTCATCGATGAACCCGAGGAATCCTTTGTAGCGTGCCGCCAGATACTCGGTGGCCTTCTGCAACTCTTCATCGATGGTTGCAACGCGGATGTTAGCCGCGCCGACCTGCAGGCCGCGCGCTGCCGCCTTGGCGTCGATTGCCGCGCGCGCGATGTTGGACTGCAGGAGCACGCTCTCATTGGTGCGGCTGACTGAGGCATTCGCCGTCAATTGATTGATGATCATCAGCGCGACGAAGATCACGCCGAGCGCGGATGCGATGCCAAGCTTGGCTCCGATCCGCAAGTTTTGAATACCTTTGATCATGCCCACCCCGTTGCAGTCTGGCCTTTGGCCCAACCTCGTCAGCCGGGCAAACTTATTGCTGGGGCTGTTTAAGTAACGTTAAACGACGGCAGCGAAAGCGATGAAACAACCCGAGAGCGAGTGATGATTGCTTGCAGAAAAAGCATGCTTCATATGCCGAGGCGCGAACGCTCAGTTCGCACAACTCCCTGATGTATCTCTTCGTCCAGAAGACGGTTGGTCAGGAAATTCGGTAGCGCACTCATCCGCAAAGGATACCGTCAGCAGAGCATCTCCTTCAACTTCAACACGGCGCTATCCGGCGTCGTGAGCACCGGTCGTCCCGACGCTTGCTCAACCGCCGATGCCGCCGGCGCCATGCTGTATTGCGCGAGCGCGATGACGTCGCAGTTGCGCAAGTCTTTCGACGTTTCGATCACAAGCCGATCATGCTCGGCGCGGTCGCCGCGATCGAGCGCCGCCAGCGCGCCTTCCGCCAGCCTCGGTACGAGCTCAATCGAGGCAGGAAACTCGCGAGGCATGGAGGCCAAGGTCGGCGGAAATGTCGAGAGCAGGCCGACCTTCCGGCCGCTTCGCGCAGCCTGCTCGATCATCGCCTCATTGGGCTTCAAGACCGGCATCGGCGCATGCGCCCGCGCCACCGCCTCGATGCAGGGTCCGAAGGCGGAGCAGGTGAACAGGATCGCATCGGCGCCCGTGCTCACGACATAGCGGCCGAGCGCGAGGAAACGCTCGGTCATGGCGTCGGTGAGCCGGCCGTCGCGCGCGAGATCGGCCGACAGGCTGTCGTCGAGCAGGTTCATCAGCCGCGCCTCCGGCCACAGCTTGGCGAACGATGCTTCAATCGGCTGAATCGAATGCTTCAGGGCGTGAATAAGGGCGATGCGCATTGTCGTTGTTCTACTCTCGATCAGTTGCCGATGCCGGTCAGCGCTCTGTCGACGGCGCGGCCGAGCCGGTCGACGTTCACATTGCTGTCGTCAGGCGTCCAAGCCGAGCTTACGCGGAGATCGCCATGATAGTCTATCGCGGCACGCTTCTTGCTACTCCCGGGACTTCCCAGGGGAAATTTCCATGCAGTTGATGACCAGAGTGACCGCGATCCTTGCCCTGCTCGCAGCCATTGCGGCGCTGCCCGCCCCCTCGCAGGCGCAGGACAAGGTCGCCGTCGGCGTATTCCCGCTGTCGTCGTCGCTGCCTTATTTCGTCGCGCTGGAACGCGGGTTCTTCAAGGAACGGAACATCGAGCCCGAGATGACGAAGCTTTTGGGTGGCCCCGCCAACGTCGCGGCGCTGATGACCAACCAGATCGAGGTCTCGGCGGTTCTGGTCACGCTCGAAGGCCTCAACGCCAACGTCAAGAAGCCGGGAGTCGCCACCTATATCAGCCTCAACAGCCAGACCAAGGTCTGGAAGATGGAACAGTTCGTCGTCCGCAATGGCTTTGCGGCGAAAACGATCGCCGATCTCAAGGGCGCCAAACTGATGTCGGCGCCGGGACCGGCCAACATCAACACCGCAAAGGCGATCCTCGCCAAGAACGGCCTGAAGGCAGGCGACTACACGATCGACCAGCTCGACATGGGCCAGCACGTCAACGCCATGACGGCCGGCACCTTCGACGGCGGCTACACGCTCGAGCCGAATGCATCGATGATGATCAAGGCAGGCGTCGCGCACCCGATCGAGGCCGGGGTGATCTCGAAATACATCCTCGGCAATGAGAATGCCAACGCGTACGCCGCCGGCTGCGCGATGACAGCCGATTTCATCCAGAAGCGGCCGGATGTGGCAAAACGCTTCGCGGCCTCCTGGGCCAAGGCGATTGCCTTCATCAACGCCAATCCGGATGAAGCGCGAAAACACCTCGCCAAGAACACGTTCACGCCGGATAACGTGGTCGATATGGTGCCGATGCTTGGCTATGTGATGGTCGGCGATATGACAAAGGAGCAGCTTGCCGATCTGCAGGCATTGTCGGATTTCGGCAACTCGATCGGCGTCGTGCCCGAAAAGATCGACGTCACCAAGTTCCTGCACAGGTTCTGAGGCGCGCATGACGAGCGCAGCCGCAAGCGTGGCGAGCGGGCTGTCCGGCGGCTTCGACGAGTCGCGCCGGACGGCGCCGCATGTCACGATCCGCGGGCTTTCCAAGCGTTATCCCGACGCTGTCATCTACGACGCCTTCGATTTCGATATTCCGCGCGGCAAGCTCATTTCCGTGTTCGGACCAAACGGCTGCGGCAAGAGCACGCTGATCAACATGATCGCAGGGCTCGTGCCCGCTGACGCCGGCGAGGTGCTGTTCGACGGGCGGCCGCTCAGTCGCGTCAAGTTCGGCTATGTGTTCCAGAACTATCGCGAGGCCCTGTTTCCGTGGCTGCCAGCGTTCGACAACATCGCCTATCCGCTGAAGCTGATGGGCGTGCCGAAGGCGGAACGCAAGCTGCGCGTGGAGCGGCTGGTGGCGCATCTCGGCGTCAAGATCGACCTTGCGCTCTATCCCTACTACCTCTCCGGCGGACAGCAGCAACTCGTCTCGATCATGCGCGCGCTGATCGTCGAGCCGGAGGTCCTGTTCCTCGACGAACCGTTCTCCGCGCTCGATTACGAGATGACGCTGTTCATGCGCGAGCAGTTGCAGCGCGTGTTCATGGAGACCAAGACGACGACGGTCCTGGTGTCGCACGACCTCGAAGAGGCCGTATATCTCTCCGACCATGTACTGCTGCTGTCGCGCCATCCGGCACGGGTGGTCGAGTTCGTGCCCTATGACGCGCCGCGGCCGCGCACGGACAAGACGATGTCAGAGCCTTCCTTCGTCGCCACCAAGGCGCACTGCCTGAAGCTGTTCCAGCACGAGGTGCGCCGCGGATGACGGGACGCCAGCAAATCGCGAGGGCGTTGCTGCCGTTGGTTGGCGTTGCGATGCTGCTCGCCGTCTGGACGCTGGTGAACGGACTGAAGCTGGTCGATCCCGTGCTGCTGCCCTCGCCCGCCGAGACGTTCAGGACCTTGTGGGAAGGCATGGCCAGCGGCAAGCTCGGCGTCGACTTCGTCAAGACGGTGGCGCGGACGATCTCCTCCACCGCAATTGCGGCCGTCATCGCCATTCCGCTCGGCATCCTGCTCGGCTCCTCGGAGAAGCTCTATCGCTCGGTGGAGTTCCTGATCGACTTCTTCCGTTCGACGCCCGCCTCCGCGATGTTTCCACTGTTCCTGGTGCTGTTCGGCGTCGGCGACCGCACCAAGATTTCCGTGGCCGCGTTCGGCGCCGGCCTCGTCATCCTGTTCAACGTCGCCTACGGCGTCATGAACGCGCGGAAGACGCGCCTGCTTGCCGCCAAGGTGATGGGCGCATCGCGCACGCGCGTGCTGTTCGACGTGATGCTCTTGGAATCGCTGCCGCAGACCTTCGTAGGCTTGCGCAACGGCGTGTCGCTTGCGCTCGTCATCATCGTGGTCGCCGAGATGTTCATCGGCTCGACCGACGGGCTCGGCCAGCGCGTCTTCGAAGCGCAGCAATTGTTCGACATGCCCGGCATGTATGCGGCGATCTTTGCCGCCGGCGCGCTCGGCTACGCGCTCAATCTCTTGTTTCTATTGATCGAACGCCGCTTCGTGCACTGGGCCGGCCGCTAGCAGCAGCGCTTTCCGGCCTCAGGACGAGGTCGTGCGAACCCGAAATATCCCAGTCGGCCGAATGGCCTATCTTCTAGGCCGCCGGACGCATGCCCCGATCGAAACCTTGATTCCCCAGGGAGAACCTCATGGCCCGCACCGTTGCCGACCAGATGGTCGAGACCTTTGCCGCAGCCGGCGTGAAACGCATCTACGGCATTGTCGGTGACAGCTTGAACGGATTCACTGACGCGCTGCGCCGCCACGGCGGCGTTGAATGGCTGCATGTGCGCCATGAGGAAGTCGCGGCCTTCGCCGCCGGCGCCGAGGCGCACATCACCGGCGAACTCGCGGTCTGCGCCGGAAGCTGCGGCCCCGGCAATCTGCATCTGATCAACGGCCTGTTCGACTGCCATCGTTCGCGTGTGCCGGTAGTGGCAATCGCCGCGCATATCCCTTCGCCCGAGATCGGCTCGGGCTTTTTCCAGGAGACGCATCCGGAGCATCTGTTCAAGGAATGCTCGACCTATTGCGAATTGGTGTCGAGCGCCGAACAGATGCCCCGCGCGATCGAGATCGCCGTGCGGCGTGCGATCGGCGAACGTTGCGTCAGCGTCATCGTGATTCCCGGCGACATCGCGCTCAAGCCAGCCACCGGCACCTCGGCCTCGGCATCGACAGGGCTGGTGCTGTCGCAGCCGGAGGTGGCGCCATCCGATGCCGCACTCAAGCAGCTCGCCGACCTCCTGAACCAGTCGGAGCGCGTCACGCTGCTCTGCGGCAGCGGCTGCGCCGGCGCACACGACGAATTGATGCAGCTTGCGGAAGCCCTGAAATCGCCAATCGTCCACGCCATGCGCGGCAAGGAATATGTCGAGTGGGACAATCCTTACGACGTCGGCATGACCGGCCTGATCGGGTTTTCCTCGGGCTATCACGCCATGGAAAACTGCGACACGCTGCTGATGCTCGGCACCGACTTCCCCTATCGGCAGTTCTATCCGAAGGGCGCGCGGATCGCGCAAGTCGACGTCAGGCCCGAGGCGATCGGCCGGCGCGTGCCGGTCGAGCTCGGCGTCATCGGACAGGTCGGCCCGACGGTGCGCGCATTGTTGGCGCGACTGACGGCCAAGGATGATCGGCGGTTTCTCGACGGTGCGCGCAAGCATTATGCCGAAGCACGCCGCGGCCTCGACGAGCTCGCCTCCGGCCGCAAGGGCGGCACGCTGCATCCGCAGCAGATCGCGCGTGTCGCAAGCCAGCTCGCCAGTGAGGACGCGATCTTCACCTGCGACGTCGGCCTGCCGACAGTCTGGGCGGCGCGCTATCTCGCGATGAACGGCAAGCGCCGCCTGATCGGCTCGTTCTGGCATGGCTCGATGGCCAACGCGATGGCACAGGCGATCGGCGCCCAGGCGGCCGCGCCGGGACGCCAGGTCATCTCGCTTTCCGGCGATGGCGGCTTCACCATGCTGATGGGCGATCTCCTCAGCCTTTCCCAGCTCAAGCTGCCGGTTAAGGTGATCGTGTTCAACAATGGCGCGCTCGGCTTCATCGAGCTCGAGCAGAAATCCTCCGGCTTCCTCGACACCGGCACCGAGCTGAAGAACCCGAACTTTGCCGCCATGGCGGAGGCCACCGGCATCAAGGGTGTCCGCATCGAGGATCCGTCCGAGGTCGAGGGCAAGCTTGCCGAGGCCTTCGCGCATCCCGGACCCGTCGTGATCGACGCCGTCGTCAACCGCCTTGAGCTCGCCATGCCGCCCAAGGTCACCACCGAAATGGCCAAAGGCTTCACGCTCTACATGGTGCAGGCAGTGCTGAACGGCCGTGCCGACGAGGTCGTCACGCTGGCGCGGACCAATCTCTTGCGGTGAGAGGCTCCCTCTCCCGCTTGCGGGAGAGGGCGGGGTGAGGGTGTCTCCGCATCGGGATTCCCTGAGTGGAGAGAACCCTCACCCGGCGCTTCGCGCCGACCTCTCCCGCAAGCGGGAGAGGTGGGATCACCGCCGCTACGTGCAGCGCGCCGAAAAACCCGATCCCGCGAGCTTGGCCAGCACATCGTCCAGATGCGCGCGGTCACGGGTTTCGATCACGAGCTCGAGCAGCGTCGCCTTCGCCGGGAGCGCCGAGAAGGTGCGCTGGTGCGAGACTTCGATGATATTCGCACCGGCTTCGGCGAGCAGCGCCGAGACCGCGGCGAGCTGGCCGGGTCGGTCGACGATGTCGAGCGTGAGCTGCGTCAACCGTCCCTCGCGCGCGAGCTCGCGCGTCAGCACCGAGGCGATCAGGCGCGTGTCGATGTTTCCGCCGGTCAGGACCAGGCCGACCTTCTGCCCCGCGAAGCGCTGCGGCGCGGCCAATACCGCCGCGAGGCCCACGGCACCGGCCCCTTCGACGACCGTCTTCTCGATCGAGATCAGCATCGATACCGCGCGCTCGATCTGATCTTCCGTGACCAGCAGGATGTCGTCGACCAATTCGCGCACGATCTTGGTCGTGATCTGGCCCGGCGACTTGACCGCAATGCCCTCGGCAAGGGTGTCGCCGCGCATCGGCAGATGCTCGTTCCTGACCGCGTTGTGCATCGACGGGTAGAGCTGGGCCTGGACGCCGATGATCTTCAAACCGGGCTTGAGCGATTTGGCTGCGATCGCGATGCCTGAGATCAACCCGCCGCCGCCGATCGGCACGACGAGCACATCCAGATCCGGCACGGACGCCAGCATCTCCAGTGCAATCGTGCCCTGGCCAGCCATGATCAGCGGATCGTCATAGGGATGGACAAAGGTCATGCCGCGTGTCTCGCAAAGCTTGCGGGCAAACTGCGCGGCGTCCTCCAGCGTCGCGCCGGAGATGATGACTTCGGCGCCATGGCGCCGCGTATTCTCGATCTTCACCATCGGCGTGCCGATCGGCATCACGATCGTGGCGGGGATGCCGAGCCGCAAGGCGTGGTAGGCGACGCCCTGCGCATGATTGCCGGCCGACATCGCGATCACGCCGCGCTGTCGTTCCTCCGGGGACAAAGCTTGCAGGCGGTTCAACGCCCCGCGTTCCTTGAAGGAGGAGGTGAACTGCAAATTCTCGAATTTGAGCCAGATCTCGCAGCCGCAGATCTCGCTCAGCGTCCGGCTCTGGTTGCAGGCGGTGACGATGACGGAATCGCGGATGGTGGCCGCGGCGGCCCTGATATCGGCCAGGGTGATCGGAAGGTTTTTCAAGTTGACCTCGGTTTGTCCTGTAGCTCCTGTTGGCGCGCCTGTGGCATGCTCACGGCCTCCCTCCTTGGATACGGTCTGGAATGCCAACCTATATTGCCCTGCTCCGTGCCGTGAATGTAGGCGGAACCGGCAAGCTGCCAATGGCCGAGCTGAAAGCGATGTGCGTCGCCGAAGGATTTGCAAGCGTACAAACCTATATCGCCAGCGGCAATGTGGTGTTCGACAGCAAATTGCCCGCCGGGAAGGTGAAGGCTGCATTGGAGAAGCGGCTGCAGGCCTATGCGGGCAGCCCGATCGGCGTGGTGATCAGGACTGCGGAGGAGATGGCCGCGGTGCTGAAGGCCAATCCGTTCCCCAAGGCGCAGCCGAACTGGACGGTTGCGATCTTCCTCGACGAAGCGCCGCCGCCCGATGCGCTTGCCGCGATCAGGGGGCAGCAGGACGAGGACGTCCGCCTCGGCAAGCGCGAGATCTATGTCGCCTATGGCTCAGGCATGGGTCGCTCGAAGCTGAAGATACCGGCGGCGACGAACGGCACGGCGCGGAACATCAACACGATCGCCAAACTCGTAGAGCTCGCGTCGGGCGGCTAGAGCGACTTTGAGCGAAGTGGAGACCGGCTCAAGCGTCCTGGAGTGCGGCCTGGGCGTGCTCGCGCGGCCTCACCGGCTCGGCCCGCTCGACCACGTCGCAATTCTCACAATGCAGGACGGTACGGAAATGCTTGTCCAGCGCGACGGTCCGTTGCCGGCCGCATTGGCAGCGCATCTGCTTGTCCATGGGAATGACCCTGGTTGTACTGGTTCGCGGGAAGGTCAGTGCGCCTAGCTAGCCGCTAAGGGTTAACCTAGTGTGACGACGATGACGCAAATCAGGCGCGGCTTCGACAAGCCATCTTGCCGCGGCGCCGATTTTCCTGCGGTTCGAGGCCGACCTGGTCGCGGGCTCAATGGCGCCGAGGGCCAAGCTCAGAGGCTCGGCACTTCCTCCAGCGCGACCGGTTGCAAGCCGCCAAAGCGGCGTTCCCGGCCGTGGAAGGAGGCTAGCGCCTCGGCGAGATCGTCCCCGTCGAACTCCGGCCACATCCGATCGGTGAAGTGCAGCTCGGCGTAGGCGCCTTCCCACAGCATGAAATCGGACAGGCGCTTTTCGCCGCTGGTGCGGATGATGAGATCGACGTCGCGCAGATTCGGCTCGCCGGTGACGAGCTCTGAGAAGGCCTCGCGCGTGAGCTTGCCAAAGCCGGCGACCTGCGTCGCGGCGTTGAGGATGGCATCGCGGGCGGAGTAATCGACCGCGATGCGCAGATGCAGGGCGTCGCCATCGGCCGTCGCGTCTTCCGCGCGGGCGATCGCAGCCGCAATGCCGTTGGGCAGACGATCGCGGCGGCCGATCACGGTGAGGCGGACGCCATTGCGCACCAGCGCCTGGATCTCGTTGGCGAGATAGAAGCGCAACAGGCCCATCAACGCGGTGACCTCGGTCTTCGGCCTGCGCCAATTGTCGCTGGAGAAGGCATAGAGTGTCAGCGTACCGATCCCCTGTTCTGGCGCTGCCTCGACGATGCGGCGGATCGCTTCGACCCCGGCCTCGTGGCCGCGCAGCCGCGACAACCCCCTCCGCGTCGCCCATCTTCCATTGCCGTCCATGATGATGCCGACGTGAAGTTTGGAGGAAATATCACTTTGCATTACAAAGTCTCCGATCAAAAAAGGGAATCGTGATCAGGCCGGCAGGATGCCGAGCTGGGAAGGCGCGGCGCCCTCCTTGCCCGCGGCCTTGGCGGCGTCGCGCACCAGCCGTTCCAGCACAGCCAGATAGTCGAGGAAGCGGCGGCGGCCCGCCTTGGTGAGGCGGCAAGTGGTGTGCGGGCGATTGCCCTCATACCTCTTGGTGACTTCGACGAGTCCGGCTTCCTGCAACACCTGCAGATGACGGCTGAGATTACCGTCGGTCAATCCGCAAAGCTGCTTGAGATCGGCGAACGCCAATCCCTTGGGATGCGTCATCAGCGAGGTCATCAGCCCGAGTCGCGCCTTCTCGTGGATCACGCGGTCGAGACCGTCATAGGAGAACGGCGCGGTGTTGGCTTCAATCTTCGACATCGTTTTCTCCGGTGGCGAAATACAACAGGGCAGCCATCAAAACCTGACCGACGACAAAGGGCAGGCCCATGGTCCAGGGCGACAAGGCGTGGCTCTGGCTCGCGACCACCAGCACCGCAAAGCCCGAGAGGAAATACCAGGCGCCGGCAAAGGCGATGCTGCGCGGCAACGAGCGGACAGAAGCGAACACGCCGAGGCTCACCAGCACCTGCCACAGGCCGGGCAGCATCCACAGCGTTTCGGGCGCGAACTTCCACAACAGGATCGCGAGCAAGACGCCGGCGACGCCCGCGGGCAGGAACTGCTCGACCGCTTGCTGGATCATGGCGTCCGCGAGCCCGGAATGATGCCGGCGCGAGCGCGCCCGCATCTCGGTCCAGATCAGCGCGGCCGAAAGCAGCGCGGCGACGGTCCAGCCGCCAAAGAAGGTGAGCGGGTTCCCGGTCGGATTGTTGAGCCAGAGGAACTGCAGGATGGCTGTCAAGAACGCGACGCCGCCGGTGGCGGCCACGGTCGCCGGGCCATAGCCGCGGAACGCCGTGCCCGCCGCAATCTGGCTGCGGATGGCAAGAATGTCGGCCAGGGCCTTGTCGAGATCGCGCATCGGTTGTCCGAACTTTGCATTGCAAAGTACACCGAGTCGCGAGACGGGCGCAAGTCAGCCAGCGGCCGACTGGATCACTTCGGCCGTCTCCATGGAAACAGTTTGTGTAGCGCCAGCGCCGCTACACCTTCACCAGGCTCGCAAATCCGCCATAGATCATGCGCTTGCCGTCGAAGGGCATCGACTTTCCGTTCATCATGGGTTTGAGACGCTCATCCGCCATCACCTTGGCATTGATCTTGTCGCGCTGGGCACGCGATTTGTAGGTGATCCAGGCGAACACGACGGTTTCGCCGGGTTTCAGCTTGACGCTTTGCGGGAACGAGGTGAGCTTGCCGGGCTTGACGTCCTCGGCGACCCATTCGCGATAGTCCAGCGCGCCATGCTCGCGCCAGATCTTGCCGCACTTTCGCGACATCTGGGCATAGGCGGCGAGATTCTTCTTCGGGACGGCGACGATGAAGCCATCGACATAGGGCATGGGCGATTCCTGTTGTTGTTCAGCCACCGTCATTCCGCGGCACGCGGCGCGTGAACTCTGATGCGCAATTGCGCATCGGAGAATCTCGAGGTTCCGGGTTCGATGCTCGCGCATCGCCCCGGAACGACGACAGTGGCTCTTAGCTATGGCAACAGCATGCCTGAACCGGCGTGGGCTGGTATTGGTCACGGTGCCGCACCCAGTCCATCGGATAAGGCAGGCCCTCTTCATGCCGGCCGAGCGGCGTGAGATCGAGATACTGATAGGCCGCGTTCATCATGTCGGTGCCGCGGGCAAAGCACGAATAGGTGTGGAAGATGCTGCCGGTCTCATCGCGGTAGAACACGCTGATGCCCGGCGCCTCCTCGACACCGAAGCCGGACGTGCCGAAATTGTAGATCTTGGCGCCCGACTTCACTTCCTCCGGCGTGAACGACACGGCGAAATCATGATTGAAGTCGCTGTTGGCCGAGGACAGCCAGTCGAACGTCCAGCCCATCCGTTTCCTGAACGCTTCCAGCTTCTCGAATGGCGCACGCGAGATCGCCACCAGCGTGGTGTCGCGCGCTGCAAGATGCGGGATCATGCGCTCGTATCCGTCGGCCCAGAACGAGCAGCTCTTGCAGCCTTCGTCCCAATCGGGCCCGAACATGAAGTGCTGCACCACGAGTTGCGGCCTGCCCTTGAACAGGTCGGCGAGCGCTATCTTGCCGTTCGGGCCGTTGAACATGTAGGCCTTGTCGATCTTGACCCAGGGCAATGCCCGACGCTCCGCGCTGAGGGCATCGCGGGCACGGGTGAGCTCCTTTTCATGCGCCATATGGACCTTGCGGGCTTCAATCCACTCCTCGCGTGACACGACTTTGTGTGGCTGCATGGTGTCCTCCCTTGACAGTATTCAAGCGATGAAACTTTCCAGCTTGGTGAACAGCTCCGTCCATCCGCGCTCATGATTGTCGCGCGCGGTCTCGTCGACGAACTGCTCGTGATGGAAGGTCAGCAGCGTGCCGGCGCCATCTGACCTCAGCGATACGGTCACCAGCGACTCGCGCTCGGGGGTCGAATGCCAGGCCCAACTGAAGACCAGCCGCTCGTTTGGCACGACATCGCGATAGACGCCGCCGACTTCGTGATATTCGCCGTCGTTGCCGGTGAAACTGATGCGGTAGTGCCCGCCGGCGCGAACGTCGAGCTCAGCCCGCACCGAGCCGGGCTTCACATTCGCCGGCCCGAACCACTGCACTAGGTTTTCCGGTTCGGTCCACGCGGCGTAGACTTTTTCCGGCCGCGCACGGAGGCGGCGCGTGAGGGTGAGGCCGGGGCGCGCGGCGGCGCCGGAGCTGGCGGTGCTGATGGCCATGGGTCTTCCTCCACGAAGGCGGCAAGGCGATCGAAATTGTCGGACCAGAAGCGCACATAGCGATTGAGCCAGTCCATCGCCTGCTCCATCGGGCGCGCGGTCAGCCGGCACGCCACCGTGCGGCCGGTCTTCTCCCGCGTGATCAGGCCGGCATCCGACAACACGTCGAGATGCTTCATGATCGCGGGCAGCGACATCTGAAATGGCTGCGCGAGCTCGCTCACGGACAAGTCGTCCTTCTCGCCAAGCCGTGCCAGAAGCGCACGGCGGGTGGGATCGGAAAGCGCCGCGAAAGTGCGGTCCAGCGTCTCGTCGAGATACTTAACCATATGGTTTAGTATAGACGCGATCGATCACGAGTCAATGGCGCGTATCGCGAGAACATTCACGAAAATTTGGCGCGCAAGAGAAGGGGACAGAAGCGACTAGCGCGCGCCGTTCTTTCCTTCTCCCCTTGTGGGAGAAGGTGGCGCGCATGCAATGCGCGACGGATGAGGGGTTGTCTCCGCGGGCGACGGTGATTGTGGAGACAACCCCTCACCCTAGCGGGTCTGTTGCTGACGCCGGCGCAGCCCTCTCCCACAAGGGAGAGGGCACATCAACTCACGCCGCGAAGGCGCACCGCGTGAAGCGCGCCGTTCGCAAGCTCAGTTGTAATAATAATAGTCCCTATGCACGCGCCCGCGACGCGGCGGCTGTTGCTGACCGAAGGCTACGCGTGGATTGATGTTGCAATAGAGGTTGCGGCCGGACGCGCTCGCCATGCATTGCCCGTAGGTTTGATACGAGCAGTCGCCCGGAATGCCGAAGCCCCTGCCTTGGGCGCACCAGGGATAGTCGTAGGCCGCGGCGGGAGCGGAGCCGGCGGTGACACCCGCCCCGACGGCCATCACGGCCAGCACTGCCAACATCAGTTTGCGCATCGTCGTTCTCCTTCGCCTGGGCCAAGCTGACCATTGCCCCGCATCTGCGTAGTCTCATCGCCGGCGTCAAGGTTCAGAACGCGATTGCCGCAGGAAGGTTCTGGCTGGTGCGCGCTTGTGTCCTATTCCACCTTGAGCCCGGCGCCCTCGACGACTTTCCTCCACTTTTCGGTCTCGGCGACGATCTCCGCGCCGAACGCCTCCGGCGTCTGGATGCGCGGCTCGCCGCCCAGTTCAATCAAACGTGTTTTCATCGCCGGCTCGGCCATCACAGCGTTGATCTCGCTGTTGAGCTTGGCGATGATCTCCTTCGGTGTGTTCTTTGGCGCGCCCATGCCGAACAAGGCGCTCGCCTCATAGCCCTTCACGGTCTCGCTGATGGCCTGCACGTCGGGCAGTTGCGATGAACGCTCCGCCGTGGTGACGCCGAGCGCCCGCAATGAGCCGGAGCGGATATGCTGGATGATCGAGGGCATGTTGTCGAAGATCACGTGCACTTGACCGGCAAGCAGGTCGGTGATGGCCGGCGCCGCGCCGCGATAGGGCACGTGCTGCATCTTGGCGCCGCTCATCGCCATGAACATCTCGCCGGAGAGATGCACCGAAGTGCCATTGCCTGATGAGGCCATGTTCACCTTGCCGGGATTGGCCTTCACATATGCGATGAACTCGGCGACGTTTTTGGCCGGGACATCCTTGTTGACAGTCATCACGTTCGGCACCCGCTGGAACGAGGCGACCGGCGCGATGTCGCGAACGAAATTGAACTTCAAATTCGCATACAGCGTGGCGTTGATGTAGTTCGCGGGATTGACCAGCAGCACGGTGTAGCCGTCCGGCTCGGCATTAACAGCGGCCTCCGTGCCGATATTGTTGCCGGCGCCGGGCTTGTTCTCGACCACGAATTGCTGTCCGAGCTTTTCCGACAGCCGCTGCCCGATCAGACGCGCCAGGATATCGGTGGCGCCGCCCGGCGGATAGCCGACGATCCAGCGGACCGGCCGAGCCGGATAGTCCGCCGCTGCCGAAGCGCGGCCGATCGCAAATGTCGAAATCCCGGAACCGATCAGGCCAAGCGCAGTACGGCGTGAAATCATGTAGTTTCCTCCGATATGGCCGGGTTCACACTCCGGTCCGTTTCTGTTGAATGAGTGACGGCGCGCGTTGTAACAAACTACGCATTGGACAGCCAGTGCGCGGCCTGCGCGCTGGACCGCGACGAAAGGATGAGGCCATGGCCGTCAAGGTGAACGCGCTCGACCATCTCGTGATCAACGTGTACGACGTGGCGCGATCCACCGAATGGTACAGCAGGATCCTCGGCATGGAGGTCAAGGTGTTCGATCCCGGCGAAGGCAAGGCGCCACGGACATCGCTGGAGTTCGGCAACCAGAAGATCAATGTGCGGCCGCGCGATGCCTCCAAGATCGAGTGGTTCACGGCCGACCACGAGACGCCCGGCAGCGAGGACCTCTGCTTCCTCACCTCCAGCACGCCCGATCAGGTGGTCGCGCATCTGAAGGCCAACGGCGTCAGGATCGAGGAAGGCCCGGTGCCCAGGCATGGCGCGCGCGGCATGCTGCGCTCGGTCTATTGCCGCGATCCCGACGGCAGCCTGATCGAGATTTCGTCGTATGAGGATGGCGGCAAGTAAGCGCGAAGTAAGCGCACCTTTCCGAGCACGCCCTCAGTCGTCATGCCCGGGCTTGACCCGGGCATCCACGTCTTGCTTGCCGCGGTTTCGTGGATGGCCGGGTCAAGCCCGGCCATGACGGGAGAAATAGCGCGATTTGATCGCGCCGGAATCCAGTGGCAAAACTGTCCTCCGAACAAGCACGACGAAAGCAGCCGGCAAGGTTGCACGGGAGGAAGCATGACCAATTCACAGGCAGCACCTGGGATCGTGGGACCGTTCGCAGGCCTCGACGTTCCGTGGCTGCTTCGGATGCGCGCCGAGGTCCGGCGCGATCACCCGTTTCTGATCTGGGCGCCGTTCGAGGCGCCGGCGCGAAAATGGACCTATGGCGAATTTCACGAGCGCGTCGGCGCGCTGGCCGCAGGACTTGCGAGACGCGGCATCAGGCCCGGCGAATATGTGCTGATCCATCTCGACAATTGCATCGAGGCGATGCTTGCCTGGTTCGCCTGCGTCGAACTTGGCGCGATCGCGGTCACCACCAACACGCGCTCGGCCGCCGCCGAGATGGAATATTTCGCCGGGCATTGCGGCGCGGTCGCCGCCATCACCCAGCCGGCCTACGCGGAACTGATCGCGGCCAATTGCCGCGAGCTGCGCTGGATCGCCGTGATCTCGCATAACGCCGGCGCCGCGCCGGCACAGGCCACCTCACGTAGCGACAGTTTTGAAGCGCTGTTCGCCGACAGCGCCGACCGGCCGCGCCGCGCCACCGACCCGCTCGCCCCCTGCAGCGTGCAATACACCTCCGGCACGACATCGCGCCCGAAGGCGGTGTTGTGGACCCATGCCAATGCGCTGTGGGGCGCCAAGGTCAATGCCGCGCACGAAGACCTGCATGCCGGCGATGTGCACCAGACCTACCTGCCACTGTTCCACACCAATGCGCTGGCCTATTCGATGCTGGCGACGCTCTGGGTCGGTGCCTCCTGTGTGATCCAGCCGCGCTTTTCCGCAAGCCGGTTCTGGGGCGTCGCGCTGGAGCATGGCTGCACCTGGACCTCGACCATCCCATTCTGCATGAAGGCGCTGGTGGAGCACGAGATCCCGAAGAATCACAAGTTCCGGCTCTGGGGCACGGCGGTGTGCGAGCCGCCGGCCTTTGCCGCGTTCGGCGTCAGGACCATCGGCTGGTGGGGCATGACGGAGACCATCACCCACGGCATCGTCGGCGAGGTCGACCAGCCGAACGCGCCGATGTCGATCGGCCGCGCGGCGAGCGAATACTCGATCCGGATCACCAATGATAACGGCTCGGCGACGGAAGTCGGCGGCACCGGCAATCTCTCGATCAAGGGCATTCCCGGATTGTCGCTGTTCAAGGAATATCTGCACAACGAAAAGGCTACCCAGGAAAGCTTCGACGAGCACGGCTATTTCCTGACCGGCGACCGCGTCATGTTGCTCGAACACGGCTTCGTCAAGTTCGGCGACCGCGCCAAGGACATGCTGAAGGTCGGCGGCGAGAACGTCGCGGCGTCCGAGATCGAACAGGTGATCGCGGTGGTAGCAGGCGTGCGCGAGGCGGCGGTGGTTGCAAAGAAGCACCCGATGCTCGAGGAGGTGCCGGTGGTCTTCATCATTCCGCAGGGCGGCGTCGCACCCGCAGGCCTGCACGACGATGTCATGGCCGCCTGCCGCAACGCGCTCGCCGACTTCAAGGTGCCGCGCGAAATCCGCTTCGTCGACGACATGCCGCGCTCGACGCTGGAGAAGGTCGCCAAAGCGGAGTTGCGCAAGCTGCTGGAGTGACACGCGGACGCGTCATTTCCGGAGCTACGCCTCTCCACGTCATTGCGAGCGAAGCGAAGCAATCCATGGTGCCGCTTGCGGAAGCATGGATCGCTTCGTCGTGGAGCCTGTCATCGGGCCCGCCAGAGGCGGGACCCGTTGGCTCCTCGCAATCACGGGCGGAGCAGTCCGAATCAATAATGCCCGAACGCGACCGGGCGGAACGCCTGCAGCAATTGCTGGTCGAGCTTGGCGCCCATATCTTCCATGATCGCAAACGCCTTGGCGTGGGTGAACTGCAGCCGGTAGGCGCGCCTCTCCACCAGCGCGGCATAGATATCGACGATGGTGGTGACCCGCACGATGTCGCTGATCTGGCCGCCGTGGAGGCCATTCGGATAGCCGGAGCCGTCCAGCATCTCGTGATGGTGCAGCACCACGTCGAGCATTTCAGGCGGAAAGCCGCCTTGGACCATGAGCGCCTCGTAGCCGCGCCGCGGATGCTCGCGCATCTCGGCCATCTCGTCCGCCGTCAATTCGGTCGGCTT
Source organism: Bradyrhizobium sp. Leo78 (assembly GCF_059512425.1). Lineage (NCBI taxonomy): Bacteria > Pseudomonadati > Pseudomonadota > Alphaproteobacteria > Hyphomicrobiales > Nitrobacteraceae > Bradyrhizobium > Bradyrhizobium sp. Leo78. The sequence continues at coordinate 126,265 of NZ_JCAMOT010000020.1, forward strand.
GTCCAGGATCGAGGTCGGGATGAACGCCTTGCCGACATCGTGCAAGAGCGCCGCGCGGGCGAGGCGGCGCTGGTCGTCCTCGCGCATGCCGAGGTGCTGCGCGAACGCCACCGCAAAGCCGGTCACGAACAGGCAATGACGATAGGTGTCGGTGTGATGGCAGCCGACCATGGTCAGCCATTCGCGCAAGGATGAGTGCTTGATCGCCTTCAGGATCTTGCGCTCGGCGGCGACGATGTCGCTGAATTGCAGGGGCACGCCGGCCGGCAGCTTTTCGAACATCTTGACCATGACCGCGTGCGCCGCCTCGACGCCGCGGTTCAGCGCCTTGCCGCGATCGGTTTCATCGTAGCCGTCGGCGTCCGGAAACGCGGCGCGAATGCGCTGCAACAGTCCGGCAGCGTCGAACGGACGCGAGATCGTGTCGGTGGCCCCGAGCGCCCAGGCCTGCATGGTCGCGTGGTGCAATGCATCCTGCAGCACGAACAGGCGCGGCATTTCGCGATAGGCTTCCGTCCTGAGCTTGTTGCGCACGAGCTGCACGCTCTCGGGCGAGCGCAGGTTGATGTCGACCACGATGCCCGAAAGATTATCCGCGGGCTTCTCGGGAATCTCCGCGGTCGAGATGGTATCGACCTCGCCGACGGACCGCAAAATCCTCGCCAGTTCGCTGCTCTGGTCGCCTCGATCCGAGGCCAGCAACAGGCGGCGGCGTCTTAGCGAATTCTTGTTGGCTAACGCTGTCATGAAATTCCTGGGCGTTCGCAATGACGATCGACAGCGAAGGCTAGCGGAAAAGGGGTTCCCTCCGGCTTAATGGGCGTGATGAACAGCGGTCTAGCGGAAATGCTAGAATTTTAACGATCGGACCTTCGATTTCCGCATTTCCCACCCGCGAACGGATCGCGCTAGGATGATTGCGCAGCATCGCTGCGGAAAATCTGGTCGGGGAAACGCAATGCCGAAAATCAAGCGAGATGGGGTCGAGATTTATTACGAGGTCCATGGCGATGGCCCTCCCCTGCTTTTGACCCACGGCTATTCATCGACCTCCGCGATGTGGCAGGGCCAGGTCGGGGCGCTGTCGAAGCGCCACAGGCTGGTGCTGTGGGACATGCGCGGCCACGGCCAGTCGGACTATCCGAGCGATCCCGCGTCCTATAGCGAAGCCCTGACGGTCGCCGACATGGCCGCGCTGCTCGATACGGTCGGCGCGGAAAAGGCGATCGTCGGCGGGCTCTCGCTCGGCGGCTATATGTCGCTTGCATTCTATCGCGCCCACCCGGAGCGGGTGCGCGCGCTCCTGATCATCGACACCGGACCCGGCTTCAAGAAGGACGACGCCCGCGATGCCTGGAACAAGCGCGCCTACGACACCGCAGAGAAGTTCGAGCGCGAAGGCCTGGACCTTTTAAAGTCGTTCAGCCGTGAGCGCTCGACGGTAACGCACCGCGATGCCACCGGTCTTGCACTTGCCGCCCGCGGCATGCTGACCCAGCGCGACGCGCGCGTGATCGAGTCGCTGCCCGAGATCAAGGTGCCGTCGCTGATCGTGGTCGGCGCCGACGACACGCCGTTCCTCGCCGCCTCCGACTATATGGCGGCCAAGATCCGCGGCGCGCAGAAGATCGTGATCCCGGCCGCCGGCCACGCCGTCAATATCGATCAGCCGCAAGCCTTCATCGAGGCGGTGTTGCCGTTCCTCGGTAGCCTCGAAGTCAAGTCGGAGCAGAAGGCTGCGTCATGAGGAGGATGACCGCGACACTGCTCGTGCTCGCCGCTGCCGCGGAACCGGCCTACGCGCAACACCTGCCGCCATTTGGCGGTCCTGCTCCTGCGCCATCCACTTTCGTGACGACGCTGTCGAACATTACGCCGCTGGTGTTCGGGATGGATGTGGAAGAGACGTCGCGCGCGCTCGGCACGCCCCTCACCTACATTAGCGGACGTCCCGGCAACGAGATCTATCTCACCTTCCGTGACCTCGGTGGCAGCGGCCTGTTCCCGCACAAGGACCGGCTGTTCCTGCAGTTCCGCAAAGGACGGCTCGCCGGCTGGAAAGCCGACTGGGGCCAGAACTGGATGTGGCGGTAGAGCATGATCCGGAAAAGTGGAAACCGGTTTTCCGAAAAGATCATGCTCAAACAAGAGAGGAGATCATGATCCGATTCCGTAATCGGATCATGATCTACCCGCTCCTCTTTCGCGAACCGCAATTGCAACCCTCAAACCAGAAGGGATGACCCATGGGACAAGATATCACGCTGACGGCGTCGGACGGCTTCAAGCTCGGTGGCTACCGCGCGGACCCGTCCGGCGCGCCAAAGGGCGCGATCGTGGTGATCCAGGAGATTTTTGGCGTCAACCACCACATCCGCTCGGTCTGCGACCGCCTCGCGCAGGAAGGCTATGTCGCGATCGCACCCTCGATCTTCGACCGCAGCGAGCCGAATTTCCAGAGCGGCTATTCCCCTGATGAAATCGCCGTCGCGCGAAAGTTCGTCGCCAATCCGGATTGGACGGCGATACTGCGCGACACGCAGGCTGCGATTGATGCCGTGAAGAGCGTCGGCCCGGTCGGCATCATCGGCTTCTGTCTCGGCGGCAGCGTCGCCTATGTCGCGGCGACCAAGCTGACGGGCCTGAAGGCAGCCGTCGGCTATTACGGCGGCGCCATCGTCCGCTTTGCCGACGACAAGCCGAAAGTGCCGACGCAACTGCATTTCGGCGAGAAGGACTCAGGTATTCCGTTGACCGATGTGGAGACCATCAAGGCCAAGCGGCCCGAGGTCGAGATCCACATCTATCCCGGCGCGCAGCACGGCTTTCACTGCGACGAACGGGCGAGCTACGACAAGGCCAGCGCCGACATCGCCTGGCCGCGCAGCCTGGTGTTCTTCGCGAAGCATTTGAAATAGCGCACTCTCTCCACGGTCATTCCGGGGCACGCGCAGCGTGAGCCCGGAATCCATCGGGCCGCAGGCGCCGGCGGCTAAATGGGTTCCGGGCTCGACGCTTCGCATCGCCCCGGAATGAAGAGTTGAGAGAGTGTCGCGTAGCCTAGAACCACCGCTCGCCGACGAACACGGTATCGCCGGGACTCATCGGCGTGCCGAGCGGCACGGTGTAGCGCCCCGAACCGCCAGCGTCGGTATGCGTCAGCGTCACCATGTCGCGCTTGGCGCGCGGCGAGAAGCCGCCCGCAATCGCCACGGCGCTTTCGACGGTCATGTTGGGCACATAAGGATATTGTCCGGGGGCGGCGACTTCGCCGAGGATGAAGAACGGCCTGTACGCCTCGATCTCGACGGCGACCGAAGGCTCGCGGATATAGCCGCTGCGCAGCTTTGCCGCGATCTCGCCTGCGAGCCCCGACGTCGTCCTGCCGCGCGCGGGCACCTGCCCGATGAGCGGCATGGTGATCGAGCCGGCAGCATCGATCGCGTAGGTATTGGTGAGCCCTTCCTGGCCGTAGACCACGACGCGCAGCCGGTCGCCGGCATCGAGATGATAGGCCGAGTCGTACCGGACCGCAGCAACCGGCGCCGCTGCATAGGCCGCGCGGGGTGAAGCGGCAAAGGCGGAGCGAAGCGCACCGACGGCGCCACCGCCGCTGCTGGCGACCGCGACCGGCGCAGGGCTGGCAGGCCCGCCATAAGCCATGGAGTCGAGATCGGCCGGCGCTGGAGCGACCGCGACCGGGCCGCTCGCGTGCATGCAGCCTGACAGCACGAGTGCAGTCATAACGGCAGTGATCGGCAATCGAAACGCGCGTGCAACCCGCACCCTGGCCATCCCTGAAAAGCGAGACAGCCTAGTCTTGCACCGGTTATGGTTAACAAATGGTTTGTTAGAGAGAACTCCCTCGCCCCGCTCTTGCGGGGCGAGGGAGAACGCGATCAGGCGGTGACGCCGACCCCGATCGGGCACGACACGCCGGTGCCGCCAAGGCCGCAATAGCCCGCCGGATTCTTGGCGAGATATTGCTGATGATAGTCTTCCGCGAAATAGAACTCGCCGGCCTTTGCGATCTCGGTGGTGATCGGACCGAGGCCCTTGGCCGAAAGCGCTTTCTGATAGGCGGCCTTCGAAGCCTCCGCGGCCTTCCGCTGCGCGTCGCCAAAGGTGTAGATCGCGGAGCGATATTGCGTGCCGACATCGTTGCCCTGACGCATGCCCTGCGTCGGGTTGTGATTTTCCCAGAATGTCTTCAGGAGTTGCTCGTAGGAGATCTTCTTCGGATCGAACACGACCAGCACCACTTCGGTGTGGCCGGTACGACCGGAGCAAACCTCCTCATAGGTCGGATTCGGCGTGTAGCCGCCGGCATAGCCAACGGCGGTCGTGTAGATGCCATCGCCGAGCTCCCAGAATTTGCGCTCGGCGCCCCAGAAGCAGCCGAGCCCGAACACCGCCTGCTCCAGACCTTCAGGATAAGGCGGCTGCAGCTTGCTGCCGTTGACGAAGTGGGTGGTGGCGGTCGGGATCGGCGTGGCGCGTCCCGGCAGCGCTTCGGCTGCACTCGGCAACGCGGTGGTCTTGCGCATGAACAACATGGATCACCTCCAGGCGGGCATATCGGCCTGAAGCCGAGAGCGGCTTCGGCCGGCTTGGCCCTCAATATAGGTATTTACGCGCGATCTGGCAGCCCTGTTACGTCCCCACAACCCGAAGGAGCAAAGTTACGATCAATCGCGCGCGTAGCCGATCAGCGGCTTGCGCGGCCGGAACAGGATCATCAAGAGGATGCCGGCGACACCGAGCACGACGAAAACCGGCTGGTCGAGGATGATCTTGATCACGCTGTCCCAGAGGAAAGGCGCGGTGCGCTCGATCCAGGCACGGAAGGCCGCCTGGCTGGACTGGTGGATGTCGTTCCAGAACTGGCCGAAACGGGTGAAGCGCAGGGTCTGATCGGCGACGAAGCGGGCGCCGTCATAGACCATGAAAACAAATCCGCCGGCCAGGAGCAGCAGGCCGATTAACCGAAAAAACCCGCGGATCATGCCTCACCCTAGTCCCTGTCCGCCCCAAGCGCGCCAAGGCCCATTAACGGCAGGAAGGGCGGAAATTCAACCTGTTCAGCACCTTGGCGGCCATTTTTTGCCGGTTTCGGCCCTCCGAACCGGGTGGAAAACGTTGACGCTGGGGGCCGGCCCCTCTATAAGACCGCGCAATGGCGGCGGGCGCAATCCTGCCGCCGCTGTTCTTTGGACGGGCGGCCGCCGGGACTTTTGCTTCTGGGCACGGCTCCCTCAAGAACACATCTCGACAACACAGCAGAGTAGATCACGCGATTTCAACGGCCGGCGCGCTCGAGCCCGACCAACAGAGCGACCAACGCCGAAGGACAATTGAGACCATGGCCAACACCACTTCCGCCAAGAAGGCGACCCGCAAGATTGCCCGCCGCACCATCATCAACAAGTCGCGCCGCACCCAGATGCGTGGTGCGGTTCGCTCGGTCGAAGAAGCGATCAAGCGCGGCGACCGCGATGCAGCGCTGAAGGCGATGGCGCATGCCGAGCCCGAACTGATGAAGGCCGCACAGCGCAACATCGTTCACCGCAATACTGCGAGCCGCAAAGTCTCGCGCCTGACGCATCAGATCGCCAAGCTGGCGAAGTGAGCTGACGGAAAAACACTTTCGTCAAGGGCCCGGCTTTACGCCGGGCCTTTTTCTTTTGCGAAGCTTCGAACGACTGTGCTCCCGAAGTGACTCGCTGTTGCAGGACAGCGCGTGTGCCATATTCCGCGCGTCCGTAGTTTTACCGAACCTGCAGTTCTTGCTGCGCCTCACACGCGACGACGCGATTAAATACGCGCGCGCGCGCCGCATAAATGGAATAGCGCTAAACATTTCCTCGGCGAAAAGCCGCGAAGGGTTACCCTCCAAAAGCAATCGCGAAAAACTTCGTCTCGCTAATCACTTACCCACATAGCGAAGCCGACTTGTTTGAAAAATGGCGCCGCCGAGATGCTACGTAAATATTTTATGAACTTTTTTTTCCGTTACACCGCGCTTTGTGACACGCGCGAATCTGCGCGGTGATTCAAAAACTTGCTTTCCGGTTTCGCAATTGCAATGCCGCAACACCGGCGAAGACTCAACTCACGAGCCACAAACAACGGATTGTCAGAAATCGCGCTTGGTGTATTTGTTTATGCGTTCGCGGCGCCCACGGCTCTTAAGATCAGCGCGATCTTAGACCCACGGGCGGACGTGCAAATCGGCGGCGGTGTGCGCGTTAGCGACGCTTTCCAAGCGAAGCTGAGTTGGCAACTCATAGCAATATGAGAACGGTTGTTCTGTGTCTGGATTTCTCGATCGCAGCGTCCGCGCTGCGAGAGAGACGAACTGGGGAGACACGCAACAGCCGCGGCCTTAAGCAGCGGGGAACGCGGTGCCCGTGAATGGGTTGACAAGGACTGAACTACGCGGCGGCGCAGCACTGGACATTTCGATGTTTGGGAGCGGCACACTGAATTTGGACCACTTGCGAGCGGATTGCTCGCCGCGCGCAATCGCGGCGAGAGGGGGAGGCAGTATGATTTACGGAACCATCGCAGCATTCGAATTGCGCATTTCAGACAAGTCCGTATTCGACACCTTGAATTGCTCTTCCGCAAACAGCTCCACGCGAACTCCGGATACTCCTTCGAGTACGCGCTGACCTCGCGAACGCACGTCTGTTCCAGCACATAAATCTGCCCTGCGGCGGTTTCGCCGAACGGGAGAGATGTGCCCGGAACAGAGGGCCTCGCTAGAGGTCGCGCCGTGGCAAGAAACATGCACGGCGCTTTCACAATCAACGGCACTACTCTTGAGAAAAGTCTTCAGGCAATGACAAACACGGAACAGGATCGCTGGTCGCGGGTGAAGGGACGGTTGCGGACGAGCGTAGGGGAGGATGTCTATACGAGCTGGTTTGCACGCATGGATCTTGAGGGCGTGCAGGACGAAAGCGTCCGCCTGTCGGTTCCGACCCGATTCCTGAAGAGCTGGATCCAGGCGCACTACGCCGATCGCGTGCTCTCCTGCTGGCAGGCCGAGATGCCGGAGGTGCATCGCATCGATCTGACCGTGCGCACGGCAGTGCGGCCTTCGGCTACGGTGAAGGAGACTCCCGCGCCGGCAGAAACGCGCCGCGTCGAGCGTCCGGAAGGACGGCCTTCTGTCGAACTGCGTTCGACCGCGACCGCGCCGGTATCGGCGAGCCACGATGCGCTCGGTGGTTCACCGCTCGATCCGCGGCTGACATTTGCGAGCTTCGTGGTCGGCCGCTCGAATACGCTCGCGCATGCGGCGGCGCGCCAGGTTGCGGAAGGTCGCCGCGGCGATCCCGTGATGTTCAACCCGCTCTACATCCATGCCGGCGTGGGGCTCGGTAAAACCCATCTTCTGCAGGCAGTGACCTGGGCCGGCAATTCCGGTGGCGAGCGCAAGGTGCTGTATCTCACCGCGGAAAAATTCATGTACGGGTTCGTCGCGGCGCTGAAGACGCAGACGGCGCTGGCGTTCAAGGAAGCGCTGCGCGGCATCGACGTGCTGGTGATTGACGACCTGCAATTCCTGCAAGGCAAATCGACTCAGGCCGAGTTCTGTCACACGCTGAATGCGCTGATCGATGCCGGCCGCCAGGTCGTGATCGCGGCCGATCGTCCGCCGTCCGATCTGGAAAGCCTCGACGATCGCGTGCGCTCGCGGCTTGCCGGCGGGCTCGTGGTCGAAATGGGATCGCTCGGCGAGGAGCTGCGCCTCGGCATCCTCAAATCGCGCGTGGCCGCGGCCCGCGTCCATCACGCAAGCTTCGACGTGCCGGACGAGGTGCTGGACTATCTGTCGCGCACCATCACCCATAATGGCCGCGACCTCGAGGGCGCGATCAACCGCCTGCTCGCGCACAGCAAGCTGAACAACCAGCCGGTGACGCTGGAGATGGCCGAGCGCGAGGTCCGCGATCTGATCCGCCCGCAGGAGCCGAAGCGCATCAAGATCGAGGACATCCAGCGCGTGGTCGCCCGGCAGTACAATGTCAGCCGTTCCGACCTCCTGTCCTCGCGCCGCACGGCGAACGTGGTGCGCCCGCGCCAGGTCGCTATGTACCTGGCCAAGACGCTGACGCTCCGCTCGCTGCCCGAGATCGGCCGGCGCTTCGGCGGGCGCGACCACACCACGGTGCTCCATGCCGTGCGCAAGATCGAAGCACTGGTCGCCAAGGACAACTCGCTCTCCGAAGAGGTCGAATCCCTGAAGCGCCAATTGCAGGAATGAATTCTTCCCTCCCGCCCCGTTTTCCGGGGCGGGAGGGACCTTTATGCCTGAAAACGTGGGGAACGGCGTCCCGCTCCCTTGCGCTCGCGCGTTATCCGCGCCACCTTGCGGTCCCCCCGACGGTTTGGTCAAATCCCATGGATTAACCGGCTTTCGGGCCTCAAACGCCGCGGCGCGCCCCATGGCCGCCCGGCCTTTCCATCTCAGAGCACGGTGGGTTACCGGTTTTCGGACAGACCATGCTCAACTCAGGGATCTGGCGGGTATTGCAATGAAGGTCACCGTCGAGCGCGCGCAACTCCTGAAGTCGCTCGGCCACGTGCATCGCGTGGTCGAACGTCGCAACACCATCCCGATCCTCGGCAATGTGCTGGTCCGCGCCGAAAATGCCAAACTCTCGCTGAAGGCGACCGACCTCGATCTCGAGGTGACGGAGACGCTGGCCGCGGAAACCGCCACCGCCGGCTCGACGACGGTGCCCGCCCACATGTTCTACGACATCGTGCGCAAGCTGCCCGACGGCTCCCAGATCGTGCTGGAGGCGGACGGCGACCGCTCGGTGCTGGCGATCCGGGCGGGCCGCTCGCGCTTCACCCTGCAAACGCTGCCGGAGAGCGATTTCCCGGATCTGGCCGCCGGCGACATGACGCATTCGTTCTCGCTTCCCGCCGCTGGCGTCAAGCGCCTGATCGACCGCACGCAGTTTGCGATCTCGACCGAAGAGACACGCTATTACCTCAACGGCATCTACCTGCATTCGGCCGGCACCGCCCAACAGGCGACGCTCCGCGGCGTCGCGACCGACGGCCATCGCCTGGCGCAGGTCGACTTGGTGCAGCCGAAGGGTGCCGCCGGCATGCCCGGCGTGATCGTGCCGCGCAAGACCGTCGGCGAAGTGCAGCGGCTGATCGAGGATACCGAGGCGGAAATCACCATCGAGCTCTCGCCGGGCAAGATCCGCTTCACGCTCGGCAATGTGGTGCTGACCTCGAAATTGATCGACGGCACCTTCCCCGATTACGGCCGCGTGATCCCGCAGAACAACGACAAGGAACTGGTGGTCGACAAGAAGGATTTTGAAGCCGCCGTCGACCGCGTCTCGACCATCTCCAGCGAGCGCGGCCGCGCGGTCAAGCTGTCGCTGTCGGCAGGCAAGCTCGTGCTGTCGGTGACAAACCCGGATTCCGGCAGCGCCACCGAGGAACTGGAGGTCGAATACGCCTCCGACGCACTCGATATCGGCTTCAACTCGCGCTATTTGCTCGACATCGCCGCCCAGATCGAGGGCGAAGTCGCAGTCCTGAAACTCGCCGATCCCGGCTCGCCGACGCTGGTGCAGGACAAGGACAACAAGAGCGCGCTGTACGTGCTGATGCCCATGCGGGTGTGACCTCGTCCCGCGAAACGCGCTCCGACGTACCCTCTCCCCTTGTGGGAGAGGGTGGCGCCTCACGAAGTGAGGCGCCGGGTGAGGGGTTCGCGCCGCAAACACCACACCATCGGCCGATCGCCAAGCGCATCCGCACCTTCGCGAAGAAGATGCGGCGGGAGCCGACCGATGCCGAAGCGAAGATGTGGCGATTGCTCCGCGATCGACGCCTTTCACACCTGAAGTTTCGTCGCCAAGTCCCGTTTCAGACCTATATTCTCGACTTCGTCTGTTTCGAGAAGCGCCTCGTCATCGAAATAGACGGCAGTCAGCACGCGTCATCGACACGAGATGCGGTGAGAGAAGCCGCCCTCATCGCGGAAGGCTTTCGTGTCGCACGTTACTGGAACAACGATGTGCTGCTGCAACCCGGCGCGATATTGGAGGACATTCTCGCAAAGCTTGCCGAGCTGTGAGATACCCCTCACCCGTCGCCTCGCTTCGCGAGGCGCCACCCTCTCCCACAAGGGGAGAGGGGAAGGACGACGAACGACATGACCCCTTCGCGCATCCATCGGCTGTCGCTGACGCATTTCCGCAATTATCGGGCGGCGAGCGTTTCGACGCGCGGTGACGTGGTGGTGCTGGTCGGGCCGAACGGTGCCGGCAAGACCAATTGCCTCGAGGCGATCTCGTTTCTGGCGCCGGGGCGGGGCCTGCGCCGCGCGACGCTGGAAGACGTCGCCGACAACCAGGGCGAAGGTTCCTGGGCGGTCTCCGCCGAGGTCGAGGGCGCGCTGGGACTGTCGACGCTCGGCACCGGGATCGAAGCGCCCGCGCAAGGCGGCGAGAGCGTCAGCCGGCGCTGCCGCATCGATCGCGAGCCGGTGGGTTCGGCCGCGGCCTTCGGCGACCATCTGCGTATGGTGTGGCTCACGCCTGCGATGGACGGCTTGTTCATGGGCGCGGCCTCCGAACGACGGCGGTTCTTCGATCGGCTGGTGCTTGCGATCGACTCCGAGCATTCCAGCCGCGTCTCGGCGCTGGAGCGCTCGCTGCGCTCGCGCAATCGCCTCCTGGAAGTGCGCAATTATGACGACCACTGGTGCGGCGCGATCGAACGCGAGACCGCAGAGCTTGCGGTCGCGGTGGCGGCGACGCGCGGCCAGACCGCCGCAAGACTGTCGGCGATGCTGCGCGAGCGCGCGCAGGGCTCGGCGTTTCCTTCCGCCGAGATCGCGCTCGACGGCTGGATGGAGAATGCGCTGCTCAGCGAGCCCGCAACGGCCGTCGAGGACCGCTACCGCGAGATCCTGCGCCTCAGCCGCGCGCGGGATGCCGCCGCCGGACGCACGCTCGACGGCCCGCATCTGACCGATCTGCAGGTCGTCTACGCGCCGAAGAACATGCCGGCACGCGACGCCTCCACCGGCGAGCAGAAGGCGCTTCTGATCGGGCTGGTGCTGGCACATGCGACATTGGTCGCCGAGATGACCGGCATCGTGCCGCTGCTGTTGCTCGACGAAGTGGTGGCGCATCTCGATCCGAACAGGCGCAAGGCGCTGTTCGACGAGTTGGCAAAGCTCGGCGCGCAGGTCTGGATGACCGGCGCCGATCCTGCCGCGTTCGTCGATATTGGGGCCAATGGCGAGATCTTCGACGTCGACGCAGGCCGCATCAGCCGCCGCGGCTGACGCTACTTTCCCGGATCGCTTGCTTTGCGCCCGTCGAGCACACGGTCAATCACCGCGTCGACGAGATAGGCCGAACCCTTCTCGGTGAGGTGAATGCCGTCGCTAGCGGTGATATCGCCGGCACTGTCGCCGATCCGGGTCAGGCAGCCCTCGCCATTGCACAGCACATCCCAGGCGGAGACGAAGTCCGCACCGGTGGGCGCAAGCTTGTCACGCATCACCGCGTCGAAACATCCGCTGGTCACGCCGCCGCTCCAGCGCGCCGGGAGCAGGTCGTGATAAAGCAGGAAATAACGCAGCACTTCATTCGGCAGCCCGCGCCGCCAGGTCGGCACCGCACCGAGCACGACCACGCGCGCGCCGGTCTCACGCTTCAGCGCGGCGGCGGTCTCGGCGATCTTATCCGGATATCGATCCCAGGTGCCGTGCATCAGCACGATGTCGGGCCTGATATCGCGGATCAGTGAGAACACCTTGTCATTCATCGCGCGGCAGTTGGGCGTGCCGGGCACATCGACATTCAGGATGGGGACGCAGGATGCCGAGGTGAACTGCGCGATGCCGAAATTCTTCGTCTCCTGCACTTTCCGCAATCCGGGCAACAGCGCGCCCGCGGTCGAGTCGCCCCAGATCACGACCAGCGGGCGGCGGCCCTGATCGACGCAATCATCGGCGAACGACGTATCGCGGCCGAGATCGAGCAGGCATTGATGGAACCGCCATTGCGCTGACTGTGTCGATACACCGGCCATGGCGCGGATTTCCGGCGGCAGGCGGAAATCATAGCCACGCCCCCAAACGACAGTGCCACCGAGCGCGGCGATGAGCACGATGCTGGCACCCAGCGCAACCAATTTGCGCGGCTGCGGCCGGCCGAAACGCAGCGGCTTCTCGATGAAGCGGTAGGTCGCCCAGGCGAGCAGCACGCTGAGCAGCAGGATCAGGCCGCGCTCGAGCAGCGTCAGCGGACTGAACTTGATCAGCGCAAAGAACACCAGCAGCGGCCAGTGCCAGAGATAGAGCGGATAACTGATCAGCCCGATCCATACCATCGGCCGGCTGGCGAGCAGGCTGCGATTGAGCCAGGCAGCGGGAGCCGACAGCAGCAGCGCGGACCCAACTACCGGCAGCGCCGCGCGCCAACCCGGAAACTGGCTGTGACTGTCGTACAGGCCGACCGCGAGCGCGATCAGGGCGAACCCTGCGAACGCACGCCAATCACTCGCGACGGTCGGTTTGCCGGTCTGGCTCCAGCCCAGCGCCAGCAAGGCGCCGGCGAGCAATTCGAAGGCGCGCGTGAACGGCAGATAGAAGGTTGCGACCGGGTTTGCGCCGATCAGCACCAGATTGAGGGCGAAGGAGGCGGCGCCGAGGATTGCGGCGATCCAGAACAGTTTCAGCCGCAGCCGCGCCACCAGGATTAGCAATAGCGGCCAGAACAGGTAGAACTGCTCCTCGATGCCGAGCGACCACAGATGCAGCAGCGGCTTTTTCGCCGATTCGACGTCGAAATAGCCCGACTGCAGCAATAGCGCGATGTTGGCGAGAAACGCAGCGCTGGCAAAGACGTCGCTGCCCAGTTGCACATAGGCGGACGGCAGCATCAATAGCCAGCCCGCCACCAGCGCGACAGCGAGCACGACGATCAGCGCTGGAAAAATCCGCCGGATGCGCCTGGCATAGAAGCCGGCCAGACTGAAGCGCTGCTCGCCGAGCTCGCGCGCGATGATGCCGGTGATCAGAAAGCCGGAAATCACGAAGAAGACATCGACGCCGACGAACCCGCCCGGCGCGGCTTCAGGAAAAGCGTGGAAGATCAGCACCAGCATCACGGCGATGGCGCGGAGGCCATCGATATCGGGCCGATAAAGCTGGGACGGCAGGGACAAGGGCAAATAATCCGAAATCGCGGAACTAGGAGAAGGCATCGAAGTCAGCCTGCTTCGATGCCCTCTCTAGCAGGTCCGCGAAGCGCTGCCAGAGGGAGCTCGCCGAGCGATCCAAATCGGGATTCTCGAGCGCTCGAAATGGACCTCGAATCGCGCTTTTTCGCGGCCTTTGAAACAGCCTTAAACCGCCTTGAAAAAAGGCAGAAAAATACTATTTATTCAACAGCTTGCGGAGACAGACTTTGCGCTAGGCGCGATGCATCTTTCGTGGCACAAATAGTGTAATCAGCCCTCAGTTTTGCGCTGCTGATTCGGGACATCCTAAGGCCTCACATGACAGAACCAGCCCGGCAGACCCCTGCCGAAAGCGAGCATCCCATTCCCGTGGAATATGGTGCGGAATCGATCCGGGTCTTGAAGGGCCTGGATGCCGTGCGCAAGCGGCCGGGCATGTATATCGGTGACACCGATGACGGTTCCGGCCTGCATCACATGGTCTATGAAGTCGTCGATAACGCGATCGACGAAGCGCTCGCGGGCCATGCGACGCGCGTCGAAGTCGTGCTCAATCCCGACAATTCCGTCACCGTGCGCGACGACGGCCGCGGTATTCCCGTCGGCATCCACAAGGGCGAAGGCATCTCCGCGGCCGAGGTCATCATGACCCAGCTCCATGCCGGTGGTAAATTCGACCAGAACTCCTACAAGGTTTCGGGCGGCCTGCACGGCGTCGGCGTATCCGTCGTCAACGCGCTGTCGAGTTCGTTGAAGCTCCGCGTCTGGCGCGACGACAAGGAACATTTTGTCGAGTTCGCCCATGGCGATTCGCTCGCCCCGTTGAAGGTGGTCGGCGACGCCAATGGCAAGCGCGGCACCGAGGTCACCTTCCTCGCCTCCACCGAGACCTTCAAGAACATCGAATATGATTTCGCGACGCTGGAGCATCGCCTGCGCGAACTCGCCTTCCTCAATTCCGGCGTCAACATCGTGCTCTCGGACATGCGCCATGCGGTCGAGAAGCGCGAGGAACTGCACTATGTCGGCGGCGTCGAGGAATTCGTCAAATATCTCGACCGCAACAAGAAGGCGGTCGTCGCCAATCCGATCATGGTCCGTTCGGAGATGAACGGCATCGGGGTCGAAGCCGCGCTGTGGTGGAACGACAGCTACCACGAGAACGTGCTGTGCTTCACCAACAACATCCCGCAGCGTGACGGCGGCACCCATCTGGCCGGCTTCCGCGGCGCGCTGACGCGTCAGGTCAACGGCTATGCCGAGGCCAATGCGAAAAAGGAAAAGATCACGCTGACCGGCGACGACTGTCGTGAGGGCCTGACCGCCGTGCTCTCGGTGAAAGTGCCGGATCCGAAGTTCTCGTCGCAGACCAAGGACAAGCTGGTGTCCTCGGAAGTGCGTCCCGTCGTCGAGAACGTCATCAACGAGGCCCTTGCCGCCTGGTTCGAGGAGCATCCGAGCGAGGCGAAAGTCATCGTCGGCAAGGTGATCCAGGCCGCGGCCGCCCGCGAGGCCGCGCGCAAAGCGCGCGAACTGACCCGCAAGAATCCGCTCGCGGTCTCCTCGCTGCCGGGCAAACTGGCCGACTGCCAGGAGAAGGATCCCGCCAAGTCGGAACTCTTCATCGTCGAGGGTGACTCGGCAGGCGGCAGCGCCAAGCAGGGCCGCAACCGCGAATTCCAGGCGGTGCTGCCGCTGCGCGGCAAGATCCTCAATGTCGAGCGCGTCCGCCCCGACAAGATGCTGTCCTCTGAGCAGATCGGTACGCTGATCACGGCGCTCGGCACCGGGATCAGCGACGACTTCTCGATCGACAAGCTGCGCTATCACAAGATCATCGTGATGACGGACGCCGACGTCGACGGCGCCCATATCCGCACGCTGCTCTTGACCTTCTTCTATCGCCAGATGCGCGAGATCATCGACGGCGGTTATCTCTATATTGCGCAGCCGCCGCTCTATAAGGTCACGCGCGGCAAGTCCGAGCAGTATCTGAAGGACGAGCGCGCGCTGGAAGATTATCTGATCGAGGCCGGGCTCGACGATTGCGTGTTCACGCTTGGCACCGGCGAGGAACGCTCGGGCCGCGATCTGCGCTCCCTGATCGACGATGCCCGCGTCATTCGCGCCGTGCTGCGCAACCTGCATAGCCGCTACAATCGGAAGGTCGTCGAGCAGGCTGCCATCGCAGGTCTGTTCGGCAAGGATATCTACAGCAATCCCGAAACCGCCGCTGCCGCGGCAGAATACATGGCGGGACGGCTGGACAATCAGGCCGAAGAAGTCGAACGCGGCTGGGCCGGACAATTCGTCGAAGGCCAGGGCTTCATGTTCGAACGCACCGTACGCGGCGTCAAGGATGTCGCCGTCATCGACGACGCCTTCCTCGGTTCGGCCGACGCCCGCAAGCTCCACGAATACCGGGAGCGGCTGCAGAGCGTCTATGCCCGCTCCGGCAAGCTGCGCCGCAAGGACAGCGAGCAACTCATCTACGGCCCCGTCGACCTGTTCGAAGCCGTAACCAACACGGCCCGCAAGGGCCTGACCCTGCAACGCTACAAAGGTCTCGGCGAGATGAACCCGGAGCAGCTCTGGGAGACCACGCTGGATACCGACGCGCGCTCGCTGTTGCAGGTGAAGGTCAAGGAGGTCGATGAGGCCGACGACATCTTCACCAAGCTGATGGGCGATGTGGTCGAGCCGCGCCGCGACTTCATCCAGGAAAACTCGCTCAGCGCAACCATCGACATCTGAGGCCGCGACGCTGCCAGCCCGAGCGCATCAGGCGTCGGTCGCGGCCAATGGCGGCAGGCTTTCGGTCTTGCGCGTGAGGTCGATGAGCTGGCGCAGACCGGGCGGCGGTTGGCGGCGGCTCGGATAGTAGATGGTGAAGGGCGGGCCTTCCGAGGCCCAATCCGGCAACAGGATTTCCAGCGCGCCGGATACGACCTCCGCTTCGATCCGCCGTTCCAGGCAATAGACGAAGCCCACGCCACGCAGCGCCATGTCGACCGCATGTTCCGTCTCGTTGGCGCATACCGGCCCGCGGACATCGAGCCGGATCATCGAATCGCCATTGCCCAATTCCCACGGGAAGTTGCGGTTATCGCCGACGCGCATCTCGACGCACGGAAGCTGCAGCAGATCGCCGGGAGTATCGGGACGGCCAGCACGCGCGATCAGTTCGGGTGAGCCGACCACGACCCACTTCAACGGTTTCGTCAGCGCTATCCCCACCATGTCCAGCGGCACGCGATCGCCGTAACGGATACCGGCGTCAAAGCCCTCGGCGATGATCTCGACCATGCGATCCTCGACGATTACGTCGACATACATGCCCGGAAATTCCTTGCAGTAACGCGGCAGCACGGGACCAAGCACAAGCCGCGCGGCATCACGGAGAACGTTGAGACGAAGCCGCCCCACCGGGACACGTCGATGGTTCTCCAGCCCGGTCAAGGCATCGCGGATGGTGCGAAATCCATTCTCCAGCTCAGCGGCAAGCGCGGCTCCTGCGTCAGTCGGCCTGACGGAACGGCTGGAGCGATGCAACAGCCTTACGCCCAGATCGGACTCCAGCTTGCGCAGCCGATGGCTCAAGGCGGACGTGCTCACGCCGAGTTCAATGCCCGCTTTGGCAAGGCTGCCGCGGCGCACGATTGTCAGGAACACGTTCAGGTCCGCCAGCATGTTTCGGTCGAACGTTTTCATGAACCGCTTCTCAAGACGTCGTTGAGCTGCACTCAACGAACCTACCCTGGTCGCCGCGGTTTTACGACCCATACTCAAGTTTCAAGGAAGAGGCGCCGCGCATGGAGCCGCGCTTCTCGGCGCCTTCCCCGCATGACGAAGGAGACACGCGATGACGAAACGAACTGGCAGCCGCAGGGATTTCCTCACCGTCGCCGCGGCGACGGTCGGCGCCCTTGCGGCACCGTCATTGGTGATAGCCGCCACCGACACTAAAGGAGACAATCGCATGGCACAGGCAAATCGGGCGACACAGCTTTTCAAGCCGGAGTTCCGCTTCGGGCTGGGCGGCGTTCCGCTTGGCAACGAGTTCAACAAGGTCACGGACGTCGATGCCGAGGCGACGCTGGAGGCTGCGTGGAGCGCAGGCGTGCGTTATTTCGACGTCGCGCCCTGGTACGGCTTCGGATTGTCCGAGCGCCGCTTCGGCCACTTCCTGCACAACAAGCCCCGCGGCGATTACGTCCTTTCGTCGAAGGTCGGCAAGCTGTTCAAGGCCTCGAAGAACAACCGGCATGCGGAAATCTTTCCACTCTCGGACTCGCCGAATGACGTCACCTACGACTACACCGCTGACGGTGTTCGCCGTTCAATCGAGGACAGCCTGCAGCGGCTCGGTGTCGACAGCCTTGATGTGGCGTTCGTCCACGACATCTCGCCTGATTTTCCATACTTCCCGACATCATGGCAGGAGCAGTTCGCGATCGCCGAACGCGGCGCGTTCCCTGCACTGTCGCGCATGCGCGAGGAAGGCATCATCAAGGCCTGGGGCATCGGCGTGAATTGTCCCGAGCCGATCCTGCGCGTCATCGACGTTGCCGATCCCGACGTCTGCCTGTGCGCGTCGCAGTACTCGCTGGTCGATCATGCCAACGCCGTCAATCAGGTTTTCCCGGCGGTGCGGAAAAAGAACGTGTCGCTGGTAATCGGCTCGGCGCTGAATGCAGGCTTCATCTCCGGCAGTCCGCGCTACAATTACGGGCCGAACAATTACAAGATCTCCCCGGCCCATATCGAGAAACGCGACCAGCTGCGCGCAGCTGCCGCCCGCCACGGCGTCGATCTGCGGACCGCGGCGTTGCAGTTCTCATCAGCCCCTGACGTTGTCGTCGCCTTGGTCGTGGGCGCGAGCAGCCACCGGCAGATCCTCGAGGACTACAATTCAATACAGGCCAAGATCCCCGCGGAATTCTGGCAGGAGCTGAAGGAAAGCGGGCTGATCGAGCAGGCAGCCACAGTCCCGGCCTGATGGCCGGGCAGTGGCTCGCTAAGGGCATGACTTGGACGGACCTTATGTGCTATGTCGCTCGCATCGCCCTTTGATTCCGTTACGGAATCTTCCACGAGCGAAGCAACCAACCCGTCGAGGACAACGTGGCGCCCATCCAATATATCGTCGAGGGCGGCCACCGGCTCTCCGGCACGATCGAGCCGTCCGGCAACAAGAATTCGGCGCTGCCGATCATTGCGGCGGCGCTACTGACCGAGCATCCGGTCACGCTGACCAATGTGCCGCGGATCCGCGACACCGAGACGCTGGTTGAGCTTTGCCGCTCCGTCGGCGCGTCGGCCGAGTGGACCGAGCGCAACACGCTTGCAATCCACGCCAAGGAGATCCGCGCCGCCGATCTCGATCCGGAACTGTGTGCGCGGATCCGCGCTTCGATCCTGCTTGCGGGACCCCTGCTCGCCCGCTGCGGAGAAGTCGCGTTGCCGCCGCCCGGTGGCGACGTGATCGGGCGCCGCCGTCTCGACACGCATTTCCTCGCTTTCGAGCAGTTAGGTGCCAGCGTCACCGCGACCCATCGGCTGGAGTTCCGCGCCTCCCGCCTGAGGGGCGCCGACGTGTTCCTCGACGAGCCCAGCGTCACCGCGACCGAGAACGCGCTCGTCGCGGCCGTGGCCGCGCGCGGCACCACATACCTGCGCAACGCCGCGTCCGAGCCGCATGTGCAGGATCTCGCGCATTTCCTAGTCGCGCTTGGCGCCAAGATCGAGGGCATCGGCACCAATACCATCATCGTGCACGGCCCGGCCACGCTCGGCGGCACGCACTACGCGATCCAGCCCGATCACATCGAGGTCGGCTCGCTGATCGGGCTTGCCGCGGTGACGCGCTCGCCGCTGCGCATCGCGCGTGCCGGCGTCGAGCATCTGCGCTCGATCCGGATGGGTTTTGAGCGGCTCGGCATCGTCTGCGGCGTCGAGGGCGACGACCTCGTGGTGCCCTCGGGCCAGACCATGAAGATCCATGATGATTTCGGCGGCCATGTGCCGAAGTTGGAGGACCAGCCCTGGCCGGCCTTCCCCGCAGATTTGATGTCGATCGCGATCGTCACCGCGACCCAATGCGATGGCGTCATCCTGATGTTCGAAAAAATGTTCGAATCGCGGATGTTCTTCGTCGACAAGCTCATCGCAATGGGCGGGCGCATCGTGTTGTGCGACCCGCATCGCGCCATCGTCGCCGGTCCGAGCCGCCTGCGCGGCGCGCCGATGACCTCCCCCGACATCCGCGCCGGCATGGCGATGCTGCTTGCGGCCGTCTGCGCCGAGGGCACTTCCACCATCAACAATGCCGACCAGATCGAGCGCGGCTACGAGCGGATCGAGCAGCGGCTGAACGCGCTCGGCGCCAAGATCACCCGCGTGCCCGAACGCGTGCGGTAAATTGGAACAATCGGCCGACCTGTCCGTTGCACTGCCAATCCCCCATAGGCAGGTGCGACCATGCGCGTTCGTCTGCCCAGCTTTCTCCAGATCACCGGCGGCGATGCCGCCAATCTCACCATTGCCGCGGCAGCAGTCGCGGTGCTGACGATTGCGCTCTGGCTCGCGCATAGCAACGAGAGCCCGAGCGGCGTCGCGGGCATCCCGGTCGTGATCCCGCACCATTCGGCGGCGCTCCTGACCAGCGAGCGCGCCCATGTCAGCGATCCCCGCGTCGGACAGATCGCCGACGGCGTCATCGAGGCCCAGCAGCGCGAAATCAACGCGATCAGGCAGGGCCAGCCGT
The DNA here is from genome assembly GCF_059512425.1 of Bradyrhizobium sp. Leo78. Classification (NCBI taxonomy): domain Bacteria; kingdom Pseudomonadati; phylum Pseudomonadota; class Alphaproteobacteria; order Hyphomicrobiales; family Nitrobacteraceae; genus Bradyrhizobium; species Bradyrhizobium sp. Leo78. Next base: position 146,273 of record NZ_JCAMOT010000020.1, read on the forward strand.
AAACCGGGCCGTAGCCCGGGTGAAGCGAAGCACAACCCGGGACAGCCGCATCGGCATTCGCGAGGGGGCGGGGGTTACGCCTGCGCTCCACCCGGGCCACCGCAGTGGCTGTTCCGCCACCTTTTAGGCGCGCGGCAGTGCTAATCTCACGCCATGACCTCAACCGAGAACATCGAACGCGCTTCGATGGCGCCGCGCGTGGCCGCGCGTGCGCCTCGTCACCATTTGCGCGACGAGCTCACTGAGACCCTGCGCCTGGCAGTGCCAATGGCGCTGACGCAGCTCGGCCAGATCGCGATGATGACGACCGACCTCGCCTTCATCGGCCGGTTCGGCGACGAGGCTGTCGCCGCCGCAGCCTTGGCGGGCACGGTCTACTTTGTCAGCTTCACCTTCGGCATGGGCCTGATGTCCGCCGTCGCCCCGCTGGCGGCGCAAGCCTTTGGCGCGCGCAATCCGCGCATGGTGCGGCGCTCGCTCCGCGTCGGGCTGTGGGCCGCGCTGTTCATCACGCTGCCGCTGATGGTGCTGCCGTTCCGCGGTGAGCAGATCCTGCTCGCGCTCGGCCAGTCCGCCACGGCCGCGCAGCTCGCGCAGCAATATCTGTTCGGCCTCGCCTGGGGCATGCTGCCGGCGTTGTGGTTCATCGCGATCCGCGGCTTCATGAGTGCGGTCAACCGGCCCGAGCCGATCCTGTGGATCACGCTCGCGGCGATCCCGGCCAATGCGCTGCTGGTCTATCTCCTGCTCTATGGTGCTTCCTATGGCGCTTGGCGATTGCCGTCGCTCGGGCTGTTCGGGGTCGGCATTGCCACCTCGATCGTCAATCTCGGGACCTTCCTCGCCGGCCTGTGGTTCGCCTACCGCCGCCGGCCGTTCCGGAAATACCAGGTGCTCGGCCGCGTCTGGCGCATCGATTGGCCACTGATGCGGCAGCTCGTCATTGTCGGCGCGCCGATCTCGGTCTCGTTCCTGCTGGAATTTGGCCTGTTCGGCGCGGCGGGGCTGTTGATGGGCCTGATCTCGACGGCCGCGCTGGCCGCGCATCAGATCGCGCTGCAGATCGCAGCCATCCTGTTCATGGTGCCGTTCGGCATCGGCATGGCGGCGACGGTCCGTGTCGGCCATGCGGTCGGACGCACCGATGCGCAGGCGGTCAGGCGCGCGGGGCTCGTCGCAACCGGGCTCGGCATCGCCTTCATGTCGACGATGACGCTCTTTGTCATTCTCGGACGATCCGCGATCGCCGAAATCTTCCTCGGCGAAGCAGCCGAAGCGACCGTGCAATTGACGGCCTCGCTGCTCCTGGTCGGCTCGACGTTCTTCATCGCCGACGGCGTGCAGACGGTGGCCGCCGGCGCGCTGCGCGGCATGAACGATACGCGCCTGCCGCTGCTGTTCGCCACGATCAGCTATTGGCTGATCGGGTTCACCTCCGCATGCCTGCTCGGCTTCGCGACCACGCTCGGCGCGGTCGGCATCTGGATCGGGCTATCGGCCGGAACCGCGGCCTATGCCATTCTGCTGATCTTGCGTTTCCGCCTGCTGAGCAACAGACTGGCCATGTGATGAAAGCGCGCGAAGTCACGCCCGATATCGATCCCGGCCCGCTCCTCGCCGGCGCCGAGTTCATCGACGCCTTTCGCATCGCCGTCGACGGCACCGCGCTCGATGCGCGCAAGGCGGCCGAGAAGATGTTCGCGCGCCGGCAGCGCTGGATCGAAGCGCTGTTGCGATTGCGCAATCTGATTGTCGCGCCGCTTGGCCTGAAGACGTCGGGCGAAGGCGATAGGGCATCGCTTGGCATGGTCGGCATGTTTCCGGTTCTCAGCGAGACGCCGGAACGGCTGGTGGCGGGCTTCAACGACAGCCATCTCGATTTTCGTGTCGTGGTCGATGTCACGGCGCATGCCGGTGGCCAGGAGGTCACCACCACCACGCTGGTGCGGACGCATAATCGGCTCGGCCGGACCTACCTCGCGATCATCCTGCCCTTTCACCGTCTGGTCGTGGCCGCGATGCTGCGGCAGGTCGCGCTTTAGAGCCAGCCTAACCGCATCGCGCGCTCGGGCGTGAACTGAACCTAGTCGCGATGGAAGAAGAAAACTTTGGTCGTGAGACAAAGCATCAAGATGACGGTGCACTCGAGAAACAGCAACGTCGCAACGAAAAGCACGGGCTCTTCGGAGGCAACAATCGTCCTGGTAAAACCGAGCTTTTTCCATCCGATTGTCAATTGTCCGAATAAGTAGAAATGCAAAGGTCCCGCAATCGCGCCGACCGCAAGCCCTGCCGTCGCGAGCAACTTCTTCCACATCGGCCAATCGGCAAATCGCCTGAGCTGCTCAGTCCTGAATGTCTGCCGTTCGGCATCGCTCATAAGCAAGAAGCGGCGGTTAAGGATGCCGAAGTAGACGAGCCATCTTTTCCATCTCGGTAATGCCGCAAAGCGCTGAGCTTTGCTTTCTTCGGATTCGGTATCATTCATCGCATGGCCGCATGATAGTGGAGATGAAGCCTGTGTCTCCGGACGATACCTCCTAAGATTTAAGAGCGGTTGAGCGCGAGGCGGTAAAGTGCAGCTTTCGAGAGTAAACGATAGCTTAAGGTGTAACTTCCGCCTTGGTCACGAGCGCTGCGGACGGCGGCGACTTCGCCGACGTCGCGCTGCAGGGCAGCATAAATAGGCGCGATCGCCGGCGTGCAAATTGCGCCCGCCGGCGTCTTGTCGCCAGAGGTGCAATCGCTTCAAGAATCAGCGGCGAGGAGGCCATCGCGGACCGGTCCGGGGGTCCAATCGTCCCCTGAGAGCGGCCTGACCGTTACGTCATTGATGACTCCGAGCTGCAGGCTTGGATCGAAATGGCGCATCGTCCGCTCATTCAGGTCAATGATGCGGCCAGGCGTCAGTGGCCCCACGTCATTTATCTTGACGATGACCTTCTTGCCTACAGCCTCAACGAGGGCATACTTCGGCTTCGCGCCATACTGCACCCCACCGAATTTCTGACGCAAACTTGTCTTGATGGCAGCCGCCCAGCCAGAGGGATCATAGCGCTCGCCGGAGGCTGTATTCGGGCCGCCCTCCCGCCATCCGGGCCGGAACGGATTGTACATGGATGCTGCGCCAACAATCGCATCCCCAGAAGCGACATCGACGACAGCGCTTGAATAAACCGCGCGGGTTTCACTGCGAGCAATGGTAACAGAAATGGCAAGTGCAACTAGGGCGCCGCAAATTGCGGCGCTCGAGCGGAAGAGCATCATAACTCCTTGATTGATTTTCTTCGATCGTTCGGTTCCCGATGCCGCAACGCATGGCCAAGCGAACGCGGAGGCGTTTACGAACTCGTGCCAATTTTTTGCGGATTCGCGCCAACCCGGGCGATGGAACCGCTGTGGGAACCGGGGTGGTTCTCACACAGTGTTTTAGTTCTCGTCGACTAAGACAGAGATTGCGTCAGCAGCATGACAGCGCGTGCGCAGGAGCAAGCGTTCTGCCGAGGGCGCAAGGAACAAGCCACAAGCCCATTGGATCGCGCGGCAAATGCGGCCAAGAAGGCCGGTGTTTCCTGCGAGACGATTCAGTGGAGAACGGGCAACCCTATCAAGCCATCATCGCAGCAGCCAAGGACAGGGGCCGCGATCTCATTGTTATGTCATCCTACAGAGCGCACGCCCTATTCTTCGGCCGCCTCTTTCGCCGCTGCCGACGTCTCCGACCACTCGCCAACGACGCGATCGAGATCGAGCAGGTTCTGCCGCATCTGCTCCAGCGAGAATCCGAGTGCGAAGAAACGCTCCGCCATGTCGCCCGGAAGGCCGCGGATCAGGCCCTCGCTGCGAACAGCGGCGACTTCGTTCGCATAGCGCTGCAGGGCGGCATGAACAGGCGCAATCGGCGGCGCGCCAGCGCCCATGCGCAGCGCTGCGGCGGCAGAACGCAAATAGAGCGTGATCGCCTTGCTGACGTCGGACAATGGCGCCGCAAGTCGCGCCTGCACATTCGCCGGCAGCGGCACCACAGTGGCGCGGCCGATCATCACGACATCATGGCGCAGTCGCAAGATGGTCCGCAGCAGCGGCCCGGTATCCGGACCGGACGATAGATGCGCGGAGCGCTCGCGCTCCGCCTCCGCGCCGGTCGCGTCCAAGCCGACCAGCGCGGTGCCGATGCCGTCCTGGATGCGGTGGAGAGCGTCATTGTCACGGCCGCGCGTCAGGCCGGCGAGCAGCTCAGTGAAGGCGGCCGCGATCAGTTCCAGCAGGCGCGCGGCGTTGACGCGGATCTGGCTCACCGCGCGTGAGGGCAACACCAGAAACGACACCAGAAGCCCAGTGACCGCGCCGACCGCGACCTCGCTGACGCGGTCGATTGCGGATACCAGCGGATCGGCGTGATGCATGGTCGGGACCAGCAGCACGATCACGGCCGTCACGGTGGCCGCACTGAGGCTGGGGTTGATGGCCGCGACAAAGGCCAGTGGTGCAACCGCCAGCACCAGCAAGCCGAGCAGGCCGCTCTCTCCGGAATACGGGATCAGCACCGCGATGGCGCCGCCATAGATCGCGCCGCCGATGGTGCCGAGCATGTAGTCGCGGGTTGCCTTCAGCGATCGGCCGACGCTCATCTGGGTCACGATCAGCGACGTCAGCACCGCCCAGAGCGGCAGCAGGAGGTGCAGCGCGACGGCCACCGCATAGGCGATCGCGGCCGCCACCGTGACCCTGACTGCCAGCGCCAATTGGCCCTTTCGGCTGCGAATCCAGCCGAGCACACGTTTCGCGGCGGCTGTCATGCGACCAAATCTCTGCTGCTCACGACGATCCTATGGCTGACGTTCGGCATGGCTGATGCCCGCGGCGTGAAGGCGGCTTGAAACGTGAAACCGGCCCGCCTACCCTGCGCGACAGAACGAGGAAACACGATGGCCAACGAAACCGCAACGCTCGCCGCCTATGTCGCTAACCTGAAATTCGCGGATATTCCACCGGAAGTATTGCAGCGCGCCAAGGTGCTGACGCTGGACTTCCTCGGCAGCACGATCCGGGCGCGGCGCGAAGCCGAATCCACGCCCTCGCTGCTCAAGATGCTGGAAGCGCTGGCGCTTGATGGCAAGGGCGAAGCCACCGTGTTCGGCGACGGCAAGACCTGGACGCCGGCGGTCGCGGCGCTGCTCAACGGCGCGCTCGGCCATTCGCTCGACTTCGACGACACGCATGCCGATTCCTCGCTGCATCCAAGCGCGCCCGTGGTGCCTGCTGCGTTTGCCGTCGGCGAGATGGTCGGCGCGTCCGGCCGCGATGTGCTGACCGCTATTGTCGCGGGCTATGAGGTCTGCTGCCGGCTCGGCAATGCGCTCGATCCGACCTCGCATTATGCGCGCGGCTTCCATCCGACCGCGACCGCCGGCACCTATGGCGCGGCGGCGGCGGCCGCGAAACTGTTCGGACTATCGAAGGAGCAGATCATCGCGGCCTTCGGCGTCTCCGGCAGCCAGGCCGCGGGCTCGCTGCAGTTCCTGATCAACGGCGCCTGGAACAAGCGCTACCAGGTCGGCGCCGCCGCGATGAACGGCGTCATCGCCGCAACGCTGGCGCGCAACGATTTCGTCGGCTCGGTCGAATCGGTGGAAGGCAAGCATGGCCTGCTCGTCGGCTACAGCGACGACGCGCACCCGGACAAGGCGATTGCGGGGCTCGGTAGCATCTTTGAGACCATGAAGATCGGCGTCAAACCCTATCCGAGCTGCCGCTACACCCATGCCGCGATCGATGCGCTGATCGCGATGCGGCGCGAGCACAATCTGACGCCGGACCAGGTGAAGCGGGTCGAGATCGGCCTGCACCGCAACGGCATCACCCTGACCGGCGACGCCGCCACCAAGCGGCATCCGACCTCGATCGTTGGCGGCCAGTTCTCGATGTTCTTCACCGGTGCTGTTGCACTCGACCAGGGCCGCTTCGGCTGGGACGACTACAGTCGGCTTGGCGATGCCGCGATCGATGCGCTCGCCGACAAGTTCGACGTGGTGCAGGACGACCGGCTGGAGATCGGCCGCACCCATCCGTTCGGCGCGCGCGTCAGCATCACCACCGACGACGGCGTGCATGAGCGGCTCTATGCCGATCCCTCCGGCGAGCCGACCTCGTTCCCCGATGCGCAGGCGATGCAGCAGAAATTCCTCACCCTGGCCCGCCCGGTCCTGAACGGCCGTGCCGACCAATTCGCCGATGCGATCCTGTCGCTGGAACGCTTCGACCGCGTGGAACAGGCGACGCAATTGGGCCGGCAGTAGGCCTCTCAAACCGTCCATCGATCGCGATCGGTCACCCAGATATCGACGGTATCGCCATTGAGCTCGGCCTGGCCGTCGATTTTCGCACCAAGCCGGCGTGCCACGCTCTGCGAGGCGGCGTTGACCGGATCGATGCAATGAATGATGCGATCGACTGCAAGATTGGCGAACACCCAGTCGATGGCCGCGCGCGCGGCCTCGACCGCATAGCCTTTGCCGCGATAGTCCTTGGCGATACCCCAGCCGACCTCAAACCCCGGCCATCCCGCCGGGTACCAGGGGCCCACACGGCCCACGTAGCGGCCCGATGATCTTTCTTCGACGGCAAACATGCCGAAACCATACAGCGCCCAGTGCCCGGCGATGACGGCCGCGTTGCGCCAGCCAGTCGTTTCGTTTGTCACCGCCTTGTGGTCGGGCGTGATGAATCGCGCCGTCTCGGGATCGGCGAGCATGGCGGTGTTCGGCGCGATGTCGGAAGCCTTCCACGAGCGCAGGATCAACCGCGGCGTCTCGATTGTGGGACCGTGAAATTGCGCCGGCGCTGAGCCGGACTTGAGCCAAGCGACCATTGCTCCTGCACCCTACTGACCAGAATGAGAAGATCCGCGGATATCACTTCAATCTAGCGGAAAAGCGTTCATCCAGGTAGCGGCTCACCAGCACCGCCGACCGTGCGTCCAGGTGCACGCCGTCGTCCCATCGCAGTTGGCTACGGTCGACGTCGATCGGCAGCCACCGGCTCTGATCTGGAAATGCGCGATGGACGATCTCGCGCGTGGTCCTGACATAGAGCGATGTCTCGATCGGGGCAGCGTAGGGCATTTCCATCAGCAGCACGCGGGCGCCGCGCTGTTCCAGCACCTCGATCAGCCGGCCGATCGTTTCGATATTGACCTTGGCGGCGGCGCTCGGGTCTTCGGACTCCATCTCTCCGATCGCCCGCTGCAGATAGACTTGGTTGTCGAAATTGCCGGGCGGCTGCGCGAGCAGGCTTTTCAGCCGGGCCGCAATCTGGGCGTGGGTGACCGGGGCATGCACCCGGTTCTCATAGGCCGCAACGGCGGTCCGGATCGGGCGCAAGAACAGCGCCTCGTGCCCTTCCTTGGTGGAGAAGCGCTTCACCAGCTCCACATCCGGCGCGCGGGACAAGATATTGGTCTCGACGACGATCAGCTTGGGAAGCTGCCGCTGGCTCGCGAGGATCTCGAGCGCAGTGACGGGCGAGCCGCCCGCGAACGCCAGATTCCCCACGCGCGGCGTTTCGAAATATTCCTCCCTCAGCCGGAAGGTCAGCGAGCTGCCGACCAGCACGACATCCGGAACGGGATTGTCGACATAGCGGTTCACGATGACGAGCGCGCCATCGCGCGCGGTCGTCACCGGCAGTTGCAGCGTGTGTCCGAACCGCGCGGTCGCGATACCGCAGGCGAGCAGCAGGAGCGCTGCCGCAACGGCGCTCTTGATCAACCAGGCGGTGGGTTTGGGCTGCTGCTCCATGCGATCAGAACTGGAAATAGATGAAGGCACTGTCCGGCCCCGCCTCCAGATAGGCAAGCGCGACCAGCGCACCATAGGCATATGGCTCCCACCGCGTCAGCGCGGTCTCGAACAGCGATGTGATGCGCATATGCTGCAGCAGGACCGGAAGCGCGTAGAGCAGCGCAAGATTGTAGAACAATTTGGGCGGATTCGGGTTGGTGGTCGGCGTGAACATGCCGGTGAGATAGGCGAGCGCATGATCGAAATTCGGCAGCTTGAAGAAGATCCAGGCCATGGTGACGCAGAAGAACACCACCCCCATCCGCAACAGCCGCAGCGGCACGGAATCGATCGCCTGCAGCAGGCGCAGGAACGGCCGCTCGATCACGAGGAACAGCCCGTGCAGTACGCCCCAGGCCAGATAGCTGAAGCCTGCGCCGTGCCAGAGGCCGCCCAGCCCCATCACGATCATCAGGTTGAGATAGGTTCTGACACGCCCATGGCGGTTTCCCCCTAAGGGGATGTAAAGATAGGTGCGCAGCCAGGTTGACAGCGAGATGTGCCACCGGGTCCAGAATTCCGAGAACGACAGCGACGTATAGGGCAGGTCGAAATTGATCGGCAGGCGATAGCCGAACAGAAGCGCGAGACCGATCGCGATTGCAGAATAACCGAAGAAGTCGGCATAGATCTGATAGCCGTAGAGGAAAACGAGCAGCCAGCGGTCCTGGGTTTGCAGCGTCTCGTAGAGCGGGAAGTCCATATAGGCCGTCATCTCGTTGAGATTGTTGGCCACGTAGAGCTTGAAGAAGAAGCCCGCGATGATCCATTTCGTGGCTTCGACGAACGGCACGTCGGCAAGCCGCTTCGGCACGATCTGCGGCATGAAATTGCCGGCGCGCGTGATCGGCCCGGAGACGAGCTGCGGAAAGAAGATGATGTAGAGGAAGACGTCGGTGAGAGGCGGCCGCAAGGCCTTGCTGCGCGTGAGGTCAACCAACAGGCTGATATTGTGGAAGACGAAAAAGGAGATGCCGATCGGTAGCGGCAGCCTCAAGAGGAAGTCGATCGCCGCATTGTCGACCAGCACCGGCGCCTTCGGATCGAGAAACAGGAATTTGTATTTGAAGAAGGCGAGCAGCGCGAGGTTGAAGACGATGCCGGCCGGCAGCCAGCGCCGATCGTGCAGCGACAGCACCAGGAACAGATAGGTCCCGCCGACCGCGACCGCGAGCAGCGGCAGCAGCTCGGGCTGGCCGTATCCATAGAAGAACAGGCTCGCAACCACCAGGAGCAGGACCTGGAACCGCCGGAGCGGCGGGAGGTAGTAGGCCACAAATACGATCGCGGCAAACAAGCCGAATTGCCACGACGTGAAAGTCATGTTCCGGGGGCCTCGCAGGAACCTTGAAGCCCATGGCATGCCCCATTGGCGATTCCGGAGTCAAGCCACGATGATGCCAAAAGCCGGCACCCGGCGTGCACGTCCGGGATGATGGCGTGCGGGCGGCGGATTCCTGCTATCATTGAAGCCACGAAATAAGGAGTCCCCCTCATGAGCTGGCTTCCCTCCAACGATCCGATCCTCGGCGATCCCAAGACCTGCGACGCGCTGGAGCTCGTCATCGTGCCGCGCACCCGCGATCTCGGCGACGGCTTTGCCGTGCGGCGCGCGCTGCCGCATGGCAAGCGGCAGATGGTCGGCCCCTTCATCTTCTTCGACCATTTCGGGCCGATGCAGTTTATTGCCGGCAAGGGCATGGATGTGCGGCCGCATCCGCATATCGGGCTTGCCACCGTCACCTATCTGTTCGACGGCAGCATCATGCACCGCGACAGCGAGGGCAACATCCAGGAGATCCAGCCCGGCGCGATGAACCTGATGACGGCGGGCCGCGGCATCGCCCATTCCGAACGGACGCCCGACGTCCAGCGCCGCGACGGCCAGAAGATGCTGGGCCTGCAGAGCTGGATCGCGCTGCCTCAGGCCAAGGAAGAGATCGCGCCCTCGTTCCAGCATTATGCCGCCGGCGACCTGCCCATGATCAGCGAACGGGGCTTCACCGCGCGCGTCATCGCGGGCTCGTCGTTCGGCATCTCTTCGCCGGTCGAGATGGTCTCGCCCTGGTTCTACACCGAGGTCGCCGCAGAAGCCGGCACCAGCGTGCCACTCGATCCCGATCATGAGGAACGCGGGATCTATCTCGTCGACGGCGAGGTCGAGATCGCGAACGAGCGTTATGAGGGACCGCGCCTCCTGATCTTCCGGCCCGGCGATCGCATCACCGTGAAAGCGCTGCAGCCGACGCGGATGATGTTCCTGGGCGGCGACGCGCTCGAAGGCCCACGCCACATCTGGTGGAATTTCGTCTCGTCCAGCAAGGAGCGGATCGAGCAGGCCAAACAGGACTGGAAAACCGGACGTTTCGAGCCGGTCCCGCAGGAACATGAGTTCATTCCGCTGCCGGAGTGAGCTATCTCCCCATCGCTCTATGCCGCCCGCAATCTCGCGGGCGGCCGCTTTGAAGGTCTGACCAGATGAATGCGATGCGCGCCAGCGACCTGCCCTTGCCGCAAATCGGCCGCGGCAAAGTCCGCGATATCTATGCCGTGGGCGAGGACCGCGTGCTGCTGTTGACCACCGATCGCATCTCGGCGTTCGACGTGGTGATGGCCGAGACCATCCCGATGAAGGGCGCGGTGCTGACCCAGATCAGCGCCTGGTGGTTTCGCCAGCTCGAGAGCACCGTGCCGCATCACATGATCAGCGCCGATGCCGATGAAATCATCCGCGAGGTGCCCGCGCTGAAAGGCCATCGCGCCGATATCGTCGGGCGCGCGATGCTGTGCCGGCGCACCACCGTCTTCCCGATCGAATGCGTGATCCGCGGCTACATCTCCGGCTCGGCCTGGAAGGAATATGCCGCGCACGGCACGCTTGCCGGCGAAAAGCTGCCGGCGGGCCTCGTCGAGAGCGCCAAGCTGGAGCCTGCGATCTTCAGCCCGGCGACCAAGGCCGAGACCGGGCATGACGAGAATATCACGGTCGCCCGCGTGCGCGAGATCGTCGGCTTTGATGTTGCCGACACGCTGGAGCGGATGGCGCGCACGGTCTACGCTTACGGCGAAAAGGCCAGCCGCGAGCGCGGCATCATCATCGCCGACACCAAGTTCGAATTCGGTCGCGATAAGGATGGACGGATCATCCTGATCGACGAGGTGATGACGCCGGACTCCTCGCGCTTCTGGGCGGTCGATGTCTACAAGCCGGGCCAGCCGCAGCCGAGCTTCGACAAGCAGCCCTTGCGCGACTATCTCGACACTGAGCGCCACGCCGGCCGCTGGAACGGCGACGCCCCGGCGCCGCCATTGCCAGCCAGCGTGGTGGACGCGACCAGCAAGCGCTACCTGGAGGCTTATCGGCGGGTAACGGGCAGCGAGCTCAAAATCTAACTTCTCGTCGTCCCGGCCTTGAGCCGGGACCCATTCCGCGACATCCGTCCATAGCGCGATCTGCTCGACACTCTCGCCAGACAACGACTCCCCTGTGGTTATGGGTTCCCGCTTTCGCGGGAACCACGAATGCACGCGTTGACACAAGAATCTTGTTGTCGCGGCCGGCCGCGCTCGTTTACCAGTGGCGCGGGTGTTGAGGGCAATGCAAGGCGTGGTGCATCGAAACGTCAAACCGGGTCCGCGGATTGGTCGCGCGTTCAGCGACATCCTCGGCGGCAGCGCCGCCAGCGTACTCTCGATCACCTTCGGCCTGTCCTATGCGCTCCTGATCTTCGCAGGCCCACTGTCGCCCTATCTCGCTTACGGCGTCGCCGCCACCTTCATCTCATCGGCGGTGCTGGCGCTGGTGATCGCGCTCGGCAGCTCGGTGCCATTTGCGGTCGCGGGTCCCGAGAGTTCCACCGCGGCGATGACCGCGATCCTCGCCTCCGCGCTGGTCGAGCGCGTGGCGGCCGTCAATCCGGCGGCGCCTATGCTGGCGCCGGTCCTGATCACGCTCGGGCTTGCCACCATCGTCACCGGCATCGTGCTGTGCGGCTTCGGCGTGACGCGGATGGGCCGCGCCATCCGCTATGTGCCCTATCCCGTCGTCGGCGGCTTCCTCGGCGCCACCGGCTGCCTGCTCGTGCTCGGCGCCATCAGGGTCATCACGGGCATGGAGCTGAAGTTTGCGACGCTGCCTCAGTTCGCAAACGTCGTCACCATCGCCGAGCTGTCGGCCGCCTGCGCCATGGCGCTGATCCTGTACCTGACCTGGCATCGCTCGCGCAGCCCGTTCGGGCTGCCGGTGATCCTGGTCGGCGGCGTGCTCATCGGCCATCTCGCATTCTGGATCGTCGGCCTCACGCCCGCCGAGGCGCAGGCCGCGGGCTGGACCTTTCATCCGCCGCCTCCGACCAGATTCATGCTGCCGTGGAGCGCGGAGAATTTCGCTGACTATCCCTGGTATGCCGTGCCGGACCTGCTCGGCAATCTCGTCGCCGTCGTGTTCGTCACGGCAACCAGCACCCTCTTCAACACCACCGGCATCGAGGTCGCCGCGCATCGCGAGGCCAACCTGGAACGGGAACTCAATATCACCGGCCTCGCCAACATCCTGACCGGCGCCTTGGCCGGTTACGCCGGCTGCACCTCCACCACCCGCTCGCTGCTCAGTCTGAACAGCGGCGGCACCGGCCGCCTTTGCGGCGTGACAGTCGCGGCCTTCTCGGTGCTGATGCTCGCGGTCGCGCCCGAGTTGCTGGGCTACATGCCGAAATTCGTGCTCGGCGGCCTGTTGATCTATCTCGGCGCCGATCAGCTCCACAAATGGATCGTCGAGTCGCGACGGCGGTTGTCGAAAACCGAATATGTGTCGCTGCTCGCGATCATCCTCATCATCCTGCAATGGGGCTTCGTCGCCGGGGTCTTGATCGGCGTCGTGATCGGCTGCGCCACCTTTGCCTTCAGCGCCGCGCGGATCGAATCGATCAAGTATGGTTTCGACGGCACCGAGTATCGCAGCTCGCTGGACCGCTCGCGCGATGATCTCGACCTGCTGGCGGACCATGGCAGCGCGATCCAGGGCCTGAACCTGCAGAGCTATCTGTTCTTCGGCTCGGCCAACCGGCTCTACCAGCACGTCAAGGCGCTGCTCGCGCGCCATCCGGAATGCCACTATCTGGTGTTCGACTTCAAGCTCGTCACCGGCATCGATTCATCGGCAGCCTACAGCTTTGCACAGATCAAGCGCTGCGCCGACGAGCGCGGCGTCAAGCTGCTGCTGGTGCATCTGGCGCCAGCAGCCGAAAAGACGTTGCGCGCGAGCGGCTTCATTTCCGGCGAGGTCAGGATCGAGCCCGAGCTCGATCATGCGCTGGAATGGTGCGAGAACGAGATCATCGCCGAGCACCGCGGGCTGGAGCAGGAGGAAGCGAGCCTGCGCGACTGGTTCACCGAAATTCTCGGCTCCGAGCAGGAGGCGAGCGCGCTGATGCATTATTGCGAGCGCGTCGAGGTCGATGCCGGAGAGACCATCGTCCGCGCCGGCGACCTCGCCGAATCCATGCATTTCATTCTGGACGGGCGCGTCGGTGTGATGGTCGCGGCCGATGATGGCCGCCCGACCCGCGTGCGCAGCCTCGGCCGCTACACCACGGTCGGCGAGATGGGCCTCGTCTCGCAAACGCGGCGCAGCGCCACCATCCAGGCCGAGGTCGCAAGCGTGCTCTACGTCCTGAACACGCATCAGTTCGAAGCGCTCAGGGACGGCGACCCCGCGCTCAGCCACAAGCTCCTGACCTATTTCGTCTCGATCATGGCCGAGCGCCTGAGCTTCGCCAACCGCACCATCGCGGTGCTGCGGCGATAGCAACGGTCGTAGCCCGGATGGAGCCAACGGGTCGCGCGAATGCGCGCCCGATGACAGGCTCCGCGCAATCCGGGGTTCTCGCGCTTGGCTCCGGTGGAAATTAACCACTTGTTAACCATACGGTCGCCTAATGCGAATGATTTGGGGGGTATTTAGATCCACCGCCCCGGCGACGCGAACGAAGTCGATGCCTTTGTCGGCCGATCTTACGTTCCTTTGCCAGGCTGACGGTTCGCGTTACGGCTGTCCTACGCGGAGCAAAAAATGTCCGGAGAGAACGATCTAGTGGACACTCTCAGCCGCGATCTCGATCGCGCGCGCGGAAAGCGCGACGCACTTGCATCCGATGTCACGACACTGACGGCTCAGATCGCCGAGATCGAGGCCCGCCTTTCTGAGGAAAGAGTTCGGCGCGAACGCAATCACGTTTTGGGCGAAATCGAAGCGATAAAAAAGCGAATCGCGCAAACTGGCAAAGCGTTTACACCTGTCATCAGCGAGCTCTGCGAGGCGACAGAGATGGCGGCGGCAGTTGTGCCCGAAGCTCGCGAGCTCAATAATTTTCTATCATCCGTCGCGACCGAAGTCGAAGCCGTCATCGATCCCTTGTTGCGCGAACTGGACCGACGCGCGGATGCGGTGCGAGTTGGCCAGGCTGCGCTGGATCTCCCGCGCCTGACCAATGAGGCGCCGACCGAGCTGCCAAAAGATAATAACGATCGCCTGCTTGGCTTACTCCGTCTTCCAGCATGGCTGTCGCGCAGCAAGGAGGTTGGAAATAAAGAAGCAGCAGAGAACCCGGGCAGCACAGTCGCGTAAAACATCGGCGCTGCGCACCTCAAGGAAGACCCTCGATGCTCGTGTGACGGACTTTTGCAATCCGTCTACTTCCGGCAGTTGGATGTGCTCAGGTGGCCTTCCGGCGCAGGAAGGCCGGGATATCGAGAAGGTTTTCCTCGATCAAATTCCGCCCGGGAGCGGAGCGGCCGTACGAATCGACGCCTTGCGGAGCCGCATGACGCGCATGTTCCGAAATCGGCGCTGCCGGTTCAGGGTGGCGGCTCGTCGGGCGGAGCGGCGAACGCTCTGATTGAGGCACCGGTGCACGACGCTCGATCCCATTGGCAATGCGACGGTTGTCGTTCTGCAGCCTGCCCGCAAGTTCGGTAACTGCGCTTTCCACCCGTTGCGCCGGGCCAAGATTATCGATGCCGGTCGCCACCACGGAGACGCGGACGATGCCTTCCAGGCTTTCGTCGAAAGTGGCGCCGATGATGATGTTGGCGTCCGGGTCGGCCTGTTCGCGAATGCGCGTAGCGGCTTCGTCGACCTCGAACAACGTCAGATCCCTGCCGCCGGAGATGGAGACGATGAGGCCGCTGGCGCGCTTGATCGAGGGGTCCTCGATCAATGGATTGGAAATCGCGGCCACAGCGGCGTTGAGCACGCGCTTCTCGCCGGAAGCCTCGCCCCTGCCCATCATGGCTTTGCCCTTCTCGCGCATGACCGAGAGAACGTCGGCAAAATCGAGATTGATCAGACCTTCCTTGACGATCAGATCGCTGATGCATGCCACGCCCGAATAAAGCACTTGATCGGCCAGGACGAAGGCATCGGCGAATGTGGTTCTCTCGCTGGCGACCCGGAACAGGTTCTGGTTCGGGATGATCAGCAGCGTGTCAACAGCCTTCAGCAGTTCGGCAATACCTGCTTCGGCAACGCGCATGCGGCGCTGACCCTCGAAGTGGAATGGCTTGGTGACGACACCAATGGTGAGAATGCCAAGCTCGCGCGCGGTCCTGGCTATAACGGGCGCCGCCCCAGTGCCCGTACCGCCGCCCATGCCGGCCGTGACAAACACCATGTGCGCGCCGGCCAAATGATCGCGGATTGCATCGGTCGCCTCTTCGGCCGCAGCGCAGCCCACTTCAGGCTGCGCGCCGGCGCCAAGACCCCCGGTCACCTGGGTGCCCATCTGAACGATGCGCGTGGCCTTCGACATGCTGAGTGCCTGCGCGTCGGTATTGGCAACGATGAAGTCGACGCCTCTCAGCCCACTCGCGATCATGTTGTTGACGGCATTGCCGCCGGCGCCGCCGACCCCAAACACGACAACGCGCGCCTTCATTTCCCTGATATCGATGGTCTGGGTCATTTTTGCCTCACGTTGCTCCGGCAAGTCGGGAATGAGAGGGTACGGATCAGCTATCTACAAGCCCTGCGGTCTGTTTCCACTTTGGTTCTCGATCTTCGCCGCTAATGGGCGATGTTGCCTGACGTCGCTTGGCAAGCGAACGAGCAGCCTCTGGCGGGACTGTCAGGCGGGCACCTGGAGCGGCATATGTCAGCGCCTCAACGGACATCGGCTGTTCTCCTAGAACGAACCGGGCGGCAATCGGCTGATGATGACCGGGCGATGACCGCAGGCTAGGCTGCGTTGGTTAACAGAGTGTTACCGGGCGTGTATGATCTGACTCAGCAAAAAGCCGCCCGGAAAGAGCGACCTCAGCGTCGTAGGGTGGGCAAAGCGCAGCGTGCCCACCATTCTGGCTCGACTGCGGATGGTGGGCACGCTGCGCTTTGCCCACCCTACGCGACTTCGCTCCGACGACGGACTACACGCCCGCCATCATCACGTATTTGATCTCGACATATTCTTCCATGCCGTGATGCGAGCCTTCGCGCCCCAGGCCGCTCTCCTTGACGCCGCCGAACGGCGCGACTTCGGTCGTGATCAGGCCGGTGTTGACGCCGACCATGCCTGATTCCAGCGCCTCCGCGACGCGCCAGACGCGGCCGAGGTCGCGTGAGTAGAAGTACGAGGCGAGGCCGAACGGCGACTTGTTGCACATCGCGATCACGTCGGCTTCATCCTTGAAGCGGATCACTGGCGCGAGCGGGCCGAATGTCTCTTCCTGCGATACCAGCGCATCCGACTTGACGTCGGAGAGCACCGTCGGTTCGAAGAAGGTGCGGCCGAGCGAAGAGCGCTTGCCGCCGGTGACGACCTTGGCGCCGCCCTTCACCGCATCGGCAATGTGCCGCTCGACCTTCTCGATCGCTTCCATGTTGATCAGCGGCCCCTGCACCACGCCCTGCTCGGTGCCGTCGCCGATCTTCATGGCGGCAACCTTCTTCGAGAGCTTCTGCACGAACTCGTCGTAGATCTTGTCCTGGGCATAAAGGCGGTTGGCGCAGACGCAGGTCTGGCCCATGTTGCGGTATTTCGAGACGATCGCGCCCTCGACCGCGGCATCGATATCGGCGTCATCGAACACCACGAAGGGCGCGTTGCCGCCGAGCTCCAGCCCGAGCTTCTTCACGCCGACGGACGCCTGCCGGTACAGGATCTTGCCGACCTCGGTCGAGCCGGTGAAGCCGACGAAGCGCACGGCAGGATGCTCGCACAGGACCTTGCCAATCGGCGGCGCATCGCCGGTGATGATGTTGAACACGCCCTTCGGCACGCCGGCCTTCTCGGCCAGCGCCGCCAGCGCCAGCGCCGACAGCGGCGTCTCGTTGGCAGGCTTCAGCACCACGGTGCAGCCGGCGGCAAGCGCCGGCGAAACCTTGCGGGTGATCATCGAGTTCGGGAAGTTCCACGGCGTAATCGCGCCGCAGACGCCGATCGGCTGCTTGATCGCGAGCAGCCGCGCATCCGGCCGCTGGGTCGGGATGGTCTCGCCATAGACGCGGCGGGCCTCCTCGGCGAAAAACTCGACATAGGCGCCGCCGATATCGACCTCGCCGAGCGCCTCGGCCAGCGGCTTGCCCTGTTCCGAGGTCAGGATCAGCGCCAGGTCCTCGCGGTTGGCGATGATCAGTTCGAACCATTTGCGCAGGATGTTGGAACGCTGCTTGGCCGTCAGCTTGGCCCAGGCTGGGAAAGCACGTTCGGCGGCTTCGACCGCCTTGGTGGCGTCACCGGCGCTGAGTTGCGGGATCTGCACCAGTTCGGCGCCGGTAGCGGGATTGTTCACGGAGAAGACGGGCGTTCCGACCCAGGCGCCATCGATGAAGCAGCGGTCGCGCAGCAGCGAGGGATCTTTCAGGCGATCGCGAAGCGAGGTTCCTGATTGCGAAGCGCGTGCGGCAACGGGCGGATTCATGGCGTCACTCCTGGCATTTTCTGGGCGTTGTCGCCCAAAGATAAGTCGAAACCGGTCGCAATGCATCGTCCGCTGAGGGCGGATGCGTCAAGCAATTTTGCGGGTGTGCGGGAGCCGCTGGAGCGTTTTCGAGCGAAGCATAGCCTCGGACTTGATCCGAGGGTGGACACCGGTTCGCTGCGTAGACTTATCCGCGCAAAAAACGCACCAAAACCAGCAAGCTTCGGTTCTGATTCAATCAGAACCGAAGCTCTAGGCCGCGCCGTTCAGATAGGTTTCGCGACGCCCGATCATACGTTCCGCCGCCGCCTTGGCATCGGCCTTCGAGGACGTCGCGCAGGTGCGATATTCGAGGTCCGGCAACTTGGCCGGGTCACGGCGGCCGAACCACGACCTGGGCGCGACCTGGAGTAGCGCCAGCGCCTGCGCGACATTGTCGACCGCTTCGAAGGAGTGCAACGCGCCGGTGCCGGCGTAACGGACCTCGTAAAGGCCGGGGCTGATCGGGGCTTCGATGTTCTCGCCCCGGCCGGGCCGGGGGTACCGTTTCCACTCACTCCACGTCGAGATCATCGCCACATCCTGCAACTTCGAAAGCAACCATTTGCTTCAAAACATTCAGACCAGAAGCATAGTTTGCCTTGGAATTAGAATGCGTTACATCACGAAACCATTGACAGGAAGCAATACCAAATCACGTTATCGTGGATGGTTTCTGGTTGTCGTCGCTGCATTTCCGCTGAAATCAAAATCCGCGAGCGGCCGGCTTGCGGGACGCGCCACACGGTAAGAAGATCAAGCCTCCACAACAACAATCAGGAGGTGCCCCATGCAGAGCAAAGCTCAGATCGATCAGCTTCTCCGTCAGAAATGCGACGCGAAGGAAATCCCCGGCGTGGTCGCGATTGCCGCGACCGGCAACGAAATCATCTACGAGAACGCGTTCGGCAAACGCGACCTCGGCAAAGACGATGCGATGACGACGGACAGCGTGTTCTGGATCGCCTCGATGACCAAGGCGGTGACCAGCGCAGGCGCGATGCAACTGGTCGAGCAGGGCAAGCTCTCGCTGGACGAACCGATCGGCAAGGTGCTGCCTGATCTGGCTTCACCGCAAGTGCTTGAGGGCTTCGATGCCGACGGCGAGCCCAAGCTGCGGCCGGCCAGGACGCCGATCACGCTGCGCCACCTGATGACCCACACAGCGGGCTTCTGCTACCACATGTGGAACGACGACATGGGCAAGTATCTCGCAAAAACCGGGATGCCCGCCGTCACCACCTGCAAGAACGATGCGCTGAAGTTGCCGCTGACGACAGATCCCGGCACGCGCTGGGAATACGGCATCAATATCGATTTCATCGGCAAGGCCGTCGAGGCGGCGAGCGGCAAGCGGCTTGACGCCTACTTGCGGGATCACCTGTTCGCGCCGCTCGGCATGAGCGATACCGGATTCAAGATCACCGATGCGATGCGCCAGCGCCTTGTCGGCATGCATGCGAGAGCCCCCGATGGGACGCTGGCACCGATCCCGTTCGAGCTCGAGCAGGAGCCGGAATTCCATATGGGCGGCGGCGGCCTCTATTCGACTGCAGGCGACTACATCAAGTTCACGCGGATGATCCTGGGCAAAGGCCGCGGCAACGGCAACCAGGTGCTGAAGCCGGAGACGGTGGCGCTGATGGGCCAGAACCACATGGGCGATCTGAACGTCACCAAGATGGTCTCGGCCGATCTCACTTTGTCCAACCATGTCGATCTCTATCCGGACATGGACAAGAAATGGGGCCTCAGCTTCCTCATCAACACTCTGAAGACGCAGGAAGGACGGAGCGCCGGCAGCCTCGCCTGGGCGGGCCTCGCCAACACCTATTACTGGATCGATCCGGCGCGCGATGTCACAGGTGTGATCCTGATGCAGCTCTTGCCGTTCGCCGACGGCAAATGCCTGGAAGCCTTCGCCGGCTTCGAACGCGGCATCTATGCCGGCCTCGACGCCGACAGCGGCAAGAGGGCGGCGTGATGACGTAGGGCGAAATCAGCTTTTCGCCTTCGCCAAGAGCGAAGGCGAAAAGCATGATCCGCCGCGCGCACGCCACAGGTGGCTCAAAGCGAACATCTCGGTTTCATGTTGCCGCACGCGTTCGGCGGCCTCGCGGGCGATCTTGCTATCGGGGATCCTAACGCCAGAAATAACGTCGGCCATTGTCGAGCTCCCGTCTTCCCTATCTGCCGCTGGTTACAGGAATTTTGACTGTACCACCGCGGCGCAATCAGCCGCCCGCTCGCGGGGCCACAATCACCGCCGTCATTCCGGGCGCGCCTCTTGGCGCGAGCCTGGAATCTATCGAGCCGCGAGCGGAGGCGGAGAAATGGATTCTCTGATGTGCAATTGCACATCATAGCTCGATGCTTCGCATCGCCCCGGAATGACAGTGGGACGCATTGCGCAATCCTCTCCTCCGTCATGGCCGGGCTTGACCTGGCCATCCACGTTCTCTCCCGTGCGCGGAGGCAAAGGACGTGGATGCCCGGGACATCTGCGCGAAGACGCGCTTCGCGCTTTTGCCCGGGCATGACGGCGTC
>NZ_JCAMOT010000021.1:0-163020 GCF_059512425.1 Bradyrhizobium sp. Leo78
CAACAGACCTGAACGAAACGAGAATTGTGTTACCTATGTCGTCGGTCTGAACTGTTACCTATGTCGCCGGTTGCTCAAAACGCTGCCACGCCGATTCAAACAAGAGCCATCCCGCTTTAGCTACGTTCCTTCCTGCAGCGGCAGCTCGATGGGATGCGCGTCGTGCAGCATCGTCGCGAGCTTGTGCAACTGCGGATCGCGAAAACCCTGCTTCTCGATCGCGAGCACCGTGGACAGCACATAGTCGCGGTTGTTGCCCGAGCGGCCGTGGCCCTGCTGCACGTAGCGGAGCTGGTCGGCCAGCGTCAGCCGGCCGGCGTACTGCACATGGCTGCGGTCTACGACGTAAGTCAGCGCGGCCACCCGTGACCGCGGGTCGTCTTCGAGCCACACCGAGCGGTGCACCTCGCGATAGACGTTGGTGGTCTGCTCGCGGCCGCGCAGATAGGCGATGGTCTCGCTGCGCCGCTTGGCCGCGACGCGGAACGCGATGCCGCGGCAGGCGCCGCCGCGGTCGAGCCCGAGCACCAGCCCCGGCTTTTCCGGCGTGCCGCGATGGTCGAAGGAATACACGCAGAGCGCGCGATGCTCGCCGATCAGCCGCGCCTGCACCTGTTCCTCGAAGTCGAAACCCGGCTTCCACATCAGCGAGCCGTAACCGAATACCCAGAGGTCGCTGTCACCTGATTCGGGCGGGGAGAGGAGTTGCGCGGACATCGGCGCAAGGGCTAGCAAAAGCGCGGAGCGAAGCGAAGCGGTTTCATCGGCTTTCCGGCCGGCATTTGCCGCTTACATTTGCCAAAATTGACAGCCAGAGGTCGCCGCATGCCTGATATGACCCCCGCGCCGCACCGGCGCTCGCGTTGGCGTCTCTTTGCCGCCCCCGTCCTCGTCCTGATCCTCGCCGTGGCGTGGAGCGCGTTCTGGTTCTATGCCTCGTCCCAGGTCTGGGTGCAGGCCGATGCCTGGCGCGCGCAGGAGGCGAAGGCGGGCCGGGTCTATGATTGCGGCAAGCGATCGGTCGCGGGTTACCCCTTCCGTCTCGAGATCAGCTGCGAGGACGCCAGCGTGACCTTGATCTCGCAGACGGCCGGCGCGCAAACGCCGTTCACCGCGCGGCTCGGCGAGATCCTGGTGGTGGCGCAGGTCTACGACCCCACACGCGTGATCGCCGAATTCAAGGCGCCGGCGACGCTCGCCGAGCGCGGCGCGCAGCCGTCGCTTGCTGTGAACTGGCGCTCGGGGCGCGCCAGCGTGGCGGGCCTGCCGGCGGTGCCGCAGCGCGCCTCGCTGGTGTTCGACGATCCCGCGATCGACCGCGTCAACGGCTCGGTGCAGACGCCGCTCGGCCGCGCCAGCCACGTCGAGTTGCACGGCCGCCTCGCCGAAGGCTCCTCCCTGGACAATCCGGTGATCGAGACCGCGCTGCAGATCAATGGCGGCAGCCTGCAGGACGTGCATCCGGTGCTGGCAACGCCGTTCGATGCCGACATCCGTACCAAGATTTCCGGCTTGAAGGACTTCACGCCAAAGCCGTGGCCGGAGCGTTTCCGCGAGATCCAGGCCGCCGGCGGCCATGTCGAAATCGTGCAGTCGCGCATCCAGCAGGGCGAGATGATCGCGATCTCCGCGGGTACTTTGAGCCTCAACGCGAGTGGCCGCATCGAGGGCGAATTGCAGATGACGGTCACCGGCCTCGAGCGCGTGATCCTGGCGCTCGGCATCGAGAAGATGCTGGAGGAGGGCGTGCCGCAATCAACGCTCGACCGCGTCGCGCCCGGCGTGAAGACGCAGGACCTCAACAATCTCTTCGGCGCGCTCGACCGCGCGGTCCCAGGTCTCGGCAAGATGGTCAAGCAGAACGCCAATGTCGGCGTTGCCGCCAGCATCAATTCGCTCGGCAGCGAAGCCATGCTCGAAGGCAAGAAGGCGCGCAGCTTCCCGCTGCGCTTCGTCGACGGCGCAGTGCTGCTAGGCCCGATCAAGGTCGGACAAATCCCGCCGCTGTTCTAGCTTCCGTAGCCCGGGTGAGGCGCAGCGCAACCCGGGGTCTGCTGGTGACGCGGATAAACCTGCCCCGGATTGCGCTTCGCTCCACCCGGGCTACCAAGCCCCGCGCTATTTCTTCTCCAGATTCGCATGCGGCCGGCCGAAGTCCGGCGCGGCCGAATCCTGGCCGATCTCGACGATGCCGCGGCGGATGGCGCGGGTGCGGGTGAAGTGGTCGAACAGCGCTTCGCCGTCGCCGCGGCGGATTGCGCGCGTCAGTTTCGAGAGATCCTCGTTGAAGGTGCCGAGCATCTCCAGCACCGCGTCCTTGTTGCTCAGGAACACGTCGCGCCACATCGTCGGATCGGACGCCGCGATGCGGGTGAAATCGCGGAAGCCGCCGGCGGAGAATTTGATCACTTCCGACGACGTCACCTGCGCCAGCTCGTCGGCGGTGCCGACGATGGTGTAGGCGATCAGATGCGGCAGGTGGCTGGTGATCGCGAGCACGAGGTCATGATGATCAGGCGTCATGATCTCGACCTTGGCGCCGAGTGCGGCCCAGAAGTCGCGCAGCCTGTCGACCGCGCCCGCCTCAGTGCCCTCGGGCGGCGTCAGGATGCACCAGCGGTTGATGAACAACTCGGCGAAACCGGAATCGGGACCTGAGTGCTCGGTGCCCGCCACCGGATGCGCGGGCACGAAGTGCACACCATCGGGGATATGTGGCCCCATGTCCCTGACGATGGCGCCCTTGACCGAGCCGACATCGGAGACGATGGCGCCCTTCTTCAGGTAAGGCGCGATCTCCGCCGCCACGGGTCCGCAGGCGCCGACGGGAATGCAGAGGATGACGAGATCGGCGTCTTTGACCGCCTCCGCATTGTTCTCCACCACGCGGTCGACGATGCCGAGCTCGGCGACCCGCGCGCGCGTCTTTTCCGAGCGCGCGGTGGTGACGATCTCGCCGACGAGCCCCTGCGCCCGCGCGCCGCGCGCGATCGAGCCGCCGATCAGGCCGAAGCCGATCAGCGCGATGCGTTGAAAGTGCGGCGCGGCGTTCACTTCTGATCCATGAAGTCGCGCAGGCCCTCGACCACGAGGCGGTTGGCCTCCTCGGTGCCGATGGTCATGCGCAGCGCGTGCGGCAGGCCGTAATTGTTCACGGCACGCAGCACCAGTCCGCGCTTGGTGAGGAACGTGTCCGCGTCGGCCGAGGTCTTGCCCTTTTCGGTCGGGAAATGGATCAGCACGAAATTGGCGACGCTCGGCGTCACCTTCAGCCCGAGCTTGCGGACCTCGTCCGTCACCCAACTCCGCCATTTTTCGTTGTGCACCCTGGACATCTCGACATGCGCGGTGTCCTCGACCGCGGCCACCGCCGCGAGCATCGCCGGAGTAGAAACGTTGAAGGGGCCGCGAATCCGGTTCACCGCATCGACGATATGCGCCGGGCCGAACATCCAGCCGACGCGGAGCGCCGCGAGCCCGTGGATCTTGGAAAAGGTGTGGGTCATGACCGTGTTCTCGGTCGTCGCACACAGTTCGAGGCCGAGGCCATAGTCGTTGCGCACCACGTAATCGGAATAGGCGGCGTCGATCACCAGGAGCACGTCCGACGGCAGGCCTGCGCGCAAGCGCTTGACCTCGTCGAACGGCAGATAGGTGCCGGTCGGGTTGTTCGGATTGGCGAGCCAGATCAGCTTGGTCCGCGGCGTGACCGCCTCAAGGATCGCATCGACACTTGCGGTGTAGTCGGTCTCCGGCACGACCACGTTCTTGGCGCCGTTCGCCTTGGTCGCGATCGGATAGACCAGGAAGCCGTGGGTGGTGGAGATCGCCTCCGAGCCCTCGCACAGATAGGTATGGGCGAGCAGGTTGAGGATTTCGTCCGAACCGGCGCCGCAGATGATGCGGCTCGGGTCGAGGCCATAGGCGCGGCCGATCGCCTCGCGCAGCACCTTTGAGGTGCCTTCCGGATAGTCCTCGAGATGTTCGGCGGCGTGCTTATAGGCCTCGATCGCCTTCGGCGAGGGACCGAAGGGCGTTTCGTTGGCGGAAAGCTTGAACACCTTGCGCCCCGGTTCCGCCACCGGGCTCTTGCCGGGGGTGTAGGGCGCAATATCGAGGATGCCGGGATTCGGCACGGGGCGGGACATCTCTAACTCTCTAGCTCCGGACTGTAGGGGCGGGGGGCACCGTATAGCGCGTTGCGTGGCTGCCGACGAGTGCCGATGAGCGCACCGAGGCCCCGGCGCGGATCAGGGCCATTTTGATCTCCTCGAAGCCGCGGCCGGCGACCGATACCAAAAGCGCCGCGCCGTCGAAGGCCGTATCCGGCACCGCGACGATCTCGGCGAGCGGGGCCAGCGCGCGGGCGATCTCGGCGTTCCAGCCGGAGACGCGGACGCTCCACATCTCGACCTCGGTCACCATCGCGTCGTCGGCGACGCGCGAGATCACGAACACGGGCAGCGCCGCGGGATGATCGGCGCGCTCCAGGAACGGCAATCGCGCGATGATCTTCGGCGCGCCCTCGGCCTCGAGGTCGATCCACCATGGCGTGCGGCTGGAAATGGCCGACACCAGCGCGAGGTCGCCCTTCGATTTCGCCACCGCTTCGACCGCCGCCTGCGCGCTGAAATGCGAGACGTAAGGCACCACGAAGCCGAAATGGAAGCGCGCCGAATCCCGCATCATGGATTCGCCGACCGAGACATCGGCATGCACCGAGAACGGCGCCTGGACATAAGTGAAGGTCGAGATGATGACGCGCCAGATGCTCTCGATGGTGTCGAGCGGCAGGATGCCACGATGGCGCTCGACCAGGCTGCGCATCATGGAGGCCTCGCGCGCCGGCCGGAATGCGGAGCCGACTTCCTGGGTCTGCTTCACCCTGATCAGGCGGTCGATGATGTCGCCGCGCGCCATCAACAGGCGGTGGACCTGCTCATCGATCGCGTCGATCTCTTTGCGCAACTCGGCCAGCGAGGGCGGCGCCGGAGGCGGTTTTGACATGCTAGGGCCCGTCGTTTCTCTTCAATCAGCAAGCAGACTCTTCACCTCTCCCCGCCTGCGGGGAGAGGTCGAAATTCAAGCGCAGCTTGAATTTCGGGTGAGGGGGAGCCTCCGCGAATCCGTCTGGTACCGTGTTCGCGGAGAGAGCCCCTCACCCCAACCCTCTCCCCGCAAGGGCGGGGAGAGGAAGAAAGTGCGAGCCCCCGTTCTGTCCCATGGGGCCAGATGGCGCAAGCTCGGCCTAAAGGTCACGGTTAGGTTAACGGCCCCACTTGCCTTGACGCAGGCCGGGTAAGGGACTACTTTCCCAGCACTCCGTGGTCATTTGAGCCGGCCGGCTTGCAGCCACGTTAAAGAATTCGCTAAACAGGCCGGGGACAGATCGATCCCGGCCGAACCTTTGTTCAGGCCGGGTTTTTCATGGCCTGATTTCTGTCCGGGACCTCCGCGTCGGAGGAAGGCGCCACAAATGACCAAGGTGCAGTCGATCAAGAGTCCGTCGATTCAGGGTGAGGATCGCGCCCATGAGGCCGATCATCCGTCCTCGCCGGTGGCGAAGTTCGGCATGGATCAGCCGTTGAAGCTCGACTGCGGCATTGACCTTGCGCCGTTCCAGATCGCCTATCAGACCTATGGCGAGCTCAATGCCGAGCGCTCCAACGCCATTCTGGTCTGCCACGCCCTGACCGGCGACCAGCATGTCAACAATTTGCATCCGGTGACCGGCAAGCCTGGCTGGTGGGAGACCATGGTCGGCCCCGGCCGGCCGCTCGACACCTCCAGATACTTCATCATCTGCTCCAACGTGCTTGGCGGCTGCATGGGTTCGACTGGCCCTGCCTCGCTGAACCCTGCGACCGGCAAGGTATGGGGCCTGGATTTTCCGATCATCACCATCCCTGACATGGTGCGTGCGCAGGCGATGCTGATCGACCAACTCGGCATCGAGACGCTGTTCGCGGTGGTCGGCGGCTCCATGGGCGGCATGCAGGCGGTGCAATGGGCGGCGGCCTATCCGGAGCGCGTGTTCTCGACGCTCGCGATCGCCTGCTCGACGCGGCATTCGGCGCAGAACATCGCCTTTCATGAGCTCGGCCGGCAGGCCGTGATGGCCGATCCGGATTGGCGTGGCGGAAGCTATGTCGACCAGGGCACGCATCCGCATCGCGGGCTCGCGGTCGCGCGGATGGCCGCGCATATCACCTATCTCTCTGACGCGGCGCTGCATCGCAAGTTCGGGCGGCGGATGCAGGATCGCGAGTTGCCGACATTCTCCTTCGATGCCGACTTCCAGGTCGAGAGCTATCTGCGCTACCAGGGCTCGTCCTTTGTCGAGCGCTTCGATGCCAACAGCTATCTCTATCTGACGCGCGCGATGGACTATTTCGACATCGCCGCCGACCACAATGGTGTGCTGGCGCAGGCGTTCCGCGGCGTCGAGACCCGCTTCTGCGTAGTATCGTTCACGAGCGACTGGCTGTTTCCGACTTCGGAGGCGCGGGCGCTGGTGCACGCGCTGAATGCCTCCAGCGCGCGGGTCTCGTTCGCGGAGATCGAGACTGACAAGGGTCACGACGCCTTCCTGCTCGATGTGCCCGAATTCTTCGACATCTCGCGCGCCTTCCTGCACTCGGCGGGCAAGTCGCGCGGCCTTGGCGATGCGGGGCTTAAGTGATGGCGCTTCAGGAGCAAACTCTGCCGCTGCCCGGCTTGGCGCCGCAGGCGAGCACGAGCCTTCGTCCGGACCATCTTCTCGTCGCCGAAATGGTTGAGCCCGGGTCGCGCGTGCTCGACGTCGGCTGCGGTGACGGCGATCTGTTGCAGCTTCTGGAGAGTCGCGGCATTGATGGCCGCGGCATCGAGCTGTCGCGCGAAGGCGTCAACCACTGCGTCGCCAAGGGACTCGCGGTGGTGCAGGGCGACGCCGACACCGACCTCGGCAACTATCCCGACGATGCGTTCGACTACGTAATCCTGTCGCAGACGCTGCAGGCGACGCGGCAGCCGAAGGCTGTGCTGGAAAATCTCCTGCGCATCGGCCACCGCGCCATCGTCTCGTTCCCGAATTTCGGTTTCTGGAAGATGCGGCTGCAGCTTTTGATCGGCGGGCACATGCCGCGCACCGAAAATCTGCCGGCCACCTGGTACGACACCCCCAACATTCATTTCTGCACCATCAAGGATTTCGTGCAGCTCTGCGACGAGATCCACGTCAAGATGGAGCGCGCCGTCGCGCTCGACCTCTACGGCCGCCCGGTGCCGCTGAACCTGCCGTGGTGGGTCTGGAACATGTTCGGCGAACAGGGCGTGTTCCTGCTGAGCAGGGGCGGGAAGGGACGCTGAGTACTCTCCCCGTCATTCCGGAAGACCTCTCCTCCGTCATTCCGGGGCGATGCGAAGCATCGAGCCCGGAATCCATTTCCTCCACGAACTCTGCGGCTCGATGGATTCCGGGCTCACGCTTCGCGTGCCCCGGAATGACAGGCTAAACTGTTGCCGCGAGCACCTCCCCTCGTCATTCCGGGATGCGCCGAAGGCGCAGGCCCGGAATCCATTGCGCCGCAAAACGCGTGGATGAATGGATTCCGGGTTCACGCTTCGCGTGCCCCGGAATGACGGTTACACCATCGACCGCGGATCGCGCGGCAGCCACCTTCCCGCTTCCACCAACGCAATAAACCGCTCGACCATCTCGTTGAACAGCGCGGGTTCCTCGAGATTGAGCACGTGTCCCGATTTCGGGAAGAACGTCAGCCCCGCCGCGGGCAAATGCTTCTTCAAAAACAGGCTCGGCTCGACGCAATTGTCGTCCTCGTCGCCGCAGATGATCAGCGCCGGCGTCGGCACGCGTCCGATCGCTTCCGCCATGGTGTAGATCGAGGGCCGGCCGCCTTGAAAGCTACGCATGGTGTTGGCCGATCCCTTGGCATCGTGGCGCGCGAGTGCGGCATAGAAGTCGGCATGTCCGCGCGGATCCTTGACCAGGAACGGAATCCGGCCCGGCGCCTCGCGCGTCACCTTGGCGACCGCTTCCGATCCAATCGTCTCATACTGCTCGGCATTGGCCCGGCATTGCGCACGGAAGGCGTCGAGGTGTTCGAGACTTGAGCCGGAGCCGACGCCTGCGAGCGTCATCGACATCACGCGCTCGGGCGCATTCAGCGCAACCTGCAGCGACGAATAGGAGCCCATCGACAGCCCGACGAAATGCGCGCGGGCGATGCCGAGATGATCGAGCACTGCGAGCGCATCGGTGTAGAAATGCTTGTAGCTATAGACCTCGGCCGATGGCGGGACGTCGGAGGGCGTGTAGCCGCGCGCGGAATAGGCGATGCAGCGGTGGCCGCGCGAGAAATAACGCATCTGCGGCTCCCAATTGGTGTGGTCGGCCGCGAACTCGTGCAGGAAGATGATTGGCGTTCCGCTCCCAACCTCTTCGAAATAGAGGCGGACATTATCCTTGGCGACGGCATAGGGCATTTTAACCTTTTCCTTCTTGTGAGCCTGCGCGGCGAGGATTGCAATTAACCTTCACGGCTGCAATGCGGCGGCATCGTTTCTTTTTCGCCGCCAAATGTTCGCGAAATCGTCCCGCAATTTTTCGCCGCAGCGCGGCACGACATCTTTGTCTTGCCACATTGAGCGGCACAAAACGCGCTGCGGCTGTCATCCAGATGTCATCCACAGACGGGCGCACCTGGGAAAACGGGGGTGTAACAGAAGGAAAAAATGGGAAGTATGGTTCAGTTGCGTGCGTTCCGCCGGTTGCTTCGAGTTCTGGCGCTGGCGTTGTGTTCGACGGTTATCGTCGCTTCTATTTCTCCCGCTTCGGCACGGCCTCATCACGGCGCAGGGCGCCACGCCAGGGCCTATCATGCCGGTCATCATGCCAAGCATCACCATGCGCATTATCGTCACCGCCACATGACGCGCGCCTCGCGCTGGGAGCGCGGCGTAGCGCGGATGCAGGCGCAGGATCTTGCCGATAGCAATGCGAGTCTGTCGCCGGAGCCTCAGCAGGCGGCAAGCCTCGGTTCGTCGAACATCGTCGATGAAGCCCGCCGTCACCTCGGCGGCAACCCGACCAGCCGCGGCAGCCTGTGGTGCGCGCGCTTCATGAACATGGTGCTGCAGCATTCGGGTTATCGCGGCACCGGCTCCGACATGGCGAGCTCGTTCGCCCGTTACGGGCAGCGAGTCTCCGGCCCGCAGGTCGGTGCCATCGCCGTGATGTCGCGGGGACGCCGCGGCGGCCACGTCGGCATCATCACCGGCATCGATGCCAAGGGAAATCCGATCATGATCTCCGGCAACAACGGCAACCGCGTCCGCGAAGCCCCGGTCTCCCGCGGCCGCATCTACGCCTACGTGATGCCGACGAATTAGCCGCTACACTCTCCACCGTCATCCCGGGCTCGATGCTTCGCATCGCCCCGGAATGACAGCCTTCGTCATTGCGAGCCAACGGGTCGCCCGAACGCGCGCCCGACGACAGGCTCCGCGAAGCAATCCATGCCTCCACTTGCGGCGCTATGGATTGCTTCGCTTCGCTCCACTTCGCGGTCGGTCGCAAAGTCGTCGGCATCGATCGAAGCTATGGCGTCGTCGATCGCGCACAGTTTGCCACAAGTGACGACATGGGCGTCGCCTCGCAGTTCACTCTCGATTTGCTCCGCAACGGCAGCAAGCTCGCCTTGCGAGCCTCGGCCACGCCTGAACGCGTTCCAGAAGATCTTTCAGGTCTGCTGCGGTCATGCTGCGATTACATGTGGCGCGGCCCGGGATTGCTATCAGCCGGAACCGATCTTCCCGAACGCCAGCACGTGCAGCCCGAGCCGCCGGCGGACGATCCAGAACAAGAGCACGGTCTCGAAGCTCAGCGACGTCGATATCGCTATGGCGGCGCCGTGGCCGCCGAAGCGCGGTACCAGTGCGACGCACAGCACCAGGTTCATGACGAAGGCGAGCGCGTAGGCGAGCGCGCAGATCTTCTGGTGGCCGAGCATGTTGAGCAGACGTTCGACCGGGCCGATTGCAGCGCGCACCACGAGGCCGATGGCGGCCAGGAACATGATGTCGTAGCCGACGACGAATTGCGGCCCGAACAGCCAGAGCAGCGGCTTGCCAAAGGCGAGCAGGAGGACGGTCGCGGCGAGCGAAGGCCAGAACGTCCACTGGATCGCATGGGTGACATAGGCCGATAGCCGCGCCTTGTCGCCGAGCGCGTTGTATTCGGCGAAGCGATGCGCCGTCGTCGCCGACATCGCGTAGTGGATGAAGGACACCAGCGCCAGCGTCTTCACCACGGCAAAGTAGACGCCGACCTCCTCGGAGGAGCGGAACTGCTGCAGCACCAGCACATCGGTGTAGGAGAGCAGCAGATAAAAGCTTTCGACCAGCAGGATTGGCAGTGAGACCGCAAGCCAGCCGCTGATGTCGTAGGCCTTCTCGCCCGGCTCGACGTGGGCCGCGAGGCGGCGGTTCAGCACCAGCATCTGGCCGATCATGGCGATCCACACCGCCGCGGCGCTGGCGAGCATCGCGGCGGTGGCGCCGAGATCGAAGCCGAGCACGACGGCGCCCGCGGTGAAGCCGATGATCAGTCCCTGGCGCACGATGAATTGCGGCATCAGCCCGAGCCGCATCCAGTCATGCGACCGGGCAATCCCGTCCTGGGTATTGGCGACCACGAACGCCGGCAGCGTCAGGCAGCCGATATAGAGCGGCACGACCGTATCCGTGCCGATCCATGGCGACAGCAGCTTGACGAGGCCTACGAGCAGCAGCGAGACGGCGGTCGACACCGCAAAAGTCAGCCAGCGGCTGCCGGAGAGAAAACCGCGCAATAGCGCGTGCTCGCCTGCCGTGCGGTATTCCGGAATGAGCTTCTGCGCCGAGCCGGAAATGCCGAAATCCATCATGCTGCCGAGCAGCAGCACCCAGGTCCAGACATAGACATAGACGCCATAGTCCGAGCTGCCCATCCAGCGCGCGAGCAGGATTTGCGAGAGATAGGCGGCGACGGCGCTGACGACGCGGATGACGAAGATCGTCCCCGCGAGCCGCCGCGTGACGGATGCCTCGCCGGAGCCGCCGATCAGGCCGCGCATACGCGCCATCATGCCCGTGGGCGAAGCGGTTGCGGATTGGGCGTCCATCACGGCCAAGGCGAAAATTCCCAAAATGCCGCGCGTTTGCGACAGGGGCCCTGAACTATCAACGAAACGTTAAGAATGGGTTGGGTGGATAACGGTGAAACCGTAGCCCGGATGGAGCCAACGGGTCGCGCGATGCGCGCCCGATGACAGGCTCCGCGCAATCAGGGGCCCGTCTTTCCGCGGGGCCACTGTCCCCGGGTTACGCTTGCGCTTCACCCGGGCTACAAATTCACTCCAGATTGGTGTTGAACTCGTAGGCGCGGTCGCCGCCGACCAGGGTCAATTTCAGCGCGGCGCCGTCCGGATTGGCGCCCGGCGGCAGGCCGTCGAGCTCGAAGGAGAACCGTTTCACCCCGGGTGGGGAGTTCGGCTCGAGCTTCGGCACCGGCAGGGCCCAGTCCGGCGTCGGTCCCTCGACGTACAGGCTGACGTCCTTGCCTTCGGGCGCGGCGACATCGACCAGCACGGTCGACTTGCCGCTGCGTTTGACGTCGCGGATCGTCACCGGGTTGGGATCGCCGATATTGGCCGGCTTCGGCACGGTGTCGAGCGCGGACGACAGCGCGCCGTCCTCGGTGGAGGCGACGCTCGCAAAAGCAAGCTCGACGCTGGTCTCCACAGGGATGCACAGCTTCTCGCACACCGCATAGTTAATGTTGGCGCGCAGCGTCAGCGGCTTGTCCGCACTCTTGGCGACGATCCGAAGCGGCAGCACCACCTGGTGCTTGTAGCCGAGCGAGGTGCCGCCGGCGCCGTCGTCAAATTTCATAGGCGCCGGCCACAACACTGTCACCGCGTCGACATTTTCCGACTTCGAGAAATCGAAACGCGGTGGCACACCGGAATCGCCGGGGGTACGCCAATAGGTTTTCCAACCGGGCTCGAGTTGGATGGCTATACCGCCTAGCAAAACCGCGCCGCTACGCGAACCTGCAAGCAGCCGTACCGCCGAATGGGCGTCCCGCTGCCAGGGCGAGGAATCCTCGGCATGTACCTCCGTCGCGGGCCAGACGACTGAAAGAGTGGCTAGCAGGCCGAGCGCAGCCCGCATGGGAACTATGGCGATCATGGAACGTCTTTACCGGCTGGTTATTGCGTAAACCATTGAATTGCGTGTGATGGATGGCGCGAATACGGCGCTCTGCTTGATTGACAGAAGCCTCACCCAATATCAGGATATCAAATCAGCATGGAGGCCTTTCAGATGACTCCTGAAGGCAAAGCACCAAAGACCGCCCGCGGCAAGGTGGCCGGCGTCGGCGACAATTCGTCGGGCAGCGGTTATCTCGACGGCCAGATCCTGATCGCCATGCCGGTTATGAGCGATCCCCGCTTCGAGCGCTCCGTCATCTACATGTGCGCGCATTCCGCCGAGGGGGCGATGGGCATCATCGTCAACCGTCCGGCCGGAAGCATCGATTTCCCGGGGCTCTTGGTGCAACTCGACATCATCCAGAAGGCCGACCAGATCAAATTGCCGGAAAATGCCGAGACCATGAAGGTGATGAAGGGCGGCCCGGTCGATACCGGCCGCGGCTTCGTGCTGCATTCCAGCGATTTCTACATCCAGGATGCGACGCTGAATATCGACGACGATATCTGCCTGACCGCGACCGTCGACATCCTGAAGGCGATCGCCAAGGGCTCCGGCCCCAGGCATGCGATCCTGGCCCTGGGCTATGCCGGCTGGGCCCCGGGGCAGCTCGAAAACGAGATCCAGCACAATGGCTGGCTGCATTGCGACGCCGATGCGGAATTGATCTTCGGCGACGATGTCGAGGACAAATACGACCGCGCCCTGCGCAAGATAGGCATCGACGTCGGCATGCTCTCGAACGAAGCTGGCCACGCGTGAGGCTGTCATTGCGGGGCTTGACCCGGCAATCCATCGGTCAAAAATTGCGTTCTTGAAGAGGTGATGGATGCGCGGGTCAAGCCCGCGCATGACGAGCGTTGATTGCGTACAACAGCTACTCCGCCGCCTGCTGCGCGACGGTCGGCTCGGTGCCGGCCACGGTTGCGCGGCGCATGTCGCGCGGCTGGGACTGGTCGTAGCGGCGGACGCGATGCATGGTCTGGCGATTGTCCCACATCACGAGGTCGTGCAGCTTCCACCTGTGGACATAGACGAATTCAGGCTGGGTCGCATGCTCGGTGAGGTCGCGTAGCAGGAGCCGGCCCTCCGGCATGCTCATGCCGCGCACCGCGCCCGCGTGCGACGAGAGATAGAGCGACTTGCGGCGATGCACCGGATGGGTCCGCACCAGGCGCTGCAGCACCGGCTTGAACATCTCCTTCTCCTCGTCGCTATAGTCGAGAAAGCCCAGCGAGCCGCGTGAATACATCAGCGAGTGCTCGCAGATCAGGTCCTCGATTTCAGACTTGGTCTCCTCGTCCAGCGCGTCATAGGCCGCGCGCATGTCGGCGAATTCGGTGTTGCCGCCCTTCGGGTTCACCACCCGCGCCGACAACAGCGAGAATTTCGCCGGAATCGGCCGGAACGAGCTGTCGGAATGCCACAGGCAGTTGCCGAGATTGAACAGATGGGTGCGGTGATCCTTGGGTAGCGGCTTGCCGTTCTTGCCGAGGTTGGAGACGTCGTTCAGCCCGGAGGAGAGGCGATAATCCGCCTTCTTGGTCACGTTGCCGCCGCGCGCGTTTTCGCGCTCGCCGAAGTTCAGCGCAAAGGCCAGTTGCTGCTCGTCTGTTATGTCCTGGTCGTGGAAGACGAGCACGGCGTATTTGTCCATCGCCGCCTCGACTTCGATCGCTTCCTGCCTGGTCAGCGGCTTTCGCAGATCGAGGCCTGTGACCTCACCGACAAAATGCGGATGAAGCTGTCGGATCGCGATGGCCATGGCGTTCTCTCCTCATGTGCAGGCGGTTTTTCCGCTTCGTTTGAGGAAAGGCTATCCTGTGAACTTGCCAAGTCAACGCGGCGCCGGCGCATGGCCCCTTGCACGCGGCGGCCCGGACACGTTGCAGCGCATCACGCATTTCGCGCCATCAGCCCGCCATCCACCGGGATCACCGCGCCGGTCAGGAACGACGCCGCCGGTAGGCACAGGCTCAAGGTCATGTGCGCGACCTCCTCCGGCTCGCCATAGCGGCCGAGCGCTGTGCGGCGCTTGGCATAGATCGTCTTATGCTCTTCCGGAATCCGGTCGGTAATCCCGGTGCGGATCGGGCCCGGGCAGATGCAGTTCACGGTGATGCCCTCGCGGCCCAGTTCCACGGCAAGCGAGCGTGTCAGCCCGGTGACGCCGGCCTTCGCCGCGGAATAAGGACTGTGCAATGCGGTAGCGCCGAGCGCCTCGGTGGAAGCGATATTGACGATGCGCGGGCATTTCGATTTTCGCAAATGCGGCAAAGCGGCGCGGATGATGCGCTGATGCGCGGTCAGCATCACCGCGATCGCCTTGGCCCAGGCGTCATCATAGCCGTCGTCGTCGATTGCGACGCGCACGGAGATACCGGCGTTATTGACGAGGATGTCGAGCCCGCCGAAATGCGCGGCGACGCTGCCAATCACGGCCGGGATTGCATTTCGATCGGCGACGTCGAGCACCCACGCCTTTGCCGTCCCTCCACTCTTGCCGATCTCCTGCGCGACCGTTTCCGTGCCTTCGGCGGTGATGTCGGTGACGGCGACATTGGCGCCCTCAGCGGCGAACACCAGCGCGGTGGCCCGGCCCATGCCGCTGGCGGCGCCGGTGACGAGAACGGTCAAGCCTTTCACCGAGCGGCTGAGCTGTTTGAATTCGGACATCGTGTGACCAGTGGGATGGAGGGAACAGGTTGCAGGATTGACAAGGCTGGCATCGATCCGCAGACAGGTCAAACAAGCAAGAAGCAAGGGAGAAAGCGCGCGATGAACGAGCTCGATTTCAGCGGCAGGCAGGTTCTCGTGGTGGGCGGCTCCAGCGGCATCGGCAACGGCATCGCGCAAGCATTCCGCGCCAAGGGCGCGCGCGTGCATGTCTGCGGCACGCGCGCCAAGGCGAGCGACTATTCGGCAGAGGAAGGTTCGCATCTGGACGGGTTGGAATACTCGCAGCTCGACGTCGGCGACGCTCGTGCGATCGCGCAATTCAAGCCGACCTTCGACCGGCTCGATGTGCTGGTGCTGGCGCAAGGCGCGGTGATCTACCGCCGCGGCGAGTTCGAGATGGAGGGCTTTCGCAAGGTCATGGAAGTCAACCTCATGAGCCTGATGGCGTGTGCGACCAAATTCCAGGCGATGCTGAGCGCGAGCAAGGGCTCGCTCATCATCGTCAGTTCGACCGCCGCCTATCATTCGACGATGGGAAATCCCGCCTACAACGCCTCGAAGACCGGCGCGATCGGACTGACGCGGACGCTTGCCGAGGCCTGGGCCGAGGATGGCATCCGCGTCAATGGCATCGCACCGGGCCTGGTCGATACCAAGATGACCAAGGTGACGACGGCGAACCCGAAGCGGCTCGAAGGCGCGCTGGAGCGGATTCCGCTGAGGCGGCTCGGCACGCCGCAAGACATGGCGGGTGCCGCGCTGTTCCTGGCCTCGCCGCTCGCCGCCTACATCATCGGCCAGACCATCGTCGTCGACGGCGGGTTGATTTTGTAGGCGCAGGAACCGCGGCTGGGCTCGCCGGTTACTTTCCCGGAGAAGGAGAGGAGTGACCGCGATGGATACTGATCGGATCGCTGGTGCCACCAAGGAGTTTGCCGGCAAGGCGGAAGGCACCGTCGGTGAAATGGCCGGTGACAGCAAGACGGAAGCATCAGGCCGCGCGCGCGAAGCCGCCGGCACGGTGCAGAATCTCTATGGCCAGGCCAAGGATGCCGCGCGCGACGCCGCGGACACCGCCGTCAACTACGCCAGGGATGCTTACGAGAATCGCGGCGAGACCGTTCGAAGCGGCCAGCAGGCGCTGACCAAGACCGTGCAGGACAATCCGATCGGCGCCTTGCTGGTTGCCGGCGGCCTCGGTTTGGCGCTCGGGCTATTGCTGTCGCGCCCGCCGCGCCGTCCGCCACCGCGCTGGCGCTATTAGCCGTCATTCCAGGGCGCCGCGTAGGGGGCAAAGCGAAGCGTGCCCACCGCCTAACATTCCGCTCGCGATGGTGGGTACGCTTCCTTTTGCCCACCCTATCTTTGGAATGACTGCCGTCACCATCTCATGAAATTGCCGAACGGCGCTTCCGCGGATCGTCCGACATCCGCCGGTGGACGTGGAACGATCGAGGCCGGCGGCCGCGGCGGCGCTGTCTGCTGACGTGGCCCGGGGGCAGGCGGCGAGCCGAAGCCGAAGAAATCGCCAAAGGTCGAGGCAGGCGGCGGATTGGGCTGGGCCGGCCGGAACACACGCTTCTGCGCTGCCGGCTTTGGCGGCGCGGGAGCTGCGGCCGTCGCCGCCGGCGCTGTTCCGGCGCCCGCACCTGCGCCAGTCCCCTCGGGGGTGGTCGCGGCAACCGGCGTTTCTCCCTTGGCCTGCTCGCGACCGATTTCGCGGCGCGGCCAGGCAAAATCGTCGGCGCGGCCGGCGGGTGGCGCGAGCGGTTCGCCCTTCACCAGGGTTCGTGCCGTGAGCGGATCGACCGCGGCTGGACGCGAGCCGGGGCCGCCGAGCAACTGATCGGTGCCGACGGAGGAGGCGACCAGCGGCACAATTGGTCCCGCCAATGGCCGCGCAGGCTGGCCGGGCGTAGCACTGGCGTCAGGCGGCGCCGGCTCGGTCGGCAGCGCGATCGGTGTGGAGCGGGCGAGCAGCCGCGTCACCTCGCGGTCCACATAGTGCGCCAGCTTGCGCGCGCCGGCCTTGGTGAAGAAGACGCCGTCCGAGGTGCGGAGCTGGCGAATCTGGCCTTCGAAATCCGGGCCCTTCTGCATGAAGCGACCGGCCTCGTCGACGAAGCCATCCCAGACATCGACGTAGGTAATGCCGGCCTTGGCCGCGCTGTCCCGGTACAGCGAATCCAGGAACAGCATGTCCGACGTTCCCTTCTGGCCGCGGATCGCCGGCAGGCCGACCCACAACACCGGCACGCCCTTGCTCTTCAGCACGCCGATCAGTTCATCGATCTTCTTGTTGTAGAGCTCGACCCAGCGTTCGTCGCGGAATTCATAGACGCCGTTTGCCGAACGCGCGCTGCGCTCGGGCGCCGCGGCCTGCGGCGCGTCGGCGGCATCCTCGGGTGATAATTCGGCATCGACCGGCTTGTCGTCCGGCTTGGCGGCGCCATCCGAAGGCTTGGCGTCCTTCTTCTCGGTTTTCTTGTCGTCCTTCTTGTCGACGACAGGCTCGCGGATCGAAACGCGGTCATTGAGACCGAGTATAACCACGATCGCATCCGCTTTTTCGGTGGCGAGGATGCTCCGCGCGGCGGCGGCCCAATCGGAGGGCTCGCCCTTGGGCTGGTATTTGATCAGGCCGGACACGGTCTTGTGCTTGCGGATCACGCCCATGTCGGGCTGTTCGGAATAGGTGTCCTCGAGGCCATAGGCGAGCCAGTCTGCCATGGCATCGCCAAGCACCAGCACGTTGCGCTCCGGCGCCGTGTCGCGCTTCGCCGGCGGTGGCGCTCGCGAAAAATCCTGACGCGGCGCCTGTTGCTGCTGTTGTTGCTGCGGCGGCGCATGCTGGAAGGGAGCGAAGAAATCCCCGCCGAACCAGCCGCCGCCATTGTTGCGCGGCGCCGAGCGCTGCGGTGGACCGCCAAAGCCCGGAAAGCCGAAGAACTGCGCCGAGGCGGGGCCGGCGATCCCGACCAGCAGCGCGATCGCAACCGCGAGCGCGACCAGCGGGCCGCTCTCGGTGAACATGCGCAGGAAGGACTTTGGCTTCGGCATCAAAGCTCGGTCGAAATGGATTTTGAGGACAACGCCATACTACCGGAATCGGGCCTCAAGCGGGCATATTTTCCAGCATGGATCGGGCATCCGCCCAGGTCGTCAAGGCGGCGGCCAAATAGCGGTATTTGGGTGATTTTTGGGGTCTTATCGCCCTCTCAGGCGCTCCAGCATGTCGGAAGTGGCAAATCCGTCGGCGGGCGTGCCGATCGAGGCCTGGAAACCGCGCAGCGCTTCCCTGGTCTGGCCGCCGATCTGGCCGTCCGGCGTGCCGCGGTAAAAGCCGCGCTGGGCGAGCAGTTGTTGCAGTTCCAGCCGTTCGGCCCGCGACAGCACCCGTTCCTGGCGTGGCCAGGGCTGCACGAAGGGCGGCCCGCCGCGCAGGCGGTCGGCGAAATGGCCGATCGCAAGCGCATAGGCCTCCGCCGGGTTGTACTTCATGATCACCCGGAAATTCTGCATCATCAAGAAGCCCGGACCTTCAGCGCCGGCAGGGGCGAGCAGATAAGCCTTGTCGGTGGAGCGCGGGAACGGCTGGTTGTTGGCGCGCCGCAGTCCAAGCTGCTGCCATTGCGCGAGCGTCATCGCCTTGGCACGGTCGGCCATCATGTAGTTGAAGTCCTTGGGAACCACGACTTCGTAACCCCAGCTCTGCCCGGTCTGCCAGCCGTCCTTTTTCAGGTTGTTGGCGGTTGAGGCGATCAGGTCGGCCGGGTTGTCGACGACATCGCGCCTGCCGTCGCCGTCACCATCGACCGCGTAGCGCTTGAAAGCGGTCGGCATGAATTGCGTCGGACCGAACGCGCCGGCCCAGGAGCCGCGGAGCTGCTCAGGGCGCAGATCGCCGCGATTGAGGATCTCCAGCGCCGAGAGGAATTCATCCTTGAAGTAGGCCTGCCGGCGGCCGATGCAGGCAAGGGTGGCGGTCGATTGCACCACGCTGCGGTCACCCATCTGGGTCGAATAATTGGATTCGATCCCCCAGATAGCCGCGATCGCGTAGCGGTCGACGCCATAGGCTTTTTCCGCGGCGTCGAATTGCGCCTTGTATTTGGCGAGGATCTCGCGGCCCTTGGCGAGACGGTTGTCGTTCACGAGGATGTCGAGATAGTCCCAGATCGCCTTGGTGAATTCGGGCTGCGAATCCAAGAGATCCATGATGCGCAGGTCGGGCGTGAGCCCCGCGGTGAAGCGCTCGAAATTCTCGCGTGTGACGTTGCGTCGCGCCGCATCGGGCCACATCGAGGCGACACAATTGTCGAAATTGGCCGCCGCCTGCCGAATCGCGGCCGCCGTCATCAATGGGTGGCCGGAAGCGCCGTCCTCTCCGCTCCAGGGCGGAGCCGAGCCGTCGCCGGTGGCGGCTGCGGGCGGTGGCGAGGGGTTGGGTCCCGAGAACAGATTGCCGAACAGATCCGCGAGCCCACCCTGGGACTGGGCCAAGGCCTGATTGGAAACAAGCAGAACCGCCGCGATTATCATCGCGCTGGTTCGGCTCCTGGTCGCTGTTCCCGTCCGCCGCATGGCTCGATCTGCCCGTTCCAACGATTGGTTCAGAAGGCCTTGTGACGGTTTCCAACAGCTTAACAAAGGCGAGATTTTGTTTTGATCGGTCACAACGACAAAAGCGACGCGGCATCACACATCCGCCTTTGTTCCCGGCTGCAAACCGGATAGCAAGGTGCGATACCCGTCTCACACATTTCAAGGCTCAAGGCGCCCGACATTCCCATGAAAATCCGTAAAGCCGTCTTCCCCGTCGCTGGTCTCGGCACCCGGGTCCTGCCCGCCACCAAGGCGATGCCGAAGGAAATGCTGACCATCGTCGACAAGCCGCTCATCCAATACGTGTATGACGAGGCGAAGGAGGCCGGGATCGAGCATTTCGTCTTCGTCACGGGTCGTAACAAGGCCATCATCGAGGACCATTTCGACCGGATGTTCGAGCTCGACACCACGCTTGTCGCGCGCGGCAAGAAGGCGGAGTTGGACGTCCTGGCGCAGTATCAGCCGGAAGCAGGTGCCGTGAGCTTCACCCGCCAGCAGGCGCCGCACGGGCTCGGCCACGCGGTATGGTGCGCCCGCGACATTATCGGCAATGAACCTTTCGCGGTGGTGCTGCCGGACGAACTGGTGCTGAACACGCCGGGCTGCCTTGCCCAGATGATCGAGGCCGCGAGCAAGCTCGGCGAGAAGTCAAACCTGATCGCGGTCGAGGAGGTGCCGGACCATCTCACCCACCAATACGGCATCTGCGGCGTCGGCCCGCGCCACGCCCATCCCACCATGTTCGAGATCAACGGCATGGTGGAGAAGCCGCCGAAGGGCACGGCGCCATCCAACCTCTCGATCACCGGCCGCTATATTTTGCAGCCGGAGATTTTCGAAATCCTGGCGACGCAGGAGCGCGGCGCCGGCGGCGAGATCCAGCTCACCGACGCCATGATCGGCCTGGCGAAGACGCAGAAATTCTATGGCGTGGAGTTCGAAGGCGAGCGGCACGATTGCGGCTCCAAGGCCGGCTTCCTGCGCGCCAACCTCGCCTATGGCCTGCGCCGCCCCGAACTGCGCGACGGCCTGCTGGCGGAGATGAAGAAGTATCTGGAGAAGTGACGGCAAACGAGCTGTCGATTGCCGTCATTGCGAGCGTAGCGAAGCAATCCATTTCGCCGCTTGTGGAGGCATGGATTGCTTCGCTGCGCTCGCAATGACAAGACCTGGAGAAACGGGGCCGTAACGGCGGCCTCTCTTACGCCACCAGCGACATTGTCTGCAGGCTTGAGACCACACTCTGGTTGCGGCCATTGGCCTTGGCGGCGTAGAGCGCCCGGTCGGCGGCTTCCACCAGATCGGTCCAGTTCTGGCCGGCCAGGGGCGTCAGGCTCGCGACGCCGATGCTGACGGTGGTGATGGTCTCTCCGTCACACCATTGTTCGACCTTGCGGCGGATCATCTCCGCCACGCCGAACGCTTCCACGGCGCTCTGGCCGGGCAGCAGCACGGCGAATTCCTCGCCGCCCAGGCGTGCCGTGCAATCGCCGGCGCGCCGGACCGAATCCGAGATGCAGATCGCGATGCCGACCAGCACCTGGTCGCCGGCCTGGTGACCATAGGTATCGTTGAAGGCCTTGAAATGGTCGGCGTCGATGATGAGCAGGGCGAGCGGCGTCTCATGCCGGCCGGCGCGGCGCCATTCCGTATCGATATCGGCATCGAACTTGCGCCGGTTTCGCAAACCGGTCAGCGCGTCGGTGGTCGCGAGCTCCTCGAGCTTCTCCTCGGCCTCGGCGCGGCGGCCGATCTCGCGCGCCAGAAACAGCGTGGTGCCGAGCACGAACAGGACCAGTGCCGCCATGATGGCGCCGATCCGGGTCGCCTCCTTGCGCCACAGGCTGAAGACGCCGTCCAGCGGCTTTCCGACCACGGTAAACAGCGGGCCGTTTCCGCTGCGGCGAACATAGAGCCGCGGGGTCTGGTCGATCGGGCCGGCACCGGCATAGGAGCCGTTGTTCTTCAGGTTGTCTGGAGTCCAGTTGCGCCGCTCCGCCAGGTTGGTGCCGATGACATCGAGATCGAACGGCGTGCGCATGATGATCGTGCGGTCGCGACGCAGCACCGTGATGGTGTCGCCGGGGGCAAGCGTCAGCCGTCCGAACAGTTCGTGGAAATAGCTGAAGCGGATCGAGCCCGCGACGACGCCGAGAAAACTTCCGTCTTCGCCGCTGATGCGCCGGCTCAGCACGATCGCGTAGGCGCCGCGGTGGAGCATCGGCTTTGAGATGTAGAGGCCCGTGTAGGGCTGGTCGCGATGGATGTGGAAATATTCTTCGTCGCTGCGGTTCTCGATCAGGGGATCGA
Source organism: Bradyrhizobium sp. Leo78 (assembly GCF_059512425.1). Classification (NCBI taxonomy): domain Bacteria; kingdom Pseudomonadati; phylum Pseudomonadota; class Alphaproteobacteria; order Hyphomicrobiales; family Nitrobacteraceae; genus Bradyrhizobium; species Bradyrhizobium sp. Leo78. The sequence continues at coordinate 21,856 of NZ_JCAMOT010000021.1, forward strand.
GCGTCGATGCATCGTCTACCAATTGCCCCGTGCTGTCGAAGACCTGGATCGCGCCAAAGTGCTTTGCGGTGGCGGCGTGGTCGAACAGGATCAGGTGCCGGACCTCATTGCTGACTTCCTTGATCTCCGGCATCACCATGGCGCCGGCGACCGCGCGCAGCGAGAGGTCGTACAGTTCGATGTTGCGGCTGATATCGGAATCGATGCCGGAAGCGAGGTTTTCCAGCGTCTGCCGGGCCAGTTCCTCCTCGCCGCGGCGCATGTCGAGCATGACGCTGGTGCAGATGGTCGAAAAGCCGATCACGGTCGCGACCGAGGAAGCGATCAGGAGCTTCGTCGATAGCCGCCAGCGCCGCTTTGCTTGTTGTCGCCGTTCGTGTGGCATGTTTCGTCCCGGGCCACCCTTCATGCACCGGAAACATTGTTGCCGCCTTAAACGGCGACAGCGAACCGCGAATGGGTTAACGGTTGGTTGGTTCGACTGACAATTTTCGGCAATGACGTGAATTCAAGGGACCTGAGGTGAACGATTACGGCCCATTGCGGGACTATCTGAAGAGGCAGACGCTGACCGAACTGGTGCTCAGCTTCGAGGAGATCGAGGCCATCATCGACGCGCCGCTGCCGCGCGCGGCGCAGCGCGCCTCCTGGTGGGATAGCCTGCGTAGTCCACAGGAAAGGATGCCGCAGCGTGAAGCGTGTCTCGAGGCCGGCTATGCCGCCATGCGCCAGGCCGACGGCAACAGCGTGAAGTTCAAGCGGCTCCCCCAGCGTCGTTCCCGCGCAGGCGGGAACCCATAACCACAGGGCGTTGTTGTTAAGCTCGCTGTGGCTCCAGCGTGCTGCAAAATGCACACTTGTGGTTATGGGTCCCGGCTCAAGGCCGGGACGACAGCGGAAGATCAGCTCGCGGCTTCCAGCCGCTCCTCGGTGAGCAGGCGCATTGCGGCGTCGGCATCCATCGGTTCGCCGAAGGCGAAGCCCTGCGCGTATTCGCAGCCGAGCTGGTAGAGCTCGACCGCATCCGAATCCGTTTCCGCACCTTCCGCCACCACGTCCATGCCGAGGTCGTGGGCGAGCGCGATGATCGATTTCAGGATCACGGGCCGGGTGCCGCGGCTGGTGGTGCGGACGAAGGACTGGTCGATCTTGATGGTGTCGAACGGGAAGCGTTGCAGGTAGGACAGCGAGGAGTGGCCGGTGCCGAAATCGTCCAGGGAGAGCCCGGTGCCGAGCTCGCGGATGCGCGCCAGCATCTGCGCGGCGTGCTCCGGATTCTCCATCACCAGCGATTCCGTCAATTCCAATTTCAGCGTGCCGCGCGCCACCGAGGAGCGCGACAGCACGGTCCTGATGTCGTGGATCAGGTCGTGGCGTAGCAATTGCCGTGAGGAGACGTTGACGGAGGCAAAGATCGGCTCGCGCGAGCGCATCGCGCGTTGCCAGATCGAAAGCTGCCGCGCGGTCTGGTCCATCACGAACGTGCCGAGGTCGACGATCAGGCCGATCTCCTCCGCGATGGAGATGAATTCGGACGGCGACATCCGCCCGAGTTTCGGATGATCCCAGCGCGACAGGGCCTCGAAGCCGGCGATCGAGCGGTCCTCGAGCCGCACGATCGGCTGGTAGAGGATGGTGATCTCCTGCCGCTCGATGGCGCGGCGCAATTCGCTCTCCAGCGTCAGCCGGTCGGTCTTGCGCGCGCGCATCGCCGGCTTGTAGACGTCGATGCGGTCGCCGCCGATGCGCTTGGAATGATACATCGCAAGCTCGGCGTCCTTGATGATCTCGTCGGTGAGCTGCGTCTGCGGGTCGGAGAGCGCCAGCCCGATCGAGGCGGTCAGGAATATCTCGCGGTCGTTGAAGGCGATCGGGGCGCGGATGGTCTTGCGGATGGTCTCGGCAAAGGCGGTGATCCGTGCCGGGTCCTGCTCCGACAACAGGATCAGGCCGAACTGGTCGCCGGCCAATCGCGCCAGCGTGTCCTGCGGTTTGAGGATGCGGGTCAGGCGGCGCGCCAGCGTCAGCAGGATGGAGTCGCCGACCGCCATGCCGACGGAGTCGTTGACCTGCTTGAAGCGGTCGAGGTCGATCACCATCAATGTCGGCCGCAGCGTCGGCACGGTCTTTGCGAGATTGGCGACCGCGCTGAGCCGGTCCATGAACAATTTGCGGTTGGGCAGGCCGGTCAGATTGTCGTGGACCGAGTCATGCAGCATCCGCTCTTCGGAGTTCTTGATGTCGGTGACGTCGGTGAGTGTGCCGACGACGCGCGAGACCTCGCCGTCGGAGCCGACGACAGGCCGCGCCTTCAGCGCGAACCACATGAAATGGCCATCCGGCGTGCGCAGCCGGAAATCCTGCATCAGGCGGCCACGGCGCTGGTCGAGCACGCTGTCGAGCGCGGCACGGAAACGGTCCTGGTCGAGCGGATGCAGCACCTCGAGCCATGTCGCCGCCGGTCCTTCCAGCGTGCCGCGCTTCAGGCCAAGCAGGGCCTCGGTCTCCGGGCTGGTGAACACCTTGTCGGCCGAGACGTCCCAGTCCCAGATCAGGTCGCCTGAGCCGGTCAGCGCCAGCGCCCGCCGCTCGACATCGGAGACGACGCCGGTGGTGGCGCCGCCGCCGGCAAACGCGTGCTGCATCACCGTGAAGCCGATCAGCATCACGATCAGCACGAGGCCGCCGAGCAGCGCCGGGCCGACGATGTCGTTGGTGACGCTGCCCGCCACCGTCATGCCGGCCGCGACCACCCAGACCACCAGCAGGAACCAGGTCGGGATCAAGAGCACGGCGCGATCGAAGCCGTGGGTCGAGAGATAGACGATCAGGGCAAAGCCGGCGAAGGCGATCATGACGAGCGACATGCGCGCGATGCCGGAAGCCACCGCCGGATCGAACAGCGCCAGCGCCACCAGCGATCCCAGGAACAGCAGCCAGCCGATGGTGATGTGGGAATAGCGCACATGCCAGCGGCTCAAATTGAGATAGGCGAACAGGAACACGAGCAGCGTCGCCGCCAATATCGCCTCGCCCGCCGCGCGCCAAACGCGCTCGGCGTTGTTCGACATGTCGAGCACCTTGCCCCAGAAGCCGAAATCGACGCCGATATAGACCAGCACCGCCCAGGCGAGTGCGGCTGCCGCCGGAAACATGATGCTGCCCTTGACCACGAACAGGATCGTCAGCACCAGCGCTAGCAGGCCGGAAATACCGATCACGATGCCCTGGTAGAGCGTGAACGAGTTGACCTTGTCCTTGTAGGACTCCGGCTCCCACAGATAGAGCTGCGGGAGCTTGTCGGTGCGCAATTCCGCGACATAGGTGACGACCGCGCCCGGATCGAGCGTGATGCGGAACACGTCGGCAGTCGGGCTTTCCTGCCGCTCGGGACGGTCGCCGACCGACGGCGTGATGGTGGCGATGCGCGACAGGCCGAGATCCGGCCAGAACAGGCCGGATGAGACGATGCGGTAATGCGGCGCGACGATCAGGCGGTCGAGCTGGTCGTCGGTATTGTTGGCGAGCGCGAACACCACCCAATATTGCCCGCCCTCGCGGGCGCGGACCTCGATGCGGCGGACGATGCCGTCGGTGCCGGGCGCGGTCGAGACCTGGATGCGGTCGGTCTCGCTGCGCTGGTGGTCGAGAACGGCGGTGAGATCGATCGCGGGCGCGTCGCTGCGGACGCTGACGGCGTCAACTGCGCGCGCCGGAGCGGCGCCGACAACCATCATGAGGGCCAGCGCAAGCGGCGCAAGCCACCTGATCAGACGCAATGTCAGTACTCCGCGCTTTCACGATTCATGCGGGCGAACCAGCGCCCCGCCGCTCCCGGATAAATGCCACGAAAGCGAAGGAAATCAAAGGGTTTCCGGCTAGGCCGGCAGTGGAAGCGTTAAACGACCAACACAATTTTGCCAATATGTGCGCTGGTTTCCATTCGCCGGTGAGCGTCGGCCGCCTTTTCCAATGGGAAAGTGCTGTCCATCAGCGGCTTTACCCGCCCCTCGCGGAGTAGCGGCATTACCTTGGCCTCGATCGCCGCGACCATTGCCGCCTTGTCCGCATTACTACGGGGGCGGAGCGTCGAGCCCGTATGGTGCAGGCGCTTCACCATTAGTTTCGCGAAATTGGCGCTCGCTTTTGGCGCTCCGGCCAGGAAGGCAATCTGCACGATTCGACCCTCGACGGCGGCTGCGTCGTAGTTGCGGTCGATATAGTCGCCGCCGACCATGTCGAGGATGACATTGGCGCCGGCGCCATCGGTTGCGGCCTTCACCTCGGCTACGAAATCCTCGGTCCTGTAGTTGATCGCGCGATCGGCGCCAAGCTTGAGGCAGGCCTCCGCCTTGTCCTGTGAACCGACGGTGACGATCACCTTGGCGCCGAACGCCTTCGCAAGCTGGATCGCCATGGTGCCGATGCCGGAGGAGCCACCATGGATCAGCAGCGTCTCGCCTTTTTGCAGGCCGCCGCGCTCGAACACATTGTGCCACACCGTCATCAAAGTTTCGGGAAGCGCGCCGGCTTCCTCGATCGATAGCGACGGCGGCACCGCCATCGCCTGCCCGTCCTGCGCGATGCAATATTGCGCATAGCCGCCGCCGGCGACCAGCGACATCACGGTGTCGCCGACCTTGTGCCTGGTGGCGCCGGGACCGACCGCCACCACCTCGCCTGATACCTCGAGGCCGGGCAGGTCGCTCGCGCCGGGCGGCGGCGGATAGGAACCGGAACGCTGCGCCACGTCAGGCCGGTTGACGCCGGCCGCCTTCACCTTGACCAGGATTTCGCCCTGGCCTGGTAGCGGCACCGGGCGCGTCTCCGGCAGCAATACTTCCGGCCCGCCGGGCTTGCTGATGCCGACGACGGTCATTTGCGCGGGCAGCTTTTCCATGGTTTTTCCTTGGCGAAATGGGAGGATTCCAGACGCGGCACGTTGATTACCCAGCCTGCATCGCGCTGGCAACCGCCGCAACGGGATCGTGACAGAGCATGGCCGGAAAGTGGAGACCGGCTTTCATACTCGAAGCAAAGCACGGAGAACGCGCATGGCGATGGAAGATGACGACCGGCCGAGGAAGAAGATTTCGCACGAGATCGGGCAGGACCTGTCGCTGCTCTCGGTCGAGGAATTGACCGAACGCATCGCGATGCTCTCGGCCGAAGTGGAGCGCCTGCGCGAAGCGATGACAAAGAAGCGCGCCTCCAAGGAAGCCGCCAACAGCTTCTTCAAATCGTAGCGCTCACCCGTAGCCCGGATGGAGCGCAGCGCAATCCGGGACCGGTGCATCCGGCTCGCACCGATCCCCGGATTATGCTGCGCTCCATCCGGGCTACGAAACTGGTATCCTGTCCCAAACTAGGCCAATGGCCGATATGGCAAACGAAGCTTAAACAAAATCGCTCATTTACGATCAATTAAGCTTTCTCGTTTATGACTGCATCGTCCTCGTTTGGACACCGAGTGGCTCCTGTCCACTCTGTTTGACGCCTCCCTGTTATCAACTTCAAAGCCGCCGGAAACGGCGGCTCTTTTTTGGCTTTGTCACAGGCTTGTCGTCGCCGCCATGCGGCCGGAAACCATAAATCCGGATGCGGCTGGACTCTTCGCCCGGCAAGCGCAATGATTTGTTCATCATAAAGCTGGCGCAAAAGCCGGCGGTGTTCAAAATTAAAAGTGGCGTGAGGGCGTTAACCATGCTGGAGCGGTCGCAAAGCGATTCCGCACTTGTTCTGTTCAGCGAGCGGCTGACCAATTCTGCGGCATTCGGAGCCCTGTTCCGTGAGGGCATGGACCTGGTCGAGGAGACCGCCGCCTATCTCGATGGCGACGGCCGCGGCCAGGCCAAGGCGCTGGAACGGTCCGTCAGCCTGACCTATGCGACCGAAAGCATGCGCCTGACCACCCGTTTGATGCAGCTTGCCTCCTGGCTGCTGCTGCATCGCGCGGTGAAGGAAGGCGAGATGACGCTGACCCAGGCCAATCGGGAGAAGACCAAGGTCAAGCTCTCCGCAGCCGATCCGGGTCCGGCGGAACTGATCGAGAAACTGCCGCAACAATTGCAGGACCTGATCACCCGCTCGATGGACCTGCAGGCACGCGTGCGCCGGCTCGACACCACGATCCATGCGCCGCCCGCCGATCGCGCCGCGATCGGCAACCCGCTGGTGCCGCAGCTCAACCGCCTGAAGGCCGCGTTCGAACGGTAACTGCAACTCTAACCGTCATTGCGAGCCACCGGGTCGGCGCGAAGCGCCGCCCGATGACAGGCTCCGCGAAGCAATCCATGCCTGCACCCGCGGCGCTATGGATTGCTTCGCTGCGCTCGCAATGACGCGTGGAAACAAAAAACGCCCCTGATTTGGCAGGGGCGTTCGTTGAACGTCGAAAAGGAAGAAGGAAGCGCAGTCTTGCGCTCAGTCCTTTTTCAAAAAGCCGGAAAACTTCTTCTGGAACCGCGACACGCGGCCGCCGCGATCCAGGATCTGCTGCGAGCCGCCGGTCCAGGCCGGGTGCGACCTGGGGTCGATGTCGAGCTGCAGCTTGTCGCCTTCCTTGCCCCAGGTGGAGCGGGTCTGGTACTCGGTGCCGTCGGTCATCACGACCGTAATCGTATGATAATTCGGGTGAATATCGGCTTTCATGGCAGTTCCTTCGGCGCGCCGGCGCCCGTCGCAAGTGGTCCAAAGATACGGGATTTGGGCCGCTCTATAGCGTAAGGAAACCTGCAAAACAAGCCACCGGGGATCACCGGATTAGGACTCTTCCGGATTTGCCAGCCGCTTCCGCGGGGCCTATCTGGAAAACATAAAAACTGGTCCTTGTCCCGATGAGCGCAGCCGAACAGCTTGACCACCCGCCCAGTCCGATGCCGCCGCGGCGCGATGCGTTGCTCGAAGGCGAAGCGCTGGTTGAAGCCACCTTGACCGAGACGGAAGGGAAGAGCCGCGCCAGGCTGAAGCCGCTGCTGGCGCTTGCGCCCTATGTGGCGCGCTACCGCGGACGGGCGATCCTCGCTTTTATTTCTCTGACGGTTGCGGCGATCACGACGCTGATCGTGCCGGTCGCGATCCGGCGCGTGATCGACTTCGGCTTCACGGCCGAAGGCATCGCCATGATCAACAACTACTTCAGTGTGATGATCGCGGTGGTGGCGGTGCTCGCCGGCGCCAGCGCCTCCCGCTATTACCTGGTCATGACGATCGGCGAGCGCATCGTCGCCGATCTCCGGCGCGACGTGTTCGCGCATCTGATCTCGCTGTCGCCGTCCTTCTTCGATTCCGCGCGCAGCGGCGAATTGGTGTCGCGCCTGACCGCCGATACCACCCAGATCAAATCAGCGGTCGGCGCCTCCGTGTCGATCGCGCTCCGCAACATGATGCTGTTCCTCGGTGCCGCCGCGATGATGGTGGTCACCAGCCCGAAGCTTTCCGGATTCGTGCTCTTGGCGATCCCGATCATCGTGATCCCGCTGGTCGCGTTCGGGCGCTGGGTGCGACGCTTGTCGCGCAATGCGCAGGATACGCTCGCGGACGCCAGCGCCTATGCTTCCGAGCTGGTCGGCGCCATCCGGACCGTGCAGGCCTTCACCAGCGAGCGGCTCGCCGCCACGCGCTTCGGTGGCGAGGTCGAGCAGGCCTACGACGCCGCGCGCAGCTCCACCCGCGCACGGGCCGTGCTCACCTTGATCATCATCTTCATCGTGTTCTCGAGCGTGGTGCTGATTCTCTGGGTCGGTTCGCACGACGTGCTCGCGGGCGCGATGACGCCGGGACGTTTGGGCCAGTTTATTCTCTACAGCGCCTTTGCTGCGAGCGCCCTCGGCCAGCTCAGCGAAGTCTGGGGCGAAATCTCCGCAGCTTCCGGTGCTGCCGAGCGGCTGTTCGAGATCCTGCGGGTCAAGCCGGAGATCACGGCGCCGGCCGCGCCGCTCGCGCTGCCGCAGCCCGCGCGTGGTGACGTTGCGTTCGACAATGTCAGCTTCGCCTATCCGACGCGGCGGTCGGTGAAGACCGTTGACGGTGTCTCGTTCTCGGTGCGATCAGGCGAGAAGGTCGCGATCGTCGGTCCCTCCGGCGCGGGCAAGAGCACGCTGTTCCATCTGTTGCTGCGCTTCTATGATCCCGCCTCGGGCACGATTTCGTTCGACGGCGTGCCGATCCGGCAGGCCGATCCAAGCGTGGTGCGCTCGCGCATGGCATTGGTGCCGCAAGACACCGTGGTGTTCGCAGCGTCGGCGCGCGAGAACATCCGTTTCGGGCGGCCCGATGCTTCCGATGCCGAAGTCGAGCGCGCCGCCGACCTCGCGCACGCTACCGAATTTCTGCGACGCCTGCCCGGCGGCTTCGAGGCCCAGCTCGGCGAACGCGGTGTGACGCTGTCGGGCGGCCAGCGCCAGCGCATCGCGATCGCGCGCGCGATCCTGCGCGACGCGCCGCTCTTGCTGCTCGATGAAGCCACCTCCGCGCTCGATGCCGAAAGCGAGACGCTGGTGCAGACCGCGCTGGAGGAGTTGATGCGCCACCGCACCACACTGGTCATCGCACACCGCCTCGCCACTGTGCTGTCCTGCGACCGCATCCTGGTGATGGAGCATGGCAGGATCGTCGAGCAGGGCACCCATGCCGAGCTGGTCGCCGCCAACGGGCTCTATGCGCGGCTGGCGAGGTTGCAGTTCGAAGGGATTTGAGAGCTCACGATCTCGGCTCTACGGCTTCCACCGCATCTTCAGTACCGGACGTCCTGACGTCGGGTTGAGGTCCTCGCCGGCATGCACAAAGCCGTTTCGTTCATAAAAACGGATGGCCCGCGCATTGTCCTTATTGACCAGCAGCGTGACGCCATCAGGCGAAAGGCGCTTGGTTTCATCGACCAGCGCGCTTGCCAGCTTTGAACCCCAATGTGCGGGATCGACCACGAGCTGGTCGAGATAGCCGCTTGCATCGATGGTCACGAAACCGATCAGCGCGCTTGCCTCTTCCGCGACGATGATGGTTGCCTTCGGCACCAGTTCGCCGCGCCAGCGCTCGCGCCACCACGCCACGCGCGCATCGAAATCGATCGTCGGATAGGCCTGCTGCCAGGTTCGCCGCCAAAGCTCGATCGCCGCGTCCTCGTCCTCGGCGCGATAGGGGCGGAGGTCAAAAGCCCCGCTCAAGCCGCCACCAACGCCGTCATGCCCGGGCTTGTCCCGGGCATCCACGTCCTTCCTGCTCGCGACGCCGGAGAACGTGGACGGCCAGGACAAGCCCGGCCATGACGCTGTGGCGAGAGCCTGCCCAACATCGCCGTTACCGTTCCGTCAGCTTCAGTTCGATGCGGCGGTTACGCTTGTAGGCGTCCTCGGTCTGCGCGGCGTCGAGCGGCTGGAATTCGCCAAAGCCGGCGGCGACGAGCCGCTGTGCGGGCACCCCGAGCGAGATCAGATATTGCACCACCGAGATCGCGCGTGCGGCGGAGAGATCCCAGTTCGACTTGAACACCGGGCTGTTGATCGGCCGCACGTCGGTGTGGCCGTCGACGCGGAGCACCCAGGCGATCTCACTCGGGATCTGCTTGTCGAGGTCGATCAGGGCAGCCGCGAGCTTGTCGAGCTCGGCGCGGCCTTCGGGCAGCAGCGTGGCCTGTCCGGTATCGAAGAAGACTTCGGACTGGAACACGAAGCGGTCGCCGACGATGCGGACGTCTGGCCGATTGCCCAGGATGGCGCGCAGGCGGCCGAAGAACTCCGAGCGGTACCTCGACAGTTCCTGCACCCGCTGCGCCAGCGCCACGTTCAATCGCTGGCCGAGATCGGCGATGCGCCCCTGCGATTCCTTGTCACGTTTCTCAGAAGCATCGAGCGCTTCTTCGAGGGCGGCAAGCTGGCGACGCAATGCGCTGATCTGCTGGTTCAGCACTTCGATTTGCGCCAGCGCCCGCGCGGAGACCAGCTTCTCGGAATCGAGCGCCTTGGTGAGCTCGGTGGCGCGGCCCTGCGCGTCGCTGCCGGCATTGGCCAGACCCTCATAGAGGCCCTTGACACGGTCGCGCTCGCCTTCGGCCGAGGCAAGTCCGGCGCGGAGCTGCGCGATCTGTTCGCCGAGGCTGAGCTTGCCGAGCTTTTCAAGCGACAGCATGTCGTTGAGCTGGGCGATCTTGGCGTTGAGCTGTTCCAGCGCCTTGTCCTTGCCGGAGACTTCCTGCGACAGGAAGAATTGCACCACCAGGAACACCGAGAGCAGGAACACGATCGACAGCACCAGCGTCGACAGCGCGTCCACGAAGCCCGGCCAGTAGTTGAAGCCGGATTCACCGCGGCGGGCACGGGCAAGGGCCATTTTGACTCTCTACTAGCGTTAGCAAGGGTACCTCCAGGGAGGCCGCAAGTTACACCTCTCCCGGAGGGAGAGGTCGGATCGCCTCGGCGATCCGGGTGAGGGGTTTTGCTCTATCGATAGACCGGGCGCCCTCACCCGGCGCTACGCGCCGACCTCTTCCTCCGGGAGAGGTAACCGTGTGGCTCTCGTCCGTCTTCAAGATCGACACCGTCCCCGTCTCTCTAACTCTTCTCCGGCTGACGCGCGAGGCGTTCGAGCAGGCGCTTGATCTCGCGGTTCTGTTCGCCCTGGCCGTCGGCCCATTCCCGGATCATCTGTTGCTCGGTGCGCATATGCGCAACCAATCCCTGGATCGCTTCGGCCAGATTGGCCATCGCCGCGGTGGTGCCGCGGGTTCCCGCGCCTTCCTCCACCGCGACACGCAGCCGCTCGATCGCGTGCTGCAGGTTGCCGCCACCACCTGCGGCGGCCACGACGCCGTCACCGGCGTATTCGCGCACCGTGGTCGCAAGCCAGTCCTCGAGATCGGTATAGAAACGGTTCTGTGCCTGGCTGGATTGCAGGTCGAGGAAGCCGAGGATCAGGGAACCGGCGAGGCCGAACAGCGAGGACGAGAACGAAATGCCCATGCCGCCGAGCGGGGCGGCGAGGCCCTCTTTCAGCGTGTCGAACAGCGCGCCGGCGTCGCCGCCGACCTTCAATCCATCGATCACCTTGCCGACCGAGCCGACGGTTTCGATCAGGCCCCAGAAGGTGCCGAGCAGGCCGAGGAACACCAAGAGGCCCGTCATGTAGCGCGAGATGTCGCGTGCCTCGTCGAGGCGGGTCGCGATGGAGTCGAGCAGGTGCCGCATCGTCTGCTGGCTGATCGACATCCGCCCGCTGCGCTCGCCGCCGAGGATCGCCGCCATCGGTGCCAGCAAGGTCGGCCGCCGGTCGATCGCGAGTCCGGGATCGGCGATCCGGAAATTGTTGACCCATCGCACCTCGGGATAGAGCCGGATCACCTGGCGGAAGCACAGGATGATGCCGATCAAAAGCACCGCGCCGATCAGCGCGTTCAGCCCGGGATTGGCGAAGAAGGCGACGAGGATCTGCTTGTAGAGGACGATGGCGATCAGCGCGCACAGCACCAGAAATACCAGCATCCGCACCAGGAAGATCCGTGGAGAGGACAGTTTGCTGAGTTCGGTCTCCATGTCGGAGCGGGGAGAGGAGGGCATTGCCGGCATGTCCGTTGCGAAAAGCCGCGTTGGGCAGCCAATATGGCACAGCGGCCAAGGGAAGAAAGACAGGAAACCAGTGATTCGGGGCGGAAGCGGAACTGGATGGCGACCGCCGCGATATCATCCACCGAAATCGTCCCGTTCGACGATGTTCCGCGCATCATCAATTGGGCGAATCCCCGATGTCGGTTCAGCGGGACGTACACCGATCCTCGTTCGGCCTTGATCGCGAAGGCCGGCGGACGGATGCCTGCACCGGATCGCGAGAGACGGAGAAACCATCGGGAAAACGCCGGAAGCTGATTCTCCCCCGCATGCGGGTTCGAGAAATCGGTTTCGGCCGCTGCGTCGGAGAAGGCGCAGTCCGTTACCCCCACAAGCTCCGATGGAACTGGTTTCACAATCCGGTGAATCGGAGAAAAATATGCTAATTCAATATGTTCTCCGTATGTGACATTGAGCCGCCGCCGTCATGTATTGCGTCGCAGCACCCCCACCTTATCCTGAATAGCGTGACAAGGCGGAGTCGGCAGAGACACCGCGTGTCCATGTGTGTTCAACAATTCAAACTCGGGGCGACGCTTTCAATGTCCGGACTACGCGCACGAACGGCATGCATTCTCCTGATGCTGGCCGCCACGGCGCCACTGCTAGCCGGCTGTGATGAGCCGACTGCCGCGACCGCTGCGTCGGAGGCGGCGCCCGAACCCGAGGTGAGCGTTGTCGTCGCCAAGCCGCAGCCGCGCGCGGTGCTGCGCGAGCTGCCCGGCCGCGTCGCGCCGACGCGCGTCGCCGAAGTCCGCCCGCGTGTTTCCGGCATCGTCGTCGAGCGCCTGTTCCACCAGGGCACTGAGGTGAAGGCCGGCGATCCCCTGTATCGCATCGACCCGCGGCCATTCGAGGTCGAGGTGCAGTCCAATCAGGCTGCGCTCGCGCGCGCCAAGGCTGTGCTCGATCAGGCCGCCCAGCATGCGCATCGCGTTACGACGCTCTACAGCCAGAAGGCGATGCCCGAGGCCGAGAACGAGAAGGCGATTGCCGCGCAACGCCAGGCCGAAGCGGATGTCGCGGCCCGCGAGGCGGATCTCGCGCGCGCCAAGCTCAATCTGGATTACGCCACCATCCGCGCGCCGATCGACGGCATCGTCGGCGCCGCGCTGGTCAGCGAAGGCGCCCTGGTGGTGCAGAACGATTCCACCTCGCTTGCGACCATCCAGCAGATCGACCCGATCTATGCCGACTTCACCCAGTCGGTCACCGAGCTCAACCAGCTACGCCGCGCATTCGAGACCGGCGAACTCGACCGCATCGCGCCTGACGCTATGAAGGTGCGCCTGTTGCAGGACGATGGCACGATCTATCCGATTCCTGGCAAGCTCTTGTTCTCCGACGCCAAGGTTGACGCCTATACCGGGCAGGTGACGCTGCGTGGCGAGTTCCCCAATCCAAGGCGCGAATTGTTGCCGGGCATGTATGTGCGCGTGCTGATCGAGCAGGGCATCGATTCCGACTCGATCGCGGTCCCGCAGCAGGCGATTCAGCGCAATGGCGGTGGCGGCAGCGAGGTGTTCGTCGTCAAGGACGACGGTCGCGTCGCGGTTCAGCCCGTGCGTACCGGCTCGCTGCAGAATGGGCAGGTGTTCGTGACCGAAGGTCTGAAGTCCGGCGACCGCGTCGTGGTCGAGGGCTTCCAGAAATTCGCGGCAGGCGACAAGGTCCGGCCGCAGGCATTCACCGAGGCGGCGGATGCTTCGATCGTTGTGCCGGGGGAAAATAAAGCCGCGCAAGCGCTGCGGTGATCCGAGATGGCGAGCTTTTTCATCGACAGGCCGATCTTCGCCTGGGTCGTCGCGCTCTTCATCTGCCTGATCGGCGCGATCTCGATTCCGCTGCTGGCGATCGCGCAATATCCGATCATTGCGCCGCCCTCGATCTCGATCTCGACCAGCTATCCCGGCGCCTCGCCGGAAAATCTCTATAACAGCGTCACCCGGCTGATCGAGGAGGAGCTGAACGGCGCCTCCGGCATCCTCAATTTCGAATCCACCAGCGACTCGCTCGGCCAGGTCGAGATCATCGCCAATTTCGTTCCGGGCACCGAAACCAGCCAGGCATCCGTCGAGGTGCAGAACCGCCTCAAGCGCATCGAGGCGCGCCTGCCGCGTGCCGTGATCCAGCAGGGCATCCTGGTCGAGGAAGCGTCCAGCGCCGTGCTGCAGATCATCACGCTGAACTCGACCGATGGCAGCCTCGACGAGATTGGCCTCGGCGACTTCATGATCCGCAACGTGCTCGGGGAAATCCGCCGCATCCCCGGCGTCGGCCGTGCCACGCTGTATTCGACCGAGCGCTCTTTGCGCATCTGGATCGATCCGGCAAAGCTGGTCGGCTATGGCTTGACCGCCGACGACGTCAACAAGGCAATTGCCGCGCAGAACGCGCAGGTCGCCTCGGGCAGCATCGGTGCCGAGCCGGCGACGGACTCGCAGCGCGTCTCGGCGCTGGTTCTGGTGAAGGGCCAGCTCTCTTCGCCGGACGAGTTCGGCGCCATCATCCTGCGCGCCAATCCTGATGGCTCGACCGTGCGCCTGCGCGACGTTGCGCGGCTTGAGATCGGCGGCCTCAGCTACCAGTTCCAGACCCGCCTCAACGGCAAGCCGACGGCGGGCCTCTCGGTGCTGCTGTCGCCGACCGGCAACGCGCTCGCGACCGCAAGCGCGGTGGAAGCCAAGATGAAGGAGCTGTCGCGCTTCTTCCCGGCCAACATCTCTTATGAGATCCCCTACAACATCACGCCCGTGGTCGAGGCTGCGATCGAGAAGGTGCTGACGACGCTGGTCGAAGCCGTGGTGCTGGTCTTCATCGTGATGTTCCTGTTCCTGCAGAACATCCGCTACACCATCATCCCGACCATCGTCGTGCCCGTCGCGCTGCTTGGCGCCTGCGCCACGCTGATGCTTCTCGGCTATTCCATCAACATGCTGACCATGTTCGGCATGGTGCTGGCGGTCGGCATCCTCGTCGACGACGCCATCGTGGTGGTCGAGAACGTCGAGCGCATCATGGCCGAGGAGGGCTTGCCTCCGAAGGAGGCGACCCGCAAGGCGATGTCGCAGATCACCGGCGCCATCATCGGCATCACGCTGGTGCTGGTTGCCGTGTTCATCCCGATGGCGTTCTTCCCGGGATCGGTCGGCATCATCTACCGCCAGTTCTCGGTCACCATGGTCGCCGCCATCTCGTTCTCGGCGCTGCTGGCGCTGTCGCTGACGCCGGCGCTGTGCGCGACATTGCTCAAGCCGGTCACGGCCGGGCACGGCCATGCCCGCCGCGGCGTGTTCGGCTGGTTCAACCGCACGCTCGATGCCGGCCGCGACGGCTATACGCGCACGGTTGGATGGACGCTGAAGCGCACCGGACGACTGATGCTGATCTATGTTGCGCTTCTGGTCGGGCTTGGCTGGGGCTTCATGCGGCTGCCCGGCGGCTTCCTGCCGGTCGACGACCAGGGCTTCATCACCACCGACGTGCAGACGCCCTCGGATTCCTCCTTCGCCCGCACCGAGGCGGCGATCGAGAAGGTCGAGAAGTATCTTTTGGCACGCTCCGCCATCGAGAACGTCACGTTCCTCACCGGCTTCAGCTTCCTCGGCCAGGGCTTCAACACCGCGCAGGCCTTCATCACGCTGAAGGACTGGTCGGAGCGCGGGCCGAAGGATTCGGCGGCCGCAATCGTCGCCGACATCAACCGCGACCTTTCATCGATCCGCGACGCCAAGATCTCGGCGCTGCAGCCACCTCCGATCGACAACCTCGGCAACTCCTCGGGCTTCTCGTTCCGCCTGCAGGACCGCGGCCAGAAGGGTTACGCCCAGCTGATGGCTGCCGCCGACCGCCTGATCGCGGAAGCCAATGCCAGCCCCGTGCTGCAGAAGGTCTATATCGAAGGCCTCCCGCCGGCGCCGCAGGTCAATCTGGTGATCGACCGGGAAAAGGCCGGCGCCTTTGGCGTCACCTTCGAGGACATCAACAATACGATCTCGACCAATCTCGGCTCGAACTACATCAACGATTTCCCGAACCGCGGCCGCATGCAGCGCGTCGTGGTGCAGGCGGACAAGTTCACCCGCATGAATGCGGATGATATCCTGAATTACAACGTCAAGAACAACCGCGGGCAGCTCGTGCCGTTCTCGTCCTTCGCCACGGTCGAATGGCAGAAGGGACCGACCCAGATCGCGGGCTTCAACTATTATCCCGCCGTGCGCATCTCCGGCGAGGCGCGAGCCGGCTACACCTCAGGCGATGCCCTGAACGAGATGGAGCGGCTCGCGAACAGATTGCCGCGCGGGTTCGGCTATGAGTGGACCGGACAGTCGCTGCAGGAGAAGCTGTCGGGCTCGCAGGCGCCGTTCCTGCTAGGCTTGTCGGTGCTGGTAGTGTTCCTCCTGCTCGCCGCGCTGTACGAGAGCTGGACGATTCCGATCGCGGTGCTGCTGACCATACCGCTCGGCGTCACCGGCGCGGTGATCGCCGCGAGCATGCGCGGGCTCGCCAACGACGTCTATTTCACCGTCGGCCTGATCACCATCATCGGCCTTGCCGCCAAGGACGCCATCCTGATCATCGAATTCGCCAAGGACCTGCGCGCCCATGGCAAGCCGCTGCTCGAGGCGACCATCGAGGCCTGTTCGCTGCGTTTCCGCCCGATCCTGATGACCGGCCTCGCCTTCGTGTTCGGCGTGTTCCCGATGGCGATCGCCAGCGGCGCCGGCGGCGCCAGCCAGCAGGCGCTCGGCACCGTCGTCATGGGTGGCATGATCGCGGTCGTGATCCTGGCGCTGTTGATGGTCCCGGTGTTCTTCGTCAGCGTTCAACGCGTGCTGGCCGGCGACCGCGAGCCGAAGGAGGCGGCGCCGCAGCAGCCGCATGCGGCACCGGCACGGCCAACGCACTGACATGTCATTGCCGGGTCAAGCCCGGCCATGACGACTTGGTTGCAAAGAAGCAACTACCCCAGCGGCTTCAAAATCTTCACCAGTTCGCCGTGCACGAATTCGTTACCGCAGACCACGTGTCCGGTTTGCAACGGATCGTCATTGCCCTCGATGCCGCTCACGGTGCCGCCGGCCTCGCGCACCATGATCTGCCCGGCTGCGATGTCCCACGGGGAGAGGTTGCGTTCCCAATAGCCGTCGAGGCGGCCGGCGGCGACGAAGGCGAGGTCGAGCGAGGCGGCGCCGAAGCGGCGGAAGCCGGCGACCTTGTTCTGCAGCACGGCCATCTCCTTCAGCGCCAGTCCATGGTCGCCGCGGCCGATATGGGGCAGGCCGCAGGCGACCACGCATTCGTCAAGCCTGCGGCGGCCGGCGACGCGCAGGCGCTGGTCGTTGAGGAAGGCGCCCTTGCCGCGCTCGGCGATATAGAGCTCGTCATTGGCGGGGTTGTAGATCACCCCCGCAATCACCGTGCCCTCGCGCGCCAGCCCGATCGAGATCGCGAATTGCGGGATCCCGTGCAGGAAGTTGGTGGTGCCGTCGAGCGGATCGACGATCCAGCTATGGCTCTTGTCGGTGCCCTCGCGGGTGCCGCCTTCCTCGCCGATGAAGCCGTAGCCCGGGCGGGCCTTGGCGAGGTCGGTGTAGAGCATCTCCTCGGCGCGCTTGTCGGCCAGCGAGACGAAGTTCGCCGGCCCCTTCAGCGACACCTGTAGGTGCTCAATCTCGCCGAGATCGCGCTTGAGGCTGCGGCCGGCGCGGCGCGCGGCCTTGACCATGACGTTGATGAGGGCGGAATAGAGCATGATGGAGGGCTTGTCGGTGGGAAAACGGCCCAAGCGCCGTCGGGGATTTCCGACTGCGTGCCCTCTCGGGATGGCGCCGTCAAGGCGTCATTTGCCGGTGCCGAGCCAATTGCGTGCGGCCTCCTCGGCCTTGGCGCGGTCCTGCGGGCTCATGTCCAGCAGCATCTCGTCCAGTTCCGGATCGCCCTTGCCTGCGGTCTTGGCGACGGTGTGCCATTTCAACGCCTCGACCTTGTCCTGCGGCACGCCCTGGCCGGTGGCGAGCAGGCGGGCGAGGCGGTTCTGCGCGATTGGCGAGTTCTGCCGGGCCGCCTTGCGCAATAGCGCCACCGCCGCCGGCTGGTTCCGCGGCGTGCCGGAGCCGTTGTAGAGCGCGATCGCATATTCGACCTCGGCATCGACATTGTCGGCGAGCGAGGCGGCCTGCAACAGCCGCACCGATTTCTCGAGATCCTTGGGCACGCCGGTGCCCTCCTTGTAGAAGGTCGCGAGCGCGTACTGCGCCTCGGGACTGCCGGCGTCGGCCGCCATCCGCAACAATTCGGCACAGCGCTTGAGGTCCTGCGGCAGCGTCTGGCCGTCGAGATAAAGCAGCGCCAGATTATAGGCCGCCTTGGGATTGCCGAGTTTGGCCGAGGACGCCAGCAGCTTGACCGCCTCGTCCTTGTTCACCGGGCCGCCGCGGCCGGCAAGCCGCATCATCGCGAGCGCGAACATCGCCTCGCGGTCGCCGGCATCGGACCCGCGCTGGTACCATTCGGCGGCCTTGCCGTAATCGCGCTTGACGCCGAGCCCGTTGGCATAAAGCTCGCCCAGCATCGTCATCGCCTTGGGGTCGCGGGCGTAGTTTGCGCGGTTGGTGGCGAGGTCGAAGGCGGTCTTGTAGAGGCCGCGCTGATAGGCGCCATAGACGAGATCGACATTGGGATCGTCGAACGGGTGCGTCGGGGTCGGCGATGGCGAAGGTGAAGGCGACGGCTTTGGCGCGGCCGGCTTCTTTTCCGCCGCGCTCTTCGGCTTTTCCGCTGCTGCCTTCGGCTTTGGCGCAGGCTTCGGCGCCTCCTTTTTCGGAGCCGGCTTGCTGGCTGGCGCCTGTGCGGCGGGCGGCGTCAGCGAAATCTGCGCGACCGCACCCGTCGTCAGCACGGCGCAGCCGAGCACCACCGCTATCGGACGCAGCAGGCTCATTCCGGAGTCAGTCCTGCCCTTGGCTTCCCAAGCGCGCTCGCATGTGCTTCGCGGATGGTCGCGCCGACCTCGGCGAGCGCTGTGCCAGCGCCGCGCTGGTCGGCGAAGATGAAATCGCCGACCAGGACGAAGTCTGCGCCGGCGGCTGCAAATTCGAAAGCCTCTTCACGCGAAATGGCGTAGCCGACGCAGGGCGGCTCGAACAATTCGTCCCACCAGTTGAGCCGCTCGGCGATCGCCTGCGTCGAGGGCCGCTGCCCGCTCGCATCGGGCTCGCCGAACAGCACGTAATCGGCGCCGAGCTCGCCGGCGGCCATGGACTCGTGGCGCGTCGGCAGCCCGCCGACGCCGGCGATGCGGTCCGGCTTCAGCGACGGCAGCGCGTCCTCCAGCGCGGCAAGACCGGTGAGATGCGCGCCGTCGGCGCCGGCGCGCGCGACGAGTTCGACATGGCCGTCGATCAGGAGCGCCGCGCCGGCGCTCTGGACCACCGGCGCTAGCGCTTTCACGCGCGAGATCATCGTGCGTTGGTCGGTCTCGCGCAGCCGCACCAGCACTGCCGCGACATCGGCCGCGGCGAGCAAAGCGGGCAGGCTTGCGATGAGTTCGGAGGGATCTTCCACCACCGGCGTCGCGAGATAGAGGCGCGGCGCCGGGCGCGGCGGAACGGGCTTTGCGGCCAATTATGCCACCTTCTTTTCCAGGCCGGTCTCCCACTCGCCCTTGCTCGCGAGCGCGTTCATGCGTGCGCGGTGGGTGAAGGCGCGCTGGCCGGCCGCGACATTCCCGGCCTTGCCGGACCACGCCTTCTGCGGCGCCGCCTGCAGCGCACGGCCGTAGGAGAAGGTGAGTTTCCAGGGCAGGCCGCCGATCCGGTTCATGGCGTCAAGATGCGCGGTTGCCTCCTCATCGCTCTGGCCGCCGGAGAGGAAGGCAATGCCGGGCACGGCTGCCGGCACGCAGGCCTTCAGGAGGCGAATGGTCTTTTCCGCGACGTCCTGTACCGATGCCTGCTTCGGGCTCTTCTTGCCCGATACCACCATATTCGGCTTCAGCACCATGCCTTCGAATGCGACGCGCTGCACGAACAGTTCGTGGAATACGGTGTTAAGCACCTGCTGCGTCACCTCATAGCAGCGGTCGATGTCATGGCCGCCGTCCATCAGCACCTCCGGCTCGACGATCGGCACGATCTGCGCCGCCTGGCACAGTGCGGCGTAGCGCGCGAGCGCATGCGCGTTGACATGGATCGCGGTCGTGCTGGGAATCCCCTGTCCGATGTCGATCACCGCGCGCCATTTCGCAAAGCGCGCGCCGCGCTCGTAATACTTCTTCAGCCGCTCGGCCAGCTTGTCGAGGCCGACGGTCACGAGTTCGCCGGGGCAGGCGGGCAAGGCTTGCGTGCCCTCGTCCACCTTGATGCCGGGGATGCTGCCGGCCTGCTCGATCAGCTTGACCAGCGGCGTGCCGTCCTTCGCGTTCTGCCAGATCGTCTCGTCATAGAGGATGACGCCGGAGACATATTTGCTCATCGCCTCCGTCGAGCGAAACAGCATCTCGCGGTAGTCGCGCCGATTCTCCTCGGTCGATTCCACGCCGATCGCGTCGAAGCGCTTCTTGATGGTCCCTGAGGATTCGTCGGCGGCCAAAATGCCCTTGCCCGGGGTGACCATGGCAAGCGCGATCTTGTTGAGGTCAGCGAGATTCATGGAACGTCCTCCAGATGGTTCATGCCCTTGCAAACCAAAATAGGCGGTTATCGGGCAATTGCCTAGAAAACGTTCGCCGCGGCCGACGCCGCGCGCAAGCCGGAGCAGGATTAACATTAAAATCGAACAGCGACTACAAATCGAACGACCCTCCGCCTTCCGGGTGCGAGGGGAGGGTGGAGAGCTTGTAGCCCGGGTGGAGCGGAACGCGTAACCCGGGACATCTGTGTCCGCGTTGCAAGTGGCCCCGGGTTTACGCTTCACGCGGGCTACGGCAGCGGCGGCTTCACGCCACCTTCGGATCGAGCTCGCCCTTGGCGTAGCGCTTGGCCATTTCCGCCGTGGTCAGCACTTTCTTGATCTTGCTGGCCTGGCCGGCGGTATTGAACTCCTGCAGCCGCTGCTTGCACAGCTTGGTCATCGCTTCCATCGCGGGCTTCAAATATTTGCGCGGGTCGAACTCTTCCGGGTGTTCCTTGAACACCTTGCGGATCTGCCCGGTCATCGCCATGCGGTTGTCGGTATCGATGTTGATCTTGCGCACGCCGTTCTTGATGCCGCGCTGGATCTCGGAGACAGGCACGCCCCAGGTCGGCTTCATCTTGCCGCCGAACTCGTTGATGATGTCCTGCAGATCCTGCGGCACCGAGGAGGAGCCGTGCATCACCAGATGCGTGTTCGGCAATTTACGGTGGATCTCCTCGATCACGTTCATGGCGAGGATGTCGCCGTCCGGCTTGCGGGTGAACTTGTAGGCGCCGTGCGAGGTGCCCATCGCGATCGCGAGCGCGTCGACCTTGGTCTCCTTCACGAACTTCACGGCTTCGTCCGGATTGGTCAGGAGCTGGTCGTGGGAGAGCTTGCCTTCGGCGCCGTGGCCGTCTTCCTTGTCGCCCATGCCGGTCTCGAGCGAGCCGAGCACGCCGAGTTCGCCTTCCACCGAAATGCCGCCGAGATGGGCCATGTTGGTGACCGTCCTGGTCACGCCGACATTGTAGTCCCAGTCGCCGGGCGTCTTGCCGTCGGCTTTCAGCGAGCCGTCCATCATGACAGAGGTGAAGCCGGACTGGATCGCGGTCATGCAGGTGGCGGGCTCGTTGCCGTGGTCGAGATGCACGCAGACCGGGATCTGCGGATAGATCTCGGTCAGGGCGTCCATCATGTGCTTGAGCATGACGTCATTGGCATAGGCCCGGGCGCCGCGTGAGGCCTGGATGATGACCGGCGCGTCCACGCTCGAGGCTGCCTCCATGATCGACAGCGCCTGCTCCATATTGTTGATATTGAAGGCCGGCACCCCGTAATCGTGCTCAGCCGCATGGTCGAGCAGTTGCCGCAAGGTAATGCGCGCCATCCGAATTCTCCCTGTATTTGCAGTGCGTTCGCGCGTGAGCTGGTAGTCAGCGGATTTTCAGGACTTCGACGCCCGGCAGCGGCTTGCCTTCCATCCATTCAAGAAATGCGCCGCCGGCGGTCGAGACATAGGTGAAATCGTGCGCCACGCCGGCCTGGTTCAGCGCCGCGACGGTATCGCCGCCGCCTGCGACCGAAATCAGCTTCTTGGCCTTGGTGCGTTCGGCGGCGTGCTTGGCGGCCACCACGGTGCCGCGATCGAACGGGGGCAGCTCGAAGGCGCCGAGCGGGCCGTTCCACACCAGCGTCGCCGCATCGTCGATCGCGGCATGGATGCGGGCGATCGATTGCGGGCCGACGTCGAGGATCATGCCCTCGGCCGGGATCGCGTCCAGGCCGTAGGCATGCGATGGCGAATTGGCCGCGAAGTGGAAGGAGACGACGGCATCGACGGGAAGGATGATGGCGCAATTGGAGGCCGCGGCCTTGTCCAGGATGCGCAGCGCGGTCGCGGCGAGATCCTTCTCCGCCAGCGACTTGCCGATGCCGACGCCCTGCGCATGCAGGAAAGTGTTGGCCATGCCGCCGCCGATCACGAGCGCGTCGACCTTGGTCACGAGATTTTCGAGCAGGTCGATCTTGGTGGAAACCTTGGCGCCGCCGATGATCGCGATCACCGGCTTGCTCGGGGCTTCCAAGGCCTTGCCGAGCGCGTCGAGCTCGGCCTGCATGGTGCGTCCGGCATAGGCCGGCAGCTTGTGGCCGAGGCCTTCGGTGGAGGCATGGGCGCGGTGCGCCGCCGAGAACGCGTCATTGACCCAGATGTCGCCGAGCTTTGCCAGTTCCGCGACGAAGGCCGGATCGTTCTTCTCTTCTTCCTTGTGGAAGCGGGTATTCTCCAGACAGAGGATCTCCCCGTCCTTCAGCGCCGCCACAGCGTTTGCCGCGGCCTCGCCGATGCAGTCCTCGGCGAAAGCGACCGGCTTCTTGATCACTTTCGACAGCGCCTCAGCGACGGGCTTCAGCGATTCCTTGGGATCGCGTCCCTTGGGGCGGCCGAAATGCGCGAGCAGGATGACCTTGCCGCCTTTGTCGGAAAGCTCGGTGATCGTCGGCGCCACACGGTCCAGCCGCGTGGTGTCGGTGACGCGGCCATTTTCCATGGGCACATTCAGATCGACGCGGAGCAGCACGCGCTTGCCCTTCACATCGACGTCGTCGAGGGTGCGGAAGTTTTTCATGTCAGGGCTTCCTCTGTCATGGCCGGGCTTCGCCGTCCGAAGGACGGCGTCGCTTTCGCTCGCCTATGTCCCGTCCATCCACATCCTTGCTCCTATGGAAACAAGGACGTGGATGCCCGGCTCAAGGCCGGGCATGACGACAAACAAATGGTTACAGCAGCTTCCCGATCGCGACGGCAGTGTCGGCCATGCGGTTGGAGAAACCCCACTCGTTGTCGTACCACGACATCACGCGCACGAGCGTACCGTTCTGCACCTTGGTCTGGTCCATGTGGAAGGTCGACGAATGCGGATCGTGGTTGAAGTCGATCGAGACGTTCGGCGCGGTGGTGTAGCCGAGGATGCCCTTGAGCTGCTGCTCCGAGGCGCGCTTCATCGCCTCGTTGATTTCCTTGGCGTCGGTTGCGCGCTTGGCGACGATCTTCAGATCCACCACCGAGACGTTCGGCGTCGGCACGCGGATCGCAACGCCGTCGAGCTTGCCCTTCAGTTCAGGCAGCACCAGGCCGATCGCCTTGGCTGCGCCGGTCGAGGTCGGGATCATCGACATCGCCGCCGCGCGGCCGCGGTAGAGATCCTTGTGCAGCGTGTCCAGCGTCGGCTGGTCGCCGGTATAGGCATGGATCGTGGTCATGAAGCCGGTCTCGATGCCGACCGTGTCGTTCAAGACCTTCGCCACCGGCGCGAGACAGTTGGTGGTGCAGGAGCCGTTGGAGATCACCAGGTGCTCCTTGGTCAGCGTCTCATGGTTGACGCCGTAGACGATGGTGGCATCGGCACCGTCGGCAGGCGCGGAGACCAGCACGCGCTTGGCGCCGGCGGTCAGATGCGCGGACGCCTTATCCTTCGCCGTGAAGATGCCGGTGCATTCCAGCGCGACATCGACGCCGAGCTCCTTCCAGGGCAGCTTGGACGGATCGCGCTCGGCGGACACCTTGATCTTGCTGTCGCCGACACTGATCGTATCGCCATCGACGGTGACGGTGCCCGGGAAGCGGCCGTGCACGGAGTCGAAACGGAGCAAATGGGCGTTGGTCTCGACCGGGCCGAGATCATTGATCCCGACCACTTCGATGTCCTTGCGGCCAGACTCGGCGATGGCTCGAAGCACATTGCGGCCGATGCGGCCGAACCCGTTGATTGCGACCCGGACTGCCATGCTGTTTCACTCCTCTAATAGCTGTTGCCGTCCCCGCTGGCGCGTGCTCCAGCGAGGGTGTTACGGCGGATCGCCCGGTTCGGCCGGACGAGGACGGATTAGATAGGAGTTACCTAGTCCTTTTTCGGGGCAAGCTCAACCGCTAGCCGACGCGCTTCAGGGCAGCGTTAACGGCGGCCTCGGCGGTAATTCCGAAATGCTTGAAAAGGTCCTTGGCAGGCGCGCTGGCGCCGAAACCGTGCATGCCTATGAACTCGCCGTCCTGGCCGATCACGGCATCCCAACCCCAGCGCACGGCCGCCTCGATCGCGATCTTGATCGGCGCGTTGCCGATGATGGCCTTTTTCCGCTCTTCCGGCTGCGCCAGCAACAATTCGAGCGAAGGCACCGACACAACCCGCGACGGGATGCCGCGTTCCGCGAGCTGTTTCTGCGCGTCGACAGCGATCTGAACTTCGGAACCGGAGGCGAAGAATGACACTTTTGCGTCACCTTGCGCCGCGACCAGCTCATAGGCGCCATGGCTGCACGGATTGTCGGCAGGCGCGGTGGTTCGAAGCTGCGGCAGGTTCTGTCGCGTCAGCGCCAGCACCGTCGGGCCGTCGATCCGGTTCAGCGCGAGCTCCCAGCATTCTGCAACCTCGACGGCATCGCAGGGGCGGAACACGCGCATGTTGGGAATGGCGCGCAGCGCCGAGAGATGCTCCACCGGCTGGTGCGTCGGGCCGTCTTCGCCGAGCCCGATCGAGTCGTGCGTCATGACATAGACGACGCCGGTGCCCATCAACGCCGCAAGTCGCATCGCCGGCCGCGCATAGTCGGTGAACACCAGGAAGGTGGCGCCGTTCGGCGCAAAGCCGCCGTGCAGGAAGATGCCGTTCATCGCCGCGGCCATGCCGTGCTCGCGGATGCCGTAGTGGATGAAGCGGCCCTTCGGCGTCTTGGCGGAGAAGTTGACCGCCGATTTCGCCTTGTTGTTGTTGGAGCCGGTGAGGTCGGCTGAGCCGGCCAGAAATTCCATCGGCATCGCGGCGGCGATCACCTCGATCGCGGCCTCCGACGATTTGCGGGTCGCGACGTTGAGCGGGTTTTCGAGCAGCGCCTTCTTGTGTCCCTTCAGCGCCTTCGCCAGCGACGCCGGCCGTTCGTGCCGCAGCCGGCGCTCGAATTCCGCGCGCTTGCGGCTGCCGAGCTCGGCGTAGCGCGCGTCCCACTCCTGGCGCTCCGCCGCGCCGCGCGCACCCGCTTCGCGCCAGGCCTTCAGCACGTCATCGGGCACCGAGAACGGTTCGAGCGAGATGCCGAGCTTTTCCTTGGCGGCCTTCAGTTCGTCGGCGCCGAGCGCTTCGCCATGGACTTTGTTGGTGCCGGCCTTGGTCGGCGCGCCGTAGCCGATCGTGGTCTTGCAGGCGATCAGCGTCGGCTTGCTCGATTTCTGCGCGCGCGCAATCGCGTCCGCGATCGCTTTCTGATCCTGGCCGTTAATGTGCTCGGCGGCCCAGCCCGCCGACTTGAATCGCTTCACCTGGTCGACGGAATCCGCAAGCGATGTCGGGCCGTCGATCGAGATGCCGTTGTCGTCATAGAGCACGATCATCTTGTTGAGCCGCCAGTGGCCGGCGAGCGCGATCGCTTCCTGCGACACGCCTTCCATCAGGTCGCCGTCAGAGGCGAGCACGTAGGTGTGATGGTTGACGATCTTCTTGCCGAATTCGGCAGCGAGCATCTTCTCCGCGACCGCCATGCCGACCGCCGTCGAGATGCCCTGGCCGAGCGGGCCGGTGGTGGTCTCGATGCCCTTGGTGTGGAAGTTCTCCGGATGCCCCGGCGTCAGCGAACCCAATTGACGGAAGTGCTTGAGATGGTCGAGCGTCATGTCCTTGTTGCCCGTGAGGTACAACAGCGAATAGAGCAGCATCGAGCCGTGGCCGGCCGAGAGCACGAAGCGGTCGCGGTCCGGCCAGGCCGGGTCGGCCGCATCGAATTTCAGAAACTGTGTAAACAGGACGGTCGCGACGTCGGCCGCACCCATCGGCAGCCCGGGATGGCCGGATTTCGCCTTCTCGACCGCATCCATTGCGAGCCCACGAATGGCGTTGGCCATACGGGTGTGATCGACTTGCGTCATGATGAAAATCCGTCTGAAATGAGAGGCTTGGCTTGCATGCGCGCTGCCCGGAGGGCCGCCATATGCGGGTGGTAGGCACGGGGAAAGGCTGGATAGCACCTCAATTCCGGAAGTCCAAGGGAAGTCGAAGGCAAGGAAACGCGCTTTCGGCCGCAAAGTTGCCTCCGGTGTGTCCGGCCGAAGGGGGCACGAACCCCCTAAGCGCCGGTTTCCCGAGCGGACGGGCCTGGGTAAAACCGACAGGTGCGACCCCCGGGGCGGCTCCATCTATCGGTGCATAGTTTACCGGCGGCGTTGCGCCGGCCTCGCTCACCACGTAAATTTCATCGCCTAAGCGCTTGCCGAACCGCAAGGATTCGCGGACGGCCACGCCATCGAGGATGTACGTTGTCTCGTATGAGCGATCGTTCCACCAACGCGGCTGCCAATGCCGAGCCCGCTATCGCCGACGTCGACGCCGCCACACGGCGGCTGATGGCGGCGCTGGATGCTCTGGAAAGCGCCGTTGAGCGGCGGCGCGAGGCTGACCGCGACGAGAACGAACTGGCGAGCCGGATCCAGGCGCTCGGTGCCGATCGCTCGCGGCTTGCGGACGAGCTCGATAGCTCATTGGTGAAGACGCGCAAGCTCGAGCGCACCAATCGCGAGATCGCCGAGAAGCTGGATGCGGCAATCGGCACCATCCGCGCCGTGCTTGATGGCGAGGAGAACACGCGATGAGTCACATCAACGTCACCATCAACGGCCGGCAATACCGCATGGCGTGCGAAGAGGGGCAGGAAGTTCGTCTCTTGAAGCTCGCGGAGAACCTTGAATCGCGCATCGAATCGCTGCGCGGCAAGTTCGGTGAGATCGGCGATGCGCGCCTGACCGTGATGGCGGCGCTCACCGCCTGCGACGAACTGGTCGACGCCGGCGCACGCATCCGCAGCCTGGAGCAGGAAATCGAATCCTTGCGCGACTCCGGCGCTGCGGCGGTCGATCGCGCCCGCGCCACGCAAGTCGCGATCTCGAACGCACTCAACGCCGCCGCTGAGCGGATCGAGAAAACCACGCAGGTGCTCAACCGCACCATCGGCGGCGGTATCGCGATCGGCTAGCCCGCTGTCTTACCCTCCCCTTTCAGGTGAGGGTAACGTCCACCCGAAATCCATTCCCGCTGGCGGAACGCCGCGCGCATCGCTACATTAGCCCCTGCGAAGCTGCGTTGCGCGTCAGGAGCCATATATCCCCGGGGCCTTATCGATCCTTTAGGGAACTGTCCCTGGCCGGGTCCGTGGACCCGGACATATGGTGCCCACCTACTTTCGTAGGGAACTCCGGGATCGAGCGCTCCAACGGCCTCTGCGGCTTCGCGCTTTGTTTTTTGCATGCGATGTTCACGGGTACCCGGCGTCGGTCATACCCCGGAAAGCGGGGTATCCAGTACGCCGCGGCTTCGCAGGTTGATCACTGGAGCATCGGTTCTGATTGATCCGAAGCTCTTCATTTTTGTTTGACGCGTTTTCTTTACGCGAACCGGTATCCACTTCGCTTGAAAACGCTCTGACGGCTCTGGAATACTGGATCACCCGCCTTAGCGGGTGGTGACCGTGGAGCAAGACATCATGCGCGCGATCTCTCCGAAGGCTGAGCTCCGCAGCGCCGCGCTCACCCGACGTGATGCGCTGAGCGAAGAGGAGCGCACTGCTGCCGCCGCGAAGATCGCCAAGCGCGGACTCCCGTTTGAGATCGCGCAGGGCACGATCGTCTCCGGCTATTCCCCGATCCGCAGCGAGATCGATCCGATGCCGCTGATGCTGAAGCTCGCCGAGCAGGGCGCACAGCTTGCGCTGCCGGCGGTCACCGCGCGCGGCCATTCCCTGCTATTCCGCGCCTGGGCCAAGGGCGACCGGCTGACGCTTGGTTCGCTCGGTATCCCCGAGCCGTCGCCGGTTGCGGCCGAGCTGATCCCCGACATCATGCTGGTGCCGCTCGCCGCTTTCGACCGGGTCGGTCACCGGATCGGCTATGGCGCCGGCTATTACGACTTCACCTTCACCCATCTGCGCAAGACCAAGCACGTGATCGGCATCGGGCTTGGCTTTGCGGTGCAGGAAATCAAGGCGGTTCCGGCTTTGTCGCACGACGTCGCGCTTGATTATGTGCTAACGGAGCGCAAGGCGTTCGATTTCCGGGAGTAGCTGAATTTGCGTATCCTCTTCGTCGGTGATGTCGTCGGCAAGACCGGCCGCACCGCCATCTTAGAACATCTTCCCGGCATGATCCGTGACTGGTCGCTCGATCTCGTCATCGTCAATGGCGAGAATGCCGCCGGCGGCTTCGGCATCACCGAGGCCATCTACCAGGACTTCCTGGATGCCGGGGCCGACGCGATCACGCTCGGCAACCATGCGTGGAATCAAAAGGAAGCGCTGGTGTTCATCGAGCGCGCCCCGCGCCTGATCCGCCCGCTCAACTTTCCGCGGCACGCGCCGGGCCGCGGCGCCACGCTCGTCGACACCAAGAACGGCAAGCGTGCGCTCGTCATCAACGCGATCGGCCGCGTCTTCATGGAGCCCTCCAACGATCCCTTCGCCGCGGTCGAGCGCGAACTCGAGGCCTGTCCGCTGCGGCAGGCAGCGGACGCGATCGTGGTGGATTTCCACGGCGAGGCGACCTCCGAGAAGCAGGGCATGGGCTTCTTCTGCGATGGCCGCGTCAGCCTCGTGGTCGGCACCCACACCCATGTGCCCACCGCCGATCACCAGGTGCTGCCCGGCGGCACCGCCTATATGACCGACGCCGGCATGACCGGTGACTACGATTCCATCATCGGCATGCAGAAGGAAGAGCCGCTGCAGCGCTTCCAAACCGGCATCCCCTCCGGCCGCTTTGAGCCGGCCGCCGGCGAAGCGACGCTGAGCGGGGTTGCGGTGGAAACCGACGACGCCACCGGCCTCGCGCTCCGCGTCGCGCCGGTACGCGTCGGTGGACGACTCGAGCCGGCTCTGCCGGGTTTTTGGGTGGGCTAGTTCAAGAACGCGTCGACTGCGAATGGGGTGCGCTAACGTGCGCGATACCGCCTCTTCGACCCGATTTCGTTTGTACAATCTCACCCGAAATGTTGCATCCGAATTGATGGCTCGGCTTTTCACGCATACGGCGTGACATTGCCTCACGGTCGGGAGTGGTCCGTCGCGTTGCGCGGAGCGATCCCGCCAGGGAGGCGACTATGAAGTTCGATTGGATGTCGGACAGCATCCGGCTGCATGATCAGCCGCAGCATTATCCTTGGGATGATGGAGATCCCGCGTACGGTACCAAGTTCTCGCCGGCCCGTTTGCATCATCTTACGGCCGATAGCCATGACGGCGCCGGCGGCTCCTCGTTCGGCTCGCCATCTAATGCGTCCGTCCCGTCTCTCGATTCGACTGGAGATGGAGGCGGCAGCCTTCATGGCAACGCGGATGTCCACCAGCCCAATAACGCCGATCAGTTCGGCGGCGCTCCCGCGCACCAATCCAATTCGGGTAACAGCAATACTGGCACGATCGATACAGGAGCGAACGAGGCCGGCAACGGCGGCGACGGATTTTTCTATGGCGGCATCATTCACGCCTCCCTGGTGATCTATCAGCCGAGCAACGTCGCGGTATCCGTGGGATATGGTTCAATCGCCATCGCCGAGCAGACCAACGATGTTGATATCAACCAGTCCGCGCTGCAGATGGCCGGCATCGGAGGCAATGGCGGCGACGGTAACATGGCCGCGGGCGGAAACGTCGACCTCTCTTCCTTCGGCGCCAGTGGGATCACGACAGGCGACAATCACGCCGGCAACGGCGGCGACGGTCATTTCCTTGGAACGCTGCTGGATGCGCCCGTCGTCATCTACCATCCCGTCAACTTCGCGTTTGCGGCGCCCGGCGGCAGCGTGCATGCGAGCCAGTCGAACACGGTCGAGATCGATCAGTCCGCTGTGCAGATCGCAGGGATCGGCGGGCAGGGCGGAAACGGCAATGCCGCAGGCAGTGGCGACGTATCCGTTCATGGTCAATCCAACGGCAACGGACAAGGTTCAATCGACACCGGCGGCAATCAGGCCGGCAACGGCGGCGATGGCCAATTTCATGGCGACCTCGTCCACAAGTCCGTCGCTGTCTATGATCCCGTCAACATCTCGATCGCCGGATATAATTCCACCAACCAGGCATACCAGCTCAACGACGTGCATCTCGATCAGTCCTCGTTCCAGATGGCCGGCAGCGGGGGCGACGGCGGCAGCGGCAATGTCGCGGCGGGCGGCAGCGCAGCGCTCATCTCTGCGCTCCTGGGCGGCGGCTCCAATGCGATCGCAACCGGACACAACAGCGCGGGCAACGGCGGCAGCGGCCATTTCTCCGGCAGTCTCATCGACGTCAGCGTCGCGATCTATGCTCCCATCAACATCGCCATCGCCGGGCCGCATTCGACAGCCGAGGCGGATCAGATCAACAATGTCCATATCGATCAGAGCGCGGTTCAGATCGCCGGAATCGGCGGCAACGGCGGCCACGACAATCTTGCGCTGGGCGGCGACGTCGCGATGCATCTGTTGTCCGATCTTCATCTGATCGGATAGGGCGCCGAATTTCGATAGGGCATGTAATCCTTTCGGGCGTAGTCCGCGGAATCGAATGACATCCCATTTGGCATCTATCGCGGGCCCGTCGTCGGCGGACAAACTCGCATCGCGCATCCGCTTCCAGGACAGGGAGGAATGTCGCGCGAGGTAAACTCAGCACGGAGGCTCAAATGTCGAAAGGCAAGGGATTTCTCAAGGTTTCCGATTCGATCGACTTCAAGTCAATCAACACAGGCGGTCAGAGCGTCGGAAACGGCGGCGACGGCTACTTCAAGGGAAGCATCAGCAATTCACCATCGATCAAGTTCGATCCGTCGAACAAGGCCGATGGTGCCGACGTACACGTGAAGACGGGCGACTACGTCAGTCAAAAGGCATCCTGGGATGCCGACGGCGGTGACGCCAAGGCGTCGAAGTACTCGAAGGCTTATGGCGGCGACGCCAAGTCGAACGGCGATCAGAGCTCGTCCAGCGGGTACGACACGTCCAAGGTGTATGCCAACACGACGGCGCATCAGTCGAACTACCTGAAGGCGGACATGCACCAGGAAGTCGCGGCGGGCATCGGCGGCAATGGCGGGAGTGACAACCTCGGCATGGGCGGCGACGTTGACGTGCATATTGGTTAGTACTTTCTGATCGGCGGCCTCATTGAGGCGGCTGAGGCCGGCGGTCCATGCCGCCGGCCTCAGATCTCCCGCAAAACGATCCGCGCAAAAGGTCAAGCCTTGAAGCTCTGGCGGTGACGATCATGCTGGTGCCGCTGCTTCGGTTCAGTCTGCTGCAGACGCCCTGGACGCCGTTGCAGGCGGCGCTGCGGACCTGCGCAGGCTCGCTCGCCATCGTGCTCGCCTATAGCTGCAGCTACAATCTGCTGCTGTTCGCTCCCTCGATCTATCTGCTCCAGATCTACGATCGCGTGCTGCCGAGCCGGAGCAATGAAACGCTCCTGATGCTCACTTTGATCGTTGCACTCACGGTTGTGGTGGGCGGAGTGCTTGACGCGCTGCGTCGCTCGGTCCTGGTGCGCCTGGGTGCCTGGCTGGAAGACCGGCTTCGGCCCACCGTGCTCTCCGCCTGCCTTGATCATGCGTTTCGTAACGATTCAGCACGCGCTTCGGATGCCTATCGCGATCTCACGGCCGTGCGTCAGTTCGTCGAGTCAGGCGCGTCCCTGACGCTGCTCGATGCGCTCTGGATTCCGCCATTCCTCGCCGTGCTGTTTTTCGTGCATCCATTGCTTGGAGGCATTGGCGCCTGCAGCGTGCTGTTTCTGTTCGGCCTCACGGTGGTCGGCGATCTTCTCACCGAAAGCGCGCTGGCGAAATCCGCGATCGCCCTGTCCAGAAGTTACGGCCGCCTTGCGATGGTCGCAGGCCACGTTCACCTGATCCGCAGCATGGGAATGCTGGACGACGTGGCGCGCCGGGTCTACGTGGATGCGCGCAACGCGCAAAGCGAGCACGACCTGGCGCAGCGGCGGAACGAGATCATCATGCTGATCGCCAAGCCGACGCGTTCATTGGCGCAAGTTCTCATCATGGGCGCAGCCGCGTGGCTCGTCCTCGATCACGGCAAGAGCGCGGCGATCATCTTTGTCACGATGCTGATGTTCAGCCGGGCGCTGGCGCCGGTCGAAGGCGCCGTTGCAAGCTGGAAAGCGCTGAAGAGAGCGCTGGATGCCTATCAGCGGCTGACCAACGTCCTTGCCGCCGTTCCACCTACGACCGAAAACACGGACAGTCTGCCGGAACAGTCGACGGGCGATCTTGTCGTCGACAATATCGGCGCGAAGATTTCGGAAGGCGAGTGGTTTCCCATCAAGACCATCTCGTTCCGTCTCGCACGCGGAGAGTGCCTCGGCATCATCGGTCCGTCCGGCTCCGGCAAGTCCACACTCGCAGGCATCATTGCCGGAATCTTGTTGCCGGGGCAGGGGCGCGTCCTGCTCGGCGAGACCGACATCTCGGCCCTGCGCGGAGGGCGGCAGGGCCGTTACCTCGGCTATTTGCCGCAGGACATCGATCTCGTCGGAGAGACGATCAAGGATATCATCGCCCGACTGGACGACGCCGATCTGCCAAAGGTCATACATGCCGCCAAGCTCGCCGGGATTCACGAGAGTATCCTGCGGCTGCCGCTGGGATACGATACCGTCGTCGCCAATGACGGCGGCATATTCTCGCGCGGATTTCGCCAGCGCCTGGGGCTGGCGCGGGCATTTTTTGGCGAGCCGCGGCTGGTCGTGCTGGATGAGCCGAATGCCAGCCTGGACTACACCGGCGAGCGGGTGCTGCTGGATGCTATCGAACAACTGAAGATCGCCAGCGTCACGGTGGTCATCGTCACGCACCGGATGGGCATCCTCGCGGCGACGGACAAGATCGCCATCATGCAGGACGGCGCGGTCACGGCGTTCGGCGAGAGCGAGGATATCTTCGAGCGGTATTTGAGCCGGCCGCAAGTGGCTTCCCAAGTGGCATCGCAGGAAACGGCTCTCCCATGATCGCAAACCTCCGAGCCCTCGTGCGGTTGCCGCCCGCGCTCCTGCCGAAGCGCGAGAGCGGCGTCGTGATCACCGCGATCGACGAATTCGAGCCGCGGCAGTTTCCCTGGTGCCCGGCGCCGACGCAAGCCTCGCCGCGCTACAGGCTCGGCCACGTCACCCTGGCCGGCAATCTATTGGTCGTCGGCTTTGTGCTGGGTCTGGGAATCTGGTCGGCCTTTGCTCCGCTTGAAAGCGCGGCGATCGCGTCCGGCGTGGTCGAATCGGAATCGAGCCGGAAGACGATCCAGCACCTCGAGGGCGGCATCATCAGGAAAATATTGGTCGCCGACGGCGACGCCGTGAGTGCGGGACAGACGCTGATCGCGCTCGATGACACCAGGGCCCGCGCCGAGGTGCAAAGCCTGCAGGGGCAGTTGTGGGACGCGGCCGCACGCGAGGCAAGGCTTCTGGCCGAGCAGCAGGGGCAGGAGCAGATCTCGTTTCCGACATGGCTCGACAGGATCCGAAGCACGAGCGGCTCGGTCGATTCGGTGCTGGCGGCACAGCAGAACATCTTTGAAACGCGCCGGCAGGTGTTCCAGTCCCAGGCCACCATCCTCAGGGAAAAACGGCTTCAGGTCGCAAAGGAGATCGAGGGGCTCAAGTCGCAGGAGGACGCGGTGGCGCAGCGCGCCGCGATCGTGCGCGAAGAGCTCGACATGGTGACCATCCTGGTCAACAAGGGACTCGAGCGCCGTCCGCGCCTGTTGAACCTCGAGCGGGAGCTGGCCGATATCGAGGGACGGCGCGGCGAGATCATTGCGCATATTTCGCGCGCCAAGCAGGTGATCAGCGAATCGCAGGCGACGCTCCTGAAGCTCGAGAGCGACCGGCAGAACGAGATCGCACAGTCATTGCGCGAGGCGCAGAACCAGGGCTTTCAATTGCGCGAAAAATTGCTGGCGGCGCAGGACCAATTGTCCCGAACGGAGGTCAAGGCACCCGAGGACGGGGTGATAACCGACCTGCGGGTTCATACGCCAGGCGGCGTGATCGGCGCCGGCGCCGCGCTGATGGATCTGGTGCCCCGGCAGGACAGGCTGGTCGTGATCGCGCGCCTGAA
The DNA here is from genome assembly GCF_059512425.1 of Bradyrhizobium sp. Leo78. Taxonomy (NCBI): domain Bacteria; kingdom Pseudomonadati; phylum Pseudomonadota; class Alphaproteobacteria; order Hyphomicrobiales; family Nitrobacteraceae; genus Bradyrhizobium; species Bradyrhizobium sp. Leo78. The sequence goes on from NZ_JCAMOT010000021.1 coordinate 56,206, forward strand.
GCCGGAGGACATCGACGTGGTTCATCCGGGGCTGAACGCCGACGTACACCTCTTGCCCTACAATCAACGTCGCGTCCCGCGTCTCAAGGGAACGGTGATGCACGTATCGGCCGATCGATTGCTCGACAAGCGCACCGACCAGCCATACTACGCGACGAAAATCCGCGTCCAGGATTCCAAGATCGTGGAGAATGGCTTGAAGATCATTCCGGGAATGCCGGCCCAGGTGTTCATCACAACCGGGCGCGGCACCGTGGCGATCTACGCCTTGCGGCCTCTGCTCGACAGCTTCCACACCGCCTTCAGTGAAGACTGAGCGACGGCAGGAATAGTCAGATCAGGATGACGAGAATGCGCCGGGCTCCGGTCCGCGGTGAACGGTCGATCTTGCGCGCCAGCGCAGCACGGCCTCGGTCCGATTGCGGGCGGCACACTTCCGCATGATGTGGTGAATGTGCATCTTCACCGTGTTTTCCGAAAGCTTCAGTTTGGCGGCGATCAGCTTGTTAGGCAGGCCGAGCTCCAATTCCGCAAGCACGTGTTGCTCGCGAGGCGTGAATTCGATCTGGTCCTTGTTTGCCAGATATATCGGCGCCAACGGGCTATGGTAGATCGGTTCGCAGCTAGAGGACCCGTCCTGCCCTTCAATTGAAAGCGGTCTGTAGACGCCGCCGGCGAGAACAAGACGCAAGCCGGCGACAGCGAGCTCGACCGGGATCGAGGTCGGAAAAAAGCCTTTGATGCCCCGATGCAGGGCTGCAAGCGCGGTGGCTTCGTCGTCCCGGTTGCAGAACAGGGCGATCGAGGCGTTAGGGCAGCAATCGGCGAGCAGCGCGAGGTCGCCGGCGACGGAGGGATCCGCCACCGATTTGTCCCCGATGCTGAGCGTTGCCAGCCGAACGTCGCGTCCCGTGGCGCAGCCGAGATTGTCGGTCGTGGCCATCTCGACGATTTCGAATCCGCTCAGCTCCTGTCTGAGAATGTGCAGAATGCAGGTCCGCGCCAGCGTGAGCGGATCGATGATGAGCAGGACCGGCAACGGCAGCGATCCGTTGAGCCGCTCTGCAGCAGAGACAAGGTCGTCCATAATATCCTCAATTGAAGGAATTGCCGCCCTACCCCAATCATTTCCATGCCAATGACGAGAGCATGATTCGGAAAAGTGGAAACCGGTTTTCCCTGCGACAAACGCAAAGCGTTTGCGCAGGAAGATCATGCTCAAACAAAGAGATGAGATCATGATCCGATTCCGTCTAATCGGATCATGATCCAGCGTCGCGCAACCGGCCTTTGGCACAAGCCTCTGGCCGATCGAACGCGCACGTTGGTCACCGGTATCCGCTTTCCCGGTGTCACGCTTCAGTTACAAATATTCCGATATGCGATCGCCGCGGCTGAGTTCGCTTTGCCGTCGACGACGTAGACGTCATCCTCCTTCACGAGATACAAAAATGGCTTCTCCCCGGTGTCCTCGCCCGACGCCTTTTTTCCCCTGACATGACCACAGATCGTGTCCACCGACCGCCCCAGCGTATTCTTCCTGATTGCCCGCTTCGCGTCCGTGAACTCGGCCGACGCCGGATCTTCCATTTTTGCTGCGACCGACATCTTCGCCTTGCTCAGGACGGCCTCGGATGTCCCGGCAGCCGCGGCGCGGTCTTCCATCGCCTTCGGCGGCGGGTTCTTGCCACGCGGAACCCTTGTGTCCCGACGGGGCGGTGATCGCTTCTCTGGCTTCGCCGCCGTTGCAGCCTTCGTTGCCTTCGCCGCAGTATCGGGCGTGGGCGCGCTCGCCTTCGGCTCCGCCTGAGGTGGCACGCTCCCATCGAAACAGATTTTCGACCCGCACATCTGCAAGCTCGCCTGGGTAGACGGAGGCATGCCATAGCCGATCAGCATTCCTGCCACCAAGCCAATGAGAAGCAGTCCCATGCAATCCCCCTCCTCGGGGTAGGGCAGACTTCCACTCGCACTTCTTGCGACTTGATTTTGCGCTGATCCTCTATGTGTCCCGCAAAAGCGTTAAGCGCGCATTAAGCGTCGAACCATTGCTCAGCCGCGCTCGTGCATGGTTAACGCAGCGAGGAAATATGTCGGGAGCGAGGAGGCACAAAGCGCATGATCTGCTGCGCGAGATCCGTGGGACGTTCGATCAGGATCTGCGCTCTGGGCGCTAGGCCCGTGATGCTGTAAAACTCACGATCATGCCAGATCTGACTCAATTCGCGCTTTTCTTCGCCGCGGCCTTGGTGCTCGCCGTCACGCCCGGTCCGGGCATCTTCTACGTCGCTGCACGCACCCTCGCTGGCGGCCGTGCGGAAGGCGTGGCTTCCAGCTTTGGCACCGGATTGGGCGGCATGGTCCACGTCGTCGCGGGCGGCTTGGGCGTTTCCGCTATCGTGCTCGCGAGTGCGGAACTGTTCACAGCGCTGAAGCTGATCGGTGCCGCCTATCTGATCTGGATAGGCCTTCGCACTCTTCTGTCGGCCCGCAGGGACGCATCGCCAGATTTGAAGGGGGGACCAGCGGCACCGCCGATCGGGCCGCGACGGGCGTTTCGCGAAGGAGTGCTGGTCGAGGCGCTGAACCCGAAGACCGCAGCCTTCTTCCTTGCCTTCGTTCCGCAATTCGTGACCCCGAGCGCAGGCCACGTCGCTTTGCAGTTCGTGATGCTTGGCTTCGTGTCGGTCGCGCTCAACACCCTCGCCGACATCGTGGTCGCCTTCGCCGCGAGTCGCATCCGCCAAGGCGCAGCAGCGCGTCCCGCGTTGATTCGCCGCCTGCGAGAGGCATCGGGAGCTGCGATGGTCGCGCTGGGCATCGGCCTCGTGCTGGCGAAGCGTCCGGCCAATTGATTGCCGGGCTGCGCTGCTTTCATGACGTGCCACTGCTGAGGGTCGATGGTGATGTAGCGCGTCCTGGTCTAGCATGACGCCGGGGCGGGTCTTATCCCGTGTGGACGGTGATCGTGCGGTCCGACCAAAAAGCTCCAGCGCGTATGAAGGGCGGAGCCATCTCCTTCGGCGTCGGGTCGCCGTGGCCGCCATGGGCCGCGCTGGCGTGGGCCGCACTCCTCTTGGTAATTCTCGTGTCGTTCAGGCCGGCGGTCCCGGTCATCTGGGGTGACACGCCGCCGTTCGTGGAATCTGCGCTGCGCACGCTTGAGGCAGGACGGCCGACCGTGACGGGTGGGCGTGACCCGGGCTACCCGGCATTCCTGGCCGTGACGTTCGCGTTCGGAGGCGACCTCGGAACGGTGGTGCGCCTGCAGCAGGCGGCCTGGGCCGTTCTGATGCTGGCGCTTGCGATAACCGCGCAGGCGGCGACGCGCAGTGCCGTCGGGCTGGTTCCGATCATACTGGTCGCGACGTATCCGGGCTTGTTGCTGTTCACGAACGTCCTCACCGCGGACCTTCTCTTTGCGGTCTTCCTCAACCTGGCAACAGCCGGATTGCTCGTTGCCACCTGCATCGACGGGGCGGCGCGATGCTGCGCGGTCGTCGCTTCCATCCTGTGCGCGGCGATCGCAGCGTGCTTGAGATCGCAGGGACTCCTCGTCCCGATCGCCGCCATCCTGGTGGGCGCCTGCCTTGTCCGGCCGAAGACGCCCGCGCGCCTTGCCGTGATGGCCATTTCCGTCGCGGCGGCGCTGGCGCTTCTCCTTGCCGGCTCACGGTTCGGAGCTTCCAACTCCGACCAAGCCTCGGCCGTGTTCGTCCCCAAGACACTGTTCTGCAATCACCTGAACATCGTGCTCGCAAGCGATGCCGCGCGAGGTGAGATCGTATCGGCGGCAGGCGACCGCGCCGATGCCACAATGGCGCGGCTTGCCACCGACTTCGCCGCGGAGTCGGGCCGCTGGCCCGTACTCGGGTTCTTTGGCGACGCGTGCCTGTTCGACAGCGAACTGGATCGGGATTTCGCCGACACGACCGGACATGCCGTCGGGGCAACGGCAGCCTATTGGCGGATCTTCCTGGCCGCCGCGCGCGATCGGCCGCTGGTCTACGCAGGCAAGTTCATTCGTCAGATGGCCTATGGCTTTTCGTCGGCATGGCCGCCTTATGGACTCGAGCCTTTCATACCAGTGTCCAGCGACGACGTGTCGCACGTGTCCGAGATCATGGCGGGGCACGGCCGGGCGGCCGAGCCGAACGATCTGCAAGGCGGACCGGTTCGGATCGGCCTATTGTCCGACTTCCCTGTAACTTCCGCCTATCTGTCCAAGGCATTGTCCGCTGCCTTCGTTATCGCCGTCATGTTCTGGACGGTGGCAGCCGTGCGGCGTCGGCGGCCAGCTTTCGTGACGCGCGCAGGCATCGTGGTCGTGATGTGGGCGGCTTCGATCGCGACCGCCGCCGCCGCTCACACTCTCGACGTCTCGCGATATCTGATTCCCGCAGTGCCGATGGTGGGCCTCATGCTGTCGCTGTTCGCCGTCGAACCGACTGAGACACTGATGGCCGATCGCGCGGTCGCCGCCGCGACGATCAGACGTGCGATGCGTTCCGGCCCGAGGAGCGGCTGATAGGCATCGTAGCAATCCGCTGCGCTCGCTCGCAGCAACGGGGACGACGAAGCGTTGGGACAGCGAAGCTGCCGAATTACATCGCTTGCGCTGATACGAGTTTGGGCGTTGAGTCCATTAGCTAAGCTACCTAAACGGGTGCCGCTGATCCCATCAAATTCTCAAGCAGTCTTTCTGTTCTGATCACGCGATGCGGACAGAACGCCGTATGCCGAGCGCATTTGCCTTTCGTAGATCGCAAGCCAAGCGCTCGGCCGAATGAGCGCAATCGGCATTGGTGCATGCCAACATAGCCGGGGAGGGAGAATGATGAGCACTTGGCTAAGTGAACGAGAGCAGCGCCTCGTTGCCGGCGCTGAAGCGGCATCGGCGGCGACGCCGATTCCTACCCAGATCGTATCAAACGGCGAGTATCTCCCGCCCCCGCAGAGCGCCCTTCAGAAAAAGGTTGAAACTCGAATCAACGAGCTTGCTGATTCTAACGGCAAACGGCTGGGCCTGAGCCGCCGGCAGTTCCTGCACACGAGCTGCGGCATGGCCGCGGCCTTTCTAGCCATGAACGATGTCTACGGTAACGTCTTTCAAGTCGCGCCGGCCGAGGCCCGCGAACCCGATTTGATGCTTGCCCGGGCGCAAAACCTTGCCGAGCAGTTCATCTTTGACGTTCAGACCCACTTTGTCCGCGACGACTTCGACCACAAGGAGCTGTTGGGACTAGCGCAATTTGCGAGTGACCACTGGAATCCGAAGATGAAGGAGGAAGGCGTGTCGTCGCTCGCCCGGTACAAGTTCCAGAACTACGTTAAAGAGATCTATTACGACAGCGACACCAATATGGCTCTCTTAAGCGGAGCACCGTTCGACGATCCGAGCTGGTGGCTGCTCTCCAACGACCAGATCGTCAAGGCGCGCGAACTCATCAACGGCTTCGCTGGCTCCCGGCGCCTGCTGGCGCACAGCGTCATAACGCCCAAACAGCCCGGCTGGATGGAGGAGGTTGACAAGGCGATCGAGGTCTACAAGCCGGACTCCTGGAAGTCCTATACGATCGGCGATCCGCTGGCGCCTTCCAAGTTCCCGTGGCGGCTCGACGACGAGCAGGTGATGTATCCGTTCTATGAAAAGGCGGTGAAGGCAGGCATCAGCACGCTGTGCATCCACAAGGGATTGCTGCCGCCCGATTACGAGAAATCGTTCGCCGGCGTCTGGGAATACGCGACGGCTTGGGACATCGGAAAGGCAGCCAAGGATTGGCCGCAGATGAACTTCGTGATCTATCACTCGGCGCTGCGGGCGTTCCTCGAGCTGCCGGACAAGGCATGGGTGGATTTCGAACAAACGGGTCGCATCCAGTGGGCCTCCGATCTTGCGGAAATCCCGCAGAAGTTCGGCGTCACCAATGTCTATGCCGAGCTAGGCACGTCCTTTGCCAACTCGGCGGTCGCGCATCCGAAATTCTGCGCCGCGCTGGTCGGCACGCTGATCAAGGGCATGGGCGTGGATCATGTGATGTGGGGCACCGACTCGGTTTGGTACGGCTCGCCGCAATGGCAGATCGAGGCGCTACGCCGGCTCGAAATCCCGGAGGATATGCAGAAGAAGTACGGGTTTGCGCCGCTCGGCGACGCTAACAGCGCCGTCAAGCAGCAGATCTTCGCCGGCAACGCGACCAGGTTCTACAAGATCAAGCTGAGGGCCGCTGACAATAGCAGTATGCCAGCCTTTTCAGAGGACCGCCTGGCGGCGCTCAAGAATGAGTACGCCTTGGGGGCCAAGGAACCCTCGAACCTGCGCTACGGATACGTTCGCGCCGCGTAGAGCATGATCCCGGACTCGGCACCCCTTTGCCGAGGAGACCTCCGTCAATTGGAGAGGGACAACGATTCGCGGCGCGACAAGCTCGCTGTGAATTGCCTTGCCTTCGTCCAATTCGCGTCGATGCGAATTGGACACCGGTTTCGTAGCCCAGGTGGCGTGAAGCGCAACCCAGGGTACCTCCGTCAACCTCTACCAGCGGCCCCGGGTTACGCTGGCGCTTCACCCGGGCTACGGCACTTCCAAATACCTACTGCGCCGTCTGCTGCCGCAGCTCCGCGACGTCCTTCGCCGTGAGCTTCGAGCCCTTGGCGCCGAAACGGGCGGTGACATAGTTGGCGACTGCCGCGATCTCGTCATCCGAATAGGCGTTGCCAAATGCCGGCATCGAGAGCGCGCCGTCCGGCGTGGTGCGCTTGGTGCCGGACAGAACGATCTGCGCCACGTTGGTGGCCGCGGGATCGTTGACCGCCCACGACCCGGTCAGCGTCGCCGTCGGCGACACCAGGCTCTCGCCGGTCCATCCGTGGCAGCTCACACAGGCGCCCTCGAACACCATCTTGCCCCTCGCATCCGCCGTTACGCCTTCCTTGTGCGAGGCAGGTGCTGCGGGAGCCGTGGTCGCCGGCAGGTCGGGCGAGGCCTGGGGCGGTATGCTGCGCAGATAGACGGCGATGGCGCGAACGTCCTCCGGCGCGAGCTGGCTCAGGCTGTGGTCGACTGCTTCGCCCATCGGTCCGGACGCGGTGCCGTGACCGAGCGCATGGCCGGTCGAGAGGTAGGAGACGAGCGCCTCGTCGCTCCAATTGCCGAGGCCGGTGGCCTTGTCGGAGGAGATGTTGAAGGCGCGCCAGCCCGCGGTCACGGCGCCCGCGAATTTCTTGCGGTTGTCGAGCGCGAAGCCGAGGTTGCGCGGCGTGTGGCACTCGCCGCAATGGGCGAGCGCTTCGGCGAGGTAGGCGCCCCTGTTCCACTCCGGGCTCTTCGAGGTATCAGGCGCAAAGCGCGTGTCCGGGTTGAACACCGCCGACCAGAACAGCATCGCCCAGCGCTGGTTGAACGGGAACGCCAACGTGTTCTCCGGCGCCGGCGCGCGCACCGGCGGCAGGCTGAACAGATAGGCCTTCACCGCCAGCAGGTCCTCGTCCGTCATGTAGGTGTAGGACGCATAGGGCATGGCCGGGTAGAGCATTGCCCCGTCATGGCGCTTGCCGCGCTGGACCGCGTTGAGGAAATCCTGGTCGCTGTAATTGCCGATGCCGGTTTCCTTGTCAGCCGTGATGTTGGTCGAATAGAGCGTGCCGAACGGCAGCTTGAACGCCAGCCCGCCGGCGTATTGCTTCTCACCCGGCTTGGTGTGGCAGACCATGCAGTCCGCCGCTTTGGCCAGATATTCGCCCCGCTCCACCAGGCTCGCTTTCTCCAGCGCTGCTGGCACGCCGGTCGGCTTGCCGGCGCGGTAGTCGGCGACGGCCGCCTTGTTGCCGCCTGCGAAATCAAGCGGGCCCGGGCCACGGACGATCCAGACGCCGATCGCAACAGCCGCGATGATGATCACGGCAAGGCTCAACAGGATACGCTTTACCCGTCTCATGCCTTCTTCCCCACGGCGATCAGTGAACGGTCGATCGGCAGGCGCCGCAGCGCCACGCCCGTTGCAGCGTAGATCGCGTTGCGTAGCGCAGGCGGTCCGGCGTTGACGCCGGCTTCGCCAATGCCGCCTGGCGCTTCGCCGCTCTTGACCACGGTGACTTCGATCTTCGGCGTCTCGTTGATGCGCATCATGCGGTAGTCGTGGAAGTTCGACTGCTGCACGCGACCCTTGTCGATGGTGATCTCGCCATAGAGTGCGGCGGTGAGGCCGAAGATCAGGCCGCCCTCGATCTGCGCCTTCACCGTGTCGGGGTTGACCGCGATCCCGGTGTCGACCACCGAGATGACGCGGCGGAGCACGATCTCGCCGATGTCGTCGATTTCGGCTTCCACCACGGTCGCAAGGAAGCTCGCAAACGAGGGCTGCAGGCAGACGCCGCGGCCGACGCGCGGTGGCAGCTTTTCGCCCCAGCCGGACTTCTCGGCGGCGAGGTTCAGCACCGCGAGCGCGCGCGGACTCTTGGTCAGCATGCTCCGGCGGAATTCGACCGGATCCTTGCCGGCCTTGCGCGCAAGCTCGTCCATTGCGCATTCGAATGCGAACACATTGTTGTTCGGGCCGACGCCGCGCCAGAAGCCTGTCGGCACCGCCGGCGGCTCGGCGCGGACATATTCGACGTGGAAGTTGGAAAAGTCGTAGGGGGTCTCTACGGCGGCGTCGACTGCGTCGATATCGACCCCCTTCTGGAACGCCGGGGGTAGCCAGCGCGCAATGACTGCCGAACCGGCGATCTTGTATTTCCAGGCCGCCACCTTGCCGTCGACCAGCGTAGCGGTGACCTGGTCGCGATAGACCGGGCGATAGACGTCGTGCTGGATGTCCTCCTCGCGGGTCCATATCACCTTGACAGGATAATCGACCTGCTTGGCGATCTTCACCGCCGTGATCACCATGTCCGGCTCGAGCTTGCGGCCAAAGCCGCCGCCGAGCAGGTGGTTGTTGACGATCACCTTGTCGACGGGAAGGCCGGCGGCCTTTGCGGCCTCCGACTGCACGCGCGTCATGATCTGCGTGCCGGTCCAGATCTCACAGGCATCCGGCCTGACGTGAACTGTCGCGTTGATCGGCTCCATCGAGGCGTGCGCGAGGAACGGCAGTTCGAAGCTCGCCTCGAATTTGTCGCCGCTCGCAAGACCCTTGGCGATGTCACCGACCGATTTTGCGACCGCGCCGTCCTTCTCGATGGCGGCGCGCAGATGCTGCCAGATGTCCTTTGTGCCGAGCTTTGCGTTAGGTCCCTCGTTCCATTCGATCTTGAGCGCTTCGAGGCCTTTCTTCGCCGCCCACATGTGATCGCCGATCACCGCGACCGTGTCCTCAAGGATCACGACCTTGCGCACACCCGGGATTTTCACCGCAGCGCTGTCGTCGACCTTGCCGACCTTGCCACCGAATACGGGGCAGGCAGCCACCGTTGCTATCTTCATGTTCGGCAGGATCGCGTCGATGCCGTAGACGACCTTGCCGTTGACCTTGTCTGGCGTATCCAGCCGTTTCAGGGGCTGGCCGATATAGACGAAATCCTTGGGGTCCTTGACCGGGACATCCTTCGGCGCCATCTCGCCTTGCGCGGCCAGCGCCAGTTCGCCATAGCCGAGCTTGCGGCCGCTTGCCGCGTGCACGACTTCGCCTTTCGACGTCGTGCAGCTGGCAGGCTCGACCTGCCATTGCACTGCTGCGGCCTGCACCAGCATTGCCCGCGCACTGGCGCCCGCAGCGCGCAGCGGCTTCCACCAGGCGCGGATCGAGGTCGAGCCACCCGTCGCCTGCAAGCCGAAAACGGGATTGGCGTAGAACTTGTCGTTGGGCGGCGCGTGCAGCACCGCAACCTTTGCCCAATCGGCGTCCAGTTCTTCGGCCAGGATCATCGAGATCGAGGTGTAGATACCCTGGCCCATCTCCACCTGCGGCATGATCAGCGTGGTTTGGCCGCTCTCGTCGATGCGGATAAAGGCGTTGGGCGCGAACTTGCCGTCGGTTGCGTCCTTCGGCTGCTCCGGCTCGTTGACGGCCGCGCGCAGCGGCAGATGGAAGGCGAGCAGGAAGCCGGTGGCCACCCCACCGGTGAGGAGCGCGCGCCGCGAGACGCCGTTCGCGCTGTTTTCCGGGTGGATTTCTTGGTGGAGTTTTTCTGCTGTCAGCATGGCGCGCCTCCTACGACTGACGTCCGGAGGCGGCCTGCTTGATGGCCTCGCGGATCCGCACATAGGTGCCGCAGCGGCAGATGTTGCCGGCCATCGCCGCATCGATATCGGAATCGTCGGGGTTCGGCGTCGCGGACAGGAGCGCGGCTGCGGCCATGATCTGGCCCGACTGGCAATAGCCGCATTGGATCACTTCAAGATCGAGCCAGGCCTTCTGCACCTTCGCGCCGGCAGGCGAATTGCCGACCGCCTCGATGGTCGTCACCGGGCGGCCCTGCACCGCGCTCACCGGCAGCACGCAGGAACGCACCGCCTTGCCGTCGATATGCACCGTGCAGGCGCCGCACTGCGCGATGCCGCAGCCGAACTTGGTGCCGGTCATGCCTAAGACGTCACGCAGCACCCAGAGCAGCGGCATTTCGGGCGGCGCATCGAAGGATTTCTGTTCGCCATTGATGGTGAGTGTCGTCGCCATAAGCATACCCCAGATTCAGCGGCCGCGGACAGCGGACGCGTCAACGAAACCGTATCGCATCGCGACGAGCTAGGAAGCGAAGACATGTTTCGCAATGCTAGTTCGTGCTGACCATGCATAGGATGATGGCTGTCATCACATCATCGTGTGCGTTATTCTAGGGGATGGAAGCGAAAATCGATCAAGGCCGCGCGAAAGAACCGTGCGTTTTGAAAAGACTGCGTGAAGTGCCGGACAGTGCGGTGACTGCTTAGAAAAGAGGCCGTCAGAGCCTATACGCCGTGCGGAAGCCGCCCCAGTGCCGGCCGCGTACGCGGACCGGCACGTCGATCTCGCGCATCATCACCATGTTGCCATTGCCCATGTCGCGGGCGTAGCTCTGGATCAGATAGGCGCGCTGGTTGCGCCCGGCGGCGAGGCCGGCCGCGTCATTGAAGATGCGGCGGTTGCGGCTGTTGGCGGTGTTGAAGGCGACATCGCCCGGCCGCTGCGGGTGCGAATAGATCTTGTTGTGCACCGGCAGATAGCCGTTGCGGTCGATCATGGCGCAGAACGCCATCCGCGGATCCTTGGCGAGGAAAGCCTCCTGGAACGGCGGCAGCGCGCGCTCCGCCCAATCCAATATTTTTGTGCGGTACTGCATCGGATTGGTGCCGGATATCTCGACATAGTCGGTGTCGAACATATCCTCGATCGTGACGGCGCCGCTCGCGATCCCGTTCTCGAAAATCCTGGTCAGCGCCACGCCCGCTTCCATCGCGCGCATGACGAACTCGGTGTTCTCGTCGCGGATCGCCCACAATTTGTCTTCGATCGTCTCGCGCAGCTCCAAGGTCAGCGCCTCGAAGCGTGCCTGCGCGCCGGCCTTGGTCTTGTCGGCGATCCGGATCTTGACGGCGCCGACATCCTGAAGTGTGGCGGCAAGGCTCTGGTGCAGTTGCAGGCGTTCGGCCTCGGGTCCCGAGATCAGGATGCCGTCCATGGATATCTCATAGACCGGCGCGGTGACGACGCTGCCGCGCGCTTGCATCTCGAGCTTGAGGTTGCAGGGCAGCCGCTCGCCCTTGCGTGGGTCTTCGCGCTCGCCCTGCCGCAGCAGCACCGCGCAGCGCGATTTCAGTTTTTGCGCAAAGCTGGTCACCGCGCGGCCGGCCTGGGCGACGTCCTTGCCATGCGCTTCGGCGTCCCTGGTGGCCTGATCGATCTCGGCGGCGCTGTCGCCGACCGCGACGATGAAGCTCGAGGCGGAGGCAGCATTCTGCGCGATCTCGCCGGTGGTCTTATGCTGCTCCGTCACCGCGCCGCTGACATGCGCGAACACCGGGCGGATCGCCTCGATCGCCTGCGCGATGCGGTGTACGGCATCGGCCGAGCCCGCGGCGTCCTTCTGCAGTGCCTCGATCTTCTTCGTGATCTCTTCGGTCGCGCCCTGGGTCTGCACCGCCAGCGCCTTCACTTCGGTCGCGACCACCGCGAACCCCTTGCCGGCGGCGCCGGCGCGCGCTGCCTCGATGGTCGAGTTGAGGGCGAGCAGCGTGGTCTGCCGCGCGATCTGTGCGATCAGGTTGACGACGTTGCCAATCGCGGCGGAGGATTCACGCAGGCGGTCGACATTGGCGCGGGCCTCGCGCGCCGCGGCGCCCGCTTCGTCGGCGAGCCGGCCGGCGTCGCGCACCTGCGCGCCGATCCCCTGCGCCGAATCGGTGAATTTGTCGGCGGCCTCCGAGAAGGTCGCGGCCGTGGTCTGCGCCGCATTGGTGCGGCCGGTCAGCGCATCCGTGCGCTCGCGGATGGTCGCAAGCGTCGCCGCGGTTGCCTCGGCCCCGCCGGCCACCGATTGGGCGGCACGCTCGAGTTGCCGGATCATGCCGCCGAGCTCGAGTTCCAGCAGCTCGAGGATTTCCCCGGCCGAACCGGTATCGTGGGAGGGGTTATCGGCCGGCGCCGCCGCTGCGGTCGCAACCTTCGGCTCGACGGCTGCTGCCACGGGTTCCGGATCTCGCTTGCGAAACAAACCGAACGCCGCCATTGGGGTTCTCTTGCAAGTTGAAATGGACTGTCCGATTCTCCCATCCGTAGGTGAAATCGTGGTTAACGGCTGCCTGATTTTCCGGAAGGCGGCACGGCCGGCATGCCAGATCACGCCGCAAGTCTTTGATTTTGGCCTGTCGGAGGCCTATAACGCCGCGCCTCACCCCCTTTTTGAAAGACGATTCCCAAGGGACCTCGCATGGCCGGCCATTCCCAATTCAAGAACATCATGCACCGCAAGGGCCGGCAGGATGCCCAGAAGTCGAAGCTGTTCGGCAAGCTGGCCCGCGAAATCACGGTCGCGGCCAAGCTCGGCACCCCCGACCCCGCCATGAACCCCCGGCTGCGCGCCGCGATCGTTGCCGCGCGCGCGGAAAACATGCCGAAGGACAATATCGAGCGAGCCATCAAGAAGGCCGCCGGTAACGAGGGCGAGAACTATGACGAGATCCGCTACGAGGGCTATGGCCCCGGCGGCGTCGCCGTGATCGTCGAGGCCCTGACCGACAACCGCAACCGCGCCGCCTCCGACATCCGCTCCTACTTCACCAAGTCGGGCGGCAATCTCGGCGAAACCGGCTCGGTCGCCTTCATGTTCGACCGGGTCGGCATCATCGAATATGACCACAAGGCCGCCTCCGACGATGCGGTGCTGGATGCGGCGATCGAGGCGGGCGCCGACGACGTCGTATCGAGCGAAAGCGGCCACGAGATCTACGCCTCGCCGGAATCCTACCGCGAGGTCGCGAAGGCGCTGGAAGCGAAATTCGGCGAGCCGCGCAAGGCGTCGCTGACCTGGAAGCCACAAAACACCGTCGCCGTCGATGACGAGACCGGCGAGAAGCTGCTCAAGCTGATGGATCTGCTCAACGACCACGACGACGTCCAGAACGTGTTCGCCAATTTCGAGATCTCGGACGCGCTGATCGCGAAGATGGGCGGGTAGCCCCATCTCTCGTGATGCCGTCATGGCCGGGCTTGTCCCGGCCACCCACGCGTATCCACTCGTACTGAAGGACGTGGATGCCCGGGACAAGCCCGGGCATGACGAGGTGGGGGCACCGCTTTCCCCGTGCATGACCTCCCCGTTTGTGTTTCGTTCTCGAAACGCAGCGGTTATCACTACCCCATGACAGTCCAGCCGATTCGCAAACCCACCCGCATTCTCGGCATCGACCCGGGCCTCCGCCGCACCGGCTGGGGCGTGATCGAGGTCGAGGGCAATCGGCTGGTGTTCATTGGCTGCGGCTCGATCGAGCCGTCGGAACGGCTGCCGCTGTCAGGCCGGCTGCTTGCGATCCATGAGGGGCTGGCCGCCGTGCTCGGCGATTTCAAACCGGCGGAAGCCGCGGTCGAGCAGACGTTTGTCAACAAGGATGGTGTTGCGACGCTGAAACTCGGTCAGGCCCGCGGCGTCGCCATGCTGGCGCCTGCAATGTTCGGCATCGAGGTTGCCGAATATGCGCCGAACCAGGTCAAGAAAACCGTGGTCGGCGCCGGACACGCCGAGAAGAACCAGATCGCCGTGATGCTGAAGATCCTGCTGCCTAAGGCCGAGCCGCAATCGCCCGACGCCGCCGATGCACTCGCGGTCGCGATCACGCACGCCCATCACCGCCAAAGCACCGCGCTGCGGCTGAGAGTAGCCAGCCTATGATCGGCAAATTGAAAGGCCTCATCGACTCCTATGGCGAGGATTACGTGATCCTCGATGTCGGCGGCGTCGGCTATCAGGTGCATTGCTCCGCGCGCACGCTGCAGGCGCTGCCCTCGCCGGGCGAGGCCGCAGTGCTCTCGATCGAGACCTATGTGCGCGAGGACCAGATCAAGCTGTTCGGCTTCCGCACCGACAACGAGCGCGAATGGTTTCGCCTGTTGCAGACCGTGCAGGGCGTCGGCGCCAAGGTCGCGCTCGCCGTGCTTGGCACGCTGCCGCCTTCCGACCTCGCGAACGCGATCGCGCTGCGTGACAAGGCCGCGGTGGCGCGCACGCCCGGCGTCGGGCCGAAGGTCGCCGAGCGCATCGTCAGCGAGCTGAAGGACAAGGCCCCGGCCTTTGCCAATGTCGATCCCGCCGTGGTCCATCTCGCCGGCGCCATCGACAACGAGCGCGCGCCGCGGCCGGTGACGGACGCGATCTCCGCATTGGTCAATCTCGGCTACGGCCAGCCGCAAGCCGCCGCCGCCATCGCCGCCGCCTCGCGCAGTGCAGGCGAGCAGGCTGAAACCGCGCAGTTGATCCGGCTGGGCCTGAAGGAACTGGCGAAGTGATGGCTCACCCTACGGGACTATGCCTTCGCACTGCCTGTTACTGGGCCCTCTCCCCTTGTGGGAGAGGGCAGCACCGGAATCGGCAACGAACACGATTGGGTGAGGGGTTTCTTTCCGCGAGCAGCTTGCCCGCCGCGACAATCCCTCATCCGTCGCGCATTGCATGCGCGCCACCTTCTCCCACAAGGGGAGAAGGGAAGGACGCGCGCTTTGCCCACCCTACGATCGCTGCGATCGTCACGGAATTGACGACATGAACCCGCCCTCCCGCATCGTCACCCCTGAGCGTCGCGCCGATGATGTCGGCGACACCGCGCTGCGTCCGCAATCGCTGTCCGATTTCGTCGGCCAGGCGCAGGCGCGCAAGAACCTTTCGATCTTCATCGAGGCCGCACGCAAGCGCGGCGAGGCGCTGGATCACGTGCTGTTCGTCGGGCCCCCGGGTCTTGGCAAGACCACGCTGGCGCAGATCGTCGCGCGCGAGCTCGGCGTCGGCTTTCGCGCCACTTCGGGCCCGGTCATTGCAAAGGCTGGCGATCTCGCCGCGCTGCTCACCAATCTGGAAGAGCGCGACGTCCTTTTCATCGACGAGATCCATCGCCTGAGTCCCGCCGTGGAGGAGGTACTCTATCCCGCGATGGAGGATTTTCAGCTCGACCTCATCATCGGCGAGGGTCCTGCCGCGCGCTCGGTGAAGATCGAGCTTGCAAAATTCACCCTCGTGGGCGCCACCACGCGCGCCGGCCTGCTGACCAATCCGCTGCGCGACCGCTTTGGGATTCCGATCCGGCTCAACTTCTACACAGAGGAGGAGCTGGAGAAGATCGTCACCCGCGGGGCCCGCGTGCTGAACATCGGCATGAGCCCTGACGGCGCCAATGAGATCGCCCGCCGCGCCCGCGGCACGCCGCGCATCGCCGGCCGCCTCTTGCGCCGGGTGCGCGATTTTGCTTCGGCAGCAGATGCCACGTCGGTCGACCGCGCCATCGCCGACCACGCGCTTTCCGCGCTCGAGGTCGATGCCGCTGGCCTAGATGCGATGGACCGCCGCTATCTCAGCACCATCGCGATGAACTATGGCGGCGGCCCGGTCGGGGTCGAGACGATGGCCGCCGCCCTGTCGGAGCCGCGCGATGCGATCGAGGACATCATCGAGCCCTACCTGATCCAGTGCGGCTACCTGCAGCGCACGCCGCGTGGCCGGCTCCTCACCTCGCATGCCTTCCGCCACCTCGGCCTCGCCGAGCCCACGCGCGATCCCTCGCAATTCGGCCTGTTCGGCAACGATAGCGACGACTGATCTTCGATTGTTGTAGCCCGGGTGAAGCGCCAGCGTAACCCGGGGCCGCTCTTGAACGTTGGTGCAAGAGTCCCGGGTTGCGCTGCGCTCCACCCGGGCTACGGCATCGCGCGTTCACATCCTCGTGCGGCAGAACCCCTGACAATCTGCACAAACGCACCGCAATTCCGCTCCAATCGGACCCCATCTACGGGGAGCATCACCGATTGTCCCATGTTCTCACGACGTCAATTTTTCAGATCCATCGGCGGCCTCACCGCCCTCACGGCGTCGACCTCGGCCTATGGCTTCGGCGTCGAGCCGGTCCTGCGGCTCCGCGTCACGCGTTACCATCTCACCCCACCGCGATGGCCGGCGGATTTCCCGCTGAAGATCGCCGTGATCGCGGACCTGCACGCCTGCGATCCCTGGATGTCGCTGGAGCGCATCGAGACGATCGTCGCGCGCACCAACGCACTTGAGCCCGACATCATCGTCATGCTCGGGGACTACGTCGCCGGCCACCGCCATGTCACCCGCTTCATTCCGGCAAGCGAATGGGCCGCGGTGCTGGCGAACCTCAAGGCGCCGCTCGGCGTGCACGCGATCCTCGGTAACCACGATTACTGGGACGACAAGACCGTGCAGCGCGAGGGTCAGGGGCTGACGGTGGCCCATCGTGCGCTCGAAGCCAACGGCATTCCGGTCTACGAGAACGATGCAAAGCGCCTGACCAAGGCCGGCCGTCCGTTCTGGCTCGCCGGCCTCGGCGATCAGCTCGCTTATATGCCGGCACGGCGTTTCCGCCCCGTGCGCCGTATCGGCGTCGACGATCTCGGCGCGACGCTCGCGAAAATCACCGACGATGCGCCGGTCATCCTGCTGGCACACGAGCCTGACGTCGCGCTGCGCGTCCCCTCACGCGTGGCGCTGCAATTGTCCGGCCATACCCATGGCGGCCAGGTCCGCGTGCTCGGCTGGTCGCCCGCGGTGCCGCCGCGGCAGGGCGTCGAGCTCGCCTACGGCCACCTGCGCACCAATTGCGACGTCATCGTCTCCGGCGGCCTCGGCTGCAGCATCATGCCGTTCCGCATCGGCGTTCCCCCCGAGATCGTGCTGGTGACGCTCGGCAAGGCCGGACCGGCCGTGGCGTAATACGCGCTTGCGTGTGGCGCGGATTTTGCGCAAAAGCTCGATCTTCCCAGCGAGACGATCGAGGTTCGCAAGTGACAGCTCATCTCGACGGCGAGATCCGCGACGGCCGCCATCACATGCAGTGCCGCGTCTATTACGAGGACACGGATTTCTCCGGCATCGTCTATCACGCCAACTATCTGCGCTTCATGGAGCGCGGCCGCACCAATCATTTGCGGCTGATGGGCGCCGAGCAGCATGCGCTGTTTGCCGAGACCGAGGTGGAGACGCCGGGCTTTGCATTCGTCGTGCGCTCGATGCAGATCGATTTCCTGCGGCCGGCGCGGATGGACGATGTGCTCGACGTCGTGACCTGGCCGGTCGCCGTGAAGGGCGCCTCGATCATGCTGGCGCAGGAAGTGCGGCGCGGCGAGGAAGTGCTGGTGAAAGCGCAGGTGCGCGTCGCCTTCATCAGCCAGGGCAGGGCGCAGCCGATCCCGAAATCGCTGCGGTTATTGTTGAAGGCCGATGTGGTGTGAAGATCGTGCCACAGATTCGGTGTCGTCCCGGCGAACGCCGGGACCCATAACCACAGGGAGCGGTTGTTTGGCGACGACGTCGACCAGATCGCCCCACCGATAGATCCCGCGGTATGGGTTCCGGCTCAAGTCCGGGACGACAGTAGTGTCACGCCGCAGCCTTGTGGCGCGCGATTTCGGCCTTGTAGAGCTCGAACTCCTCCGCGATTGCTTTCGCCACCGAAGGCCGCGCGCGCAGGCGTTCGTAATAAGCCTTCAGCGTCGGCCATTTTACCAGGTCAACCGGCGGCGTCGCCATGGTCCAGTTGATGACGGTGACGAGATAGGCATCCGCCACGCTGAAATGGTCGAGCAGGTAGTCGCGCCCCTTCAGATAATTTTCGAGATAGTCGAGCCGCGACAGGTTCTTCTCCACGACATAGGTCTTCGCGTCCTGCGGCGCCTTCTTGTCGAGCAGCGTCACGAACAGGCCCTTGTGCAGTTCGGTGCCGACGAAGCAGAGCCATTGATGCAGCCGGCTGCGCTCCATGCCGGCGCCGCTGCCGAGATTGGCCTCTGGGAAGCGGTCGGCGACGTATTGCAGGATCGCGGCGTTCTCGGTCAGCACCGCGCCGTCATCGGTGCGCAGCGTCGGCACCAGGCCGAGCGGATTGACCTTTGTGAAATCCGAGCCGTCGTTCAGCACCACCTTGCTCCTCGGATCGACCTCGAGATAGTCGGCGCTTGCGCCCGCTTCATACAGCGCGATGCGGGTCGCCATCGAGCAGGCGAGCGGCGAGAAATAAAGCTCCATGGGTGCCTCCTTGGCGGTTCGGCCCGGCGGCCGGGCCTCCTGTTGATTTTTGTACTGTTCTGCATAATATGGTTTCGGTCAAGGAATTTTCTGCGAAATGGTACAAAAAAAGAAGAAGCTGCCATCTGCTGCCAAACCGTCGGCTGGCAAAAAGGCTGACGCCGCTGAGCCGAAGCGGCGCGGCCGGCCGCGCGCCTATGAGCCCGACGTTGCCCTCGGCAAGGCGCTCGATCTGTTCCGCAAGCGCGGCTTTGCAGCGACCTCGCTCGACGATCTCAGTGCCGCGACCGGCATGAACCGGCCGAGCCTTTATGGCGCGTTCGGCGACAAGCGCGAGCTCTACATCAAGAGCTATCAGCGTTACCGCGACGATGCGCGCACCGCGATGGTCGACATCTTCCGCGAGGAGTTGCCGATCCGCGAACGATTGACGCGCATCTATGCGGTGGCGCTCGACATCTATCTTTCCGGCGATTCCCCGCGCGGCTGCTTCACAGTAGTGACGGCGGCTTCCGATGCGGTCGCCGATCCCGAAATCCGCGCCTTGGCGCTCGAAGGCTTCGTCGAACTCGACAAGGCTTTTGCCTCGTGCTTCCGCCGCGCCAAGGAGAAGGGCGAGCTATCGGCAACCGCCGACATCGCCACGCTCGGGCGGCTTGCTTCCGCCACCCTGCACACTATCGCGCTCCGCGCCCGCGCCCGCGTCTCGCGCGAGGAATTGGAAGCGCTCGTCAATGGCGCCATCGAGGTGATGTGCCGCTAGCGCGGCATAGTCCGACTAATTCGCGATGCCCAGCGCAATGCCTTTTTGAACAGACTGGGGTGTGCGACGACTAATATTACGTCTGCAATCGTTTAAATCAGGAATGAAATAGCGCCGTCACCTCATCCCTCCATCCTTCGCCATGCGATGCGAGCGGTGCGAGATGATCAAAACATCTCCCTCTCTGAAAGGTGAAAAAATGGCCCGAATTTCCTCAATCGGTTTCGGTCTGATTGCCTACGCAACCTTCCTCGGCACGATTCTCTATATGATCGGCTTCGTCTTCGGTGCCGTCGTGCCGAAAGACATCGACCAAGGGCCCGCTACGCCAACGCTCGAGGCGGTGATCATCAATCTTCTCCTGCTGTCGCTCTTCGCTCTCCAGCACAGCGTGATGGCCCGCAGGTCATTCAAGCAGTGGTGGACCCGGTTCATTCCACATGAAATCGAGCGAAGTGTGTATGTCCTTCTCGCCAGTCTGGTCCTGATCTTGCTGGCTTGGCAATGGCGCCCGATTCCAGCGATCATCTGGAGTGTTGCTGATCCGGCCGCCGCCATCGCCCTGTCAGGGCTCGCACTGTTCGGCTGGTTGATCGTGCTGTTCGCCAGCTTCCAGATAAACCACTTTGAGCTATTCGGTCTGAAGCAGGTGTTCGCAGATCCGGCGGTCAGCGCTGTTGGCTCTCGTTTCAAGACTCCATTTTTGTACAAACTGGTACGCCATCCGCTCTATCTGGGCTTCATCATCGCGTTCTGGTCGACGCCAACAATGACGGCTGGGCACTTTCTATTCGCGGCCGTCGCAACAGCCTACATTTTCGTTGGCGCCAGCCTGGAGGAGCGCGATCTGATTGCGCTGTTTGGCGATCAGTATCGGCAGTATCGCGAGCGAGTGGCGATGCTGGTGCCCTGGCCTCGTTCCTTCAAGGCCGATCACTACACAACGGAGCCTAACGCGAGCGACCGCTGAGATTGTTCGTAGCGCGCTCGTGCAAGAACTCTCTTCGAGACCGGATAGTAACGCGCCCGCCAGTCGGCCGCGGCGGCGGGATGCTCTGTGGCTTGCGCTACTGCTGCTGGCCTCATTGACGCTGCTGACGGATCGCGCAGCCGCGGCCGAACAGGTCGACCCCACGCCGCGGATCGCGATCATTTCGGCCTATAGCCCCGAATGGCTCGCGCTCAAGAATGCAATGAGCGCGACCCGGACGGAGATCATAGCTGACGTGACCTACATCGTGGGTCGCCTCGAAGGCAAAGACGTCGTTCTTTTCCTCAGCGGCGTGTCAATGGTCAACGCCGCCATGACCGCGCAGGGCGCGATTGATCATTTCAAGATCAGGCGCATCGTCTTCTCCGGAATTGCCGGGGGCATCAACCCCAGTCTTTCGCCAGGAGATGTCGTCGTGGCCGATCGCTGGTCTGAATATCTCGAATCTGTGTTTGCCCGGCAAGACGGAGCCCGCTGGTCGATACCGAACTGGCTCGGCAAGACGCTGCCGAACTACGGCATGATTTTCCCCCGCGCGGTCGGAATTGCTCATCCGGGTGAGCGCGAGCCGGAAAAGCGGTTCTGGTTTGACGTCGATCCGACCATGCTGGAGATTGCACGTTCGGTCGCGCCGAAAGTCGAGCTGAAGGCCTGCCTTAATCGGGATGTCTGCGGAACCACACCTCCGCGCGTCGTCGTCGGAGGTGCCGGCGTCTCCGGTCCGGCGTTCATTGACAATGCCGAATTCCGCAAGTGGATTTACGATACTTTCAAGGCGAGCCTGGTTGACAATGAAAGTGCGCCAGTCGCCCATGTCGCCTATTCGAACCATATCCCCTTTATAGCCTTCCGCGGCCTGTCGGATCTGGCCGGCGGCGATGCCGGCGAAACACGGAGAATGAGCTCGAACACCTGGCGTCGGACAACGCCGCCGCGGTGGTCAAAGCATTTCTCCGCGCTCTCCCAGCTCAAGAGTCTCCCGAAAACCGCGAAGGAAGCAAGTAACATAGACCTGTAGCTGCGCAGGCAGGAACGCGGGCGCTTCCCAGCCATGCACGAGATGTGCTCGCGGTCTCATCGTGTCGGGCGCTCTCGGAAGAGCGCCCGCGTGTTGAACGATAGAGCCCACTACTGGCCGGGATGTGCCTTGATGGCTTGCTCGACTTCCCGTTTGACGGCTTCAAGGTTGAAGCTCGCCGGCGCCTGCATTGGAGGGAAGTCGATGGCCGTTTGCGCCAATCTGGCAACCTCTTGCTGAACAAGCACGAAGCGCCAGAATTCGCGGGCCATGAAATCATTCATATAACCTCCGCCCATGTTGTTCAGGCTTTCGCCGCGGATTGACGGCGTCCGCTCAAACGGGTCTTGGCGGATGTTGACCATGGTTGGCATGTCGGTGGTGTCTTTTTCTCCCGGCCACCCATAAGGCTGCTGGAAGAACTGAAACTTGAAGTTATCGTGGCGAAGCGCACCGAGATGCGGACCGGCGAAATAGAAGATCTCATGGCGAACGGAGGGACCCTTGCCCGTCAGCAGATCCATCTGATTGTAACCGTCGAGGTGGTTCTTGTAGCTGCGGCCTTCCAGCGTCACGCCCTTAAGGAGCTGGTCGGTAATGTTCGGGTTTCCCGCCGCAGCGGTTAGTGTCGGGAACCAATCGAGGCCAGAGAAGATTCCATTCTCGACCGACCCCGGCTTGACGCGGCCCGGCCAGCGAATGATGGCCGGCACGCGGAAGCCGCCTTCAAAACTGGTCCCCTTGGTGGCCTTGAACGGGGTCATGCCGCCGTCCGGCCAGGTGAACACCTCGGCGCCGTTGTCCGTTGTGAAGATGACAATGGTGTTGTTGGTTTCGCCGATGTCATCGATATGCTTGAGCAGGGCGCCGACGCTGTCGTCGAGTTGAGCCATGCCCGCTTCCTCGAGACCGAAGTTCGTCTCGTTGTTCTGCATCGCACTGTATTTCTTCGACAGGAACGTCCAGACGTGCATTCGCGTCGTGTTGTGCCAGACGAAGAAAGGTTTGCCGTCGCGCTTGGCCTTATCCATGAAGTCGCTGGAGGATTTGACCAACACCTCGTCGAAAGTGGTCATGTCGTACTTCGGCTTCAGGAACGGCAGATCATGCATATTCGGCACGTTCGACATATCTGGAAACGGGGGCAGCGGCCCCTCGTCGACGATGCTTTGCTTGCCGATCTTGCCCCAGCGCGGCATCTCGGTGGGGTCGTCCTTGTCCGTCGCGTAGCTGTGGATCAGGCTGCGCGGGCCATACTTGTTGTAGTAGTCCTGGTTGGCGGGGAACGAGTACCAGTACGGATCAGACATCGCGTCGAGGTGATATAGATATCCGAAGAATTCGTCGAAGCCGTGCACTGTCGGCAGATATTTGTTGAGATCGCCGAGGTGGTTCTTGCCGAACTGCCCCGTTGCGTAGCCGAGCGACTTGAGCACGGTGGCCAGTGTCACGGCCTGGTCCGGGATGCCAACATCGGCGCCAGCCTGACCGACAGTCGTTAGTCCCGTGCGGATTGGCAGCTCGCCAGTGATGAAGTTGGCGCGTCCTGCCGTGCAGCTCGCCTCGGCGTAGTAGTCGGTGAACATCATGCCTTCCGACGCCAGCTTGTCGAGGTTTGGCGTCTTGCCGGACATCATTCCGCGGTGGTACGCGCCGACGTTGAACCAGCCAACATCGTCTCCCATGATGACAAGAATGTTCGGCCGCCGTTGCTGCTGCGCGGCCGCCGGTGGTGCGGTCGCCGCCAGCACGGCAGCGAACAGCGCGAGTACGCCGATCCAAACGGTCTTTCGGATACTCATGATCTGTTCCCTTCCTCGAACTGTTGCCGATTGCACTACCAAGCGCTTCTCGGAGCGCACCCCTGCAGCGAGCGCATCCAAGCGAGCCTTCCGCCTCTTGCTCTTCAGCCTATTAAAGGTGGCCTGACCGCGACTATGCACTTCCGGCAGATCGCATCCCGAGAGAGGGAGGGGCCTCAGTTTGCGGGTATGCGCGTCATGGTGCCCACCACGGCCTCCGCAGTCTCCAGCGCTCCCTCAACCCATCCCTGCTTGGTCGACCATGCCTCGCTGACGATGTGCAGCGCCGTTCCGGGCACCGGAGATGCGATTTTCTTCATGATTTCCCGGCTCTTCACGCCCTGATTCCAGGTGTGCCAGGCGCCGCCGTACGGATCTTCTTCCCAGTTCATGAAGCCGACTGACAGCGGCGCTGCCATCGGCTGATCGAGCCCGTGCACGACCCCGATCTGGCGACGGACTTCTGTCGCCACGGGGCCGTCAGGATCGAGCATGGTGAATCCGCTGGCGCCCGGCTGTTCCAGGCGCCGCAAGCCAGCCCAGTAATCGAGCTGCGGACGATCGAAATAGCCCATCGTCAGGTGGCCTGTCGCGCCTGCCGGCCGGTCCGGCTCGGTGCCGAAATAATAGATCTGCCGGATCGGCAGGTCGGTGGTCGCCCGTCCGCTGGTCAGACCGAGCGAACGCCACCAGGGCTGCTCATGAGCGAGAAAGACCTTGCCAAGCGGGCGCGGCGTCACGGTTGCAAGCAGAGCTGCGATGGGTGGCTCTTTCAACGCAGCGCAGTCGTCGATGATCTCGATCGCCCGGCGCGGCAGCGCAAGTACGACGCGGCGCGCACGAACGGCGCGCGGTCCGTCAGGCGTCGTGAAGACGAGTTCGTGCAGGCCATCGCCTGTCTGGGCTGGAGTGCGCAGTGATACCAACCTATGCTGATGATGAATGGTGCTGCCTTCGCACATGACGGCGGCCGCAAGCGCGTTCGGCAAGGCCTGCATGCCGTCCACCAGAGTTTTCTCGGTCGGGCTGCCGGTATACTCGATCACCAACGACAATGCGTCGGCGGCATTCCAGTTGCTCACGACTGCACTGTAACCAATTCCCATCTCGATGAACTGCAGCGCCTCATCCGATAGGAATCGGCCGAGCAGATTGCTGAAGCCCCAGTCGATCAGCGGAAAGCCGTCGAGGGTGAGCGACTCTTTCATCTTCACCCACTCGTCGGGCGACAGGTGCTTCATGGAAGGCATCACCCGTCGGACGGCTTTGACGATCAATTCGAACGGATCGAGATAGAGTTCGTCCGGGCGCAGCCCATAGGGGAGGGGTTGCTTCTTTGCGATGTCGCCGGCACGCCACTGCTTGCCCCGGGAATAGAAGATGCTCTCCGAGTTGCCCGTGGTGAACTCGCGAATCCCGAGACCGAATTTTGCCGCGAGTGAGGTGATGAGCGCGTGACTGGAAAGAAAGCGCATCCCGCCGAATTCTGCGGCGATGCCGGTGGTCCCCGGCATGATCACGCTGAGCAGGCGGCCGCCGACGCGCGCGGATGCCTCGAACACCGCCATGCCGCCGGGAGGCTGGCCGCAACCGAGCAGGCGCCACGCGGTGTAGAGGCCGCCAACCCCGGCGCCGACGATAGCTGTGTCCAAGGTTTCACCGGTAGATCGAAATCGATCGTTGCCGCTCATTGGAGTTATTCCTGTCAAGTCGTACGATTACGATGCTGCGCGGCCCCTGATAAGGAGTGGCCTGGGAGCCGAGGTAGAACGCAAGTCACATTGATCTTCACCAGAGACTTGGTCAGTCCGCTGAGTTCAGGAAAGATGCAATGTTTCAACCGTAACCGGACTTCGATGCGTAGAACTATTTCCGTAGTGAGCGGGGAAGATCTGGGGCGAGCTTACGACCCATAGGTGCTTCATCAGGAAGTGGGTCGCACCCATACGGGCTTTGATCGTGCCGAAGGGATGCTCGACCGTCTCGCGCCGCGTCCGCATGGCGTCGGGATTGGAATCGAGCCGTCTCTGGACCTCCTCGACCACATGCTCATGCTCCCAGCGCGTGATGCGGCGCTCCTTTGACGGCGTGCATTGGCTCTTGATCGCGCAGCCTAGCGTCTTTGATCGCAGGGGAGATCCCAGGGCCGCTCCCGCTCGCCGAGACCGCCATCAACATTGTTGTCTGTGACAAGTACCTGCAATTGAATCTCCTTGCTTGTGGCTGCGAATGCGACACTTCCGTGCAGGCAGTCAAATGCGCAGGAGCTTCATTGCGATTTTGAGGATAGCGGCGGCGACATTCGTCACCGGGGTCGACGTGCTGATCTGCTTGCAACAGCGATGCAGCTTGGTGACATCAACGTCACCACTCTCGTTGACCACTGTCGATCAAGGAAGTCTATTCTTGCAGGCCTACAGACTCACTCAAAGCCTCTCTGATCGGAACACCAGAATTGGCTGGGCGAACAAGTTGGCTTCCCTCCTTGCAAAATCCGAAAAGTGATGTATATAGGACTTGTTCGATTAGCCGCTGTGCCTTGTTGAATGCGCCTGCGGGCTCCTTTTCCAAAGACATCGACGAAGTTGAAGATAACCGCGCGGTTGTCGCGCGGCATGCGCTTGCGCGCTTTGGAGAAGAAAATGACTACAGGTATTGTCAAGTGGTTCAATGGCCAAAAAGGCTTTGGTTTCATCCAGCCGAACGACGGTGGCAACGATGTGTTCGTTCACATCAGCGCTGTTGAACGGGCTGGCCTTTCCGGACTCGGAGAGGGTCAGAAAGTCAATTTCGAGGTCAAGACCGACAAGATGCGAGGCAAGGTCAGCGCTGAGAATCTCTCGCTGGCTTGATATCGTCGGCGCCGTTTCACGGATGTACTGAAACGGACCCTCTGCCCGCTCGATCCTCGGATTGAGCGGGTTTTGTCCGTTGTGGAGCCCGGTGAGCGATGAGCGCGAAGAAGCCGACAGAGCCATCCCCCGAAGGCATTGCGCGTTCCTATCGCAAGCGCCTGGCCGCTGAAGAGGGGGCGCGGGCATTGGCAGACGTCGAAAGGCATGCGATCGAAGTTCGCACGAACATGGCGCGACTTCGAGAGACGCGTGAGGCCAAGGAAGCAGCTGACGCAGCCCTTCGAGTAGCTTTGCCTCCAGTGCCTGCGCCAAAGAAGCGCCCAAGGAAGCCGCGGATTTAGCGACCTGCAACCAGGGCCAACGGCGAAGAAAATTGGGAGGGCCGATCAGATGCCAGAGAGCGCGGGTCGTGCGTAGAGCCAGGTCGGACGGCGGCGGGACGATCACCTTCTTTCTCGCGTTCGGCGCAAATCGACAAATGTGCCGGTTAGCGACGACATTCAGTACGCAGAAGCAGGCCTTCAGCTATCTGCAGAAGCATCGAACAGAATTCGAGCGTATGGCGCGGGCGCGTCTTGCTTCAGGCGAGCTCGAAGACGGGATTGTCTTACTTTCGATGCTCTAGTTGTCAAGCCGGACCAGGTTTGCAAGAGCGCTTTTCGCGATCTCAATTGAATGCCTGAACTCTTTCGCAGACCAATGTCGCTCTGGAGACGAGGCTTCGTTCGTCCCGCGCTTCCGTGGCAAGCTATCGATACCCGTAAACGTTTCAAGCTCCTTCGATATCGGCAACACACTGCCCCGCGGCCCTTTGACTGGTCAACCCCAGGCCTTCTTCGTCTGCGGCAAGCGACTCGTCATCAAATTAGAAATGCGACATCTAAGGCGCCCTGTCGAGCTGGCTTCGTCGCTCCGCTTCCCTGGCCAACCGTTCAGCTTTCAGCCGCTCCCGATTTGCATGGAACGCCTGTTCGGCCTTTTCGTACTCAGTGATCACTTTGTTTTCGGTCTGCTTGAACAGATTATTCGCCTCATTGGCTGCATCCGATGGGGAATGCTGTCTCATGCGTCTCCTCCTTGTTTCTGGTGATCTTCAGTCGCCCAATGTCAGCGGCTTCGAGGTGCTCGGCTTATCGTCGGGTCGGCTTACTACGCTTGGGGCGATCAATTCGCACGCGGTCGAACTCCTTGGGGCCGTCGAGTAGATCACGCTTGCGCACTGCCCGATCATCTGCCGTCGTCGTTGTGTCGCCTATGCCATCGATCGTGTCGCCAGCCATTTTGCGAGCGCTCTGCTTCTGGCGATCCTGATCGGCGTGCGACGTAAGTCCCAGTTGCACCAGGCGGCTTATCGCCTCGGACAAGCCAGGCTTGTCTTCCTGCTCATCTATCCATGCTACGATGGCCCTCAGCAATGATTCCGAAGGACTAAAGCCTGCAACCTGAGCTTGGGTGGAACGGCTTACCGGTTTTCTCATCGGACCTTTCAGTTTGCAAACAGAGTGGCCGTGGCGGCCCGCGCCTCGGCACAATCAGAAAACCAACGAGCAGTCCTCCCGATGGGTTCCGACTGAACAGGGAAGCGGGAGCTATCCCTTGCGCAAGATGATGACGCTCCAGACTCAAGGTCGTCCATTACGGGCGCCTTGGAGCCGGAAGTTGACATTCAACGAAGTGAGGGCTGGTAACTGAGGCGGCCCTACTTTCCCAATGCATCGACTGCTTTGGACGATCTGCGCAATGCGACTTCGCTCACGGCTAATACCGCGTCATTGTGACCAATCGTCAGCAAGGCTAACCGAGCGATCAACGATCGTATGTTAACCCGGTTCCTAAAGGCGCTCGCGCTCGGTCGTTCTATTTTTCAGGCGGCCTCACCGGACCTGCGATCAGGCGATATGTCGGAACCCACGCCGTATTCCACGTCTCCATCGTTGCTCCGCAAACGGCACATTCGAAGCTGCCGATCTCACGGCTCTCAGCCATGGCTTCGGAGCGATTATAAACAGCGCCGCACCTGCACCCTCGATGACGAGTCCCAGTCATTGAGGTTTTATGCGCTCCTCGAGCCACGATTGCCAGCCCTCAAATGTCCGGAAGGCGTCAAAGGCATCGATGTTGTCAGGTTCGCAGCACGTCAGCTTTCCCTCCGAAAGCGACGCTTCTCGCGACACCTACGTTCTTGAATAACTGAAGCCCGGCGCGACAGTTGCGCTAATACCCCCGCCTGCGGTCGACCACGTGCTCCAGCGCGTCGCCGGCCTCATAGCGCTCGATCTGCCGCGCGACATATTTCGAGATCTCGTCCGGATCGGTGGCGGCCGCATTGTGCGGCGTCAGCACCACCTTCGGATGGCTCCAGAACGGGCTGTCCGGAGGCAGCGGTTCGGTCTCGAAGACGTCGAGCGAGGCGGCGCCGAGTGTGCCGTCGTCGAGCGCGCGCAAAATGTCGACCTCATCCTGCAATCCGCCGCGGCCGGCATTGATTAGGACCGGCGCGCCCATCGGGCTGTTGCGATTCAACTGGGCAAAGACCTCGCGGTTGAGCACGTGCCGCGTGTCCGGCGTCAGCGGCAGCAGGCAGACCAGGATGTTGGTCTGTTGCAGGAAGGCGCCGAGCTGTTCCGTCCCGGCAAAGCATTCGATGCCGTCGATCTGCTTCGCGCTGCGGCTCCAGCCAACCACGCGGAAGCCGATCGCCCGCAGCACCTGCGCCGCGTCGGCCCCCAGCGTGCCCATTCCCATGATGCCGACCGTGATCGCGCCCGCTGCCCATTGATGCCGAGGCGCCCAGCGTTTCTCGCGCTGCGACTGGCGCAAGTACAGTTCCTGGCGGTGATGCATCAGCACGTGCAGCGTCACATATTCCGTCATCCGGCCGGTGAGATCGGACACCGCGACGCGGACCAGCGGCACGTTGGGCAACGAGGCATCCGCCATCAGCGCGTCGACGCCGGCGCCGAGATTGAAGATCACGCGCAAATTCGAAAACGCCGCAAGTTCGCCCGGGCGCGGCTTCCAGACCGCGGCGTAGTGCACATCAGCGGGATCGGCGCCCGCATCGGGTAACAGCAGCACGCGCCTGTCCCGGCAGACTTCGTCGAACCGGGCTTTCCACCGTACCGGCGACCAGTTTTCGGTGCCGCCATGTACCAGCAACGCCAGCGCGCCTTTCGTCATTCCTGAACCCCTCGCCAACAACGTGACCTGTATCACATAACGAATCGAATCGGTCGCATACTCTCCTGCCACCGATCAAGGGGAGACTTTGAGAAAGCCCACGCCCATAGCTGGCGCGACGACGAAGCCAAGGCGCGTCGTATTGCGGCGAAGTACGGAATCTACTGGTGATGCGGAAGCTGCCGCCCCGCGTCATTGCGAGCGGAGCGAAGCAATCCATCTCGCCACTCGTGGAGGCATGGATTGCTTCGCGGAGCCTGTCATCGGGTGCGCGTTCGCGCGACCCGTTGGCTCGCAATGACGGCGGCCGCGGTGCGGAACTCACCCCTTCTCAAAATTTCTTCTAAGTGTTGTCGGCTGCGGGCATAATCGTTCGTCTTCAACACAACGGAGATGCCTGACGCATGCTGTATGCCATCCTTTGCTATCACGACGAGGACATGGTCGGTTCCTGGACCAAGGAACAGGACGCGGCCGTCATGAAGAAACTTTCCGTCGTGCAGGAGAAACTGGCCAAGCAGGGCCGGCTGGGGCCGGTGGCGCGGCTGTTGCCGACCACGGCGGCGACCACGCTGCGCAAGGACGATCCGCCGCTGGTGCTGGACGGTCCTTTTGCCGAGACCAAGGAGCAGCTGCTCGGCTTCTATGTCGTCGACTGCAAGAATCTCGACGAGGCGCTCGAGGTCGCGCGCGATCTCGGCGCGGCCAATCCGGGCGGCGCCTATGAGATCAGGCCCGTCGGGGTTTTCAACCCGGGGAGTGTTCAGCCGTGACCGATACCGCCTGGATCGACGCCGCGCTGACTTCGGCGCGACCCCAGGCGGTCGGCGCGCTGCTCCGCTATTTCCGCGATCTCGACCGGGCGGAGGAGGCGTACCAGAACGCCTGCCTGCGCGCGCTGAAGAGCTGGCCGCAGAACGGTCCGCCGCGCGATCCCGCGGCGTGGCTGATCATGGTCGGTCGCAACGTCGGGATCGACGATATCAGGCGCAGTCGCAAGCAGGAGGCGCTGCCGGACGACGACCAGGCGATCTCCGATCTCGACGACGCCGAAGACGCACTCGCCGAACGGCTCGACGGCTCGCATTATCGCGACGACATCCTGCGGCTGCTGTTCATCTGCTGCCATCCCGATTTGCCGCCGACCCAGCAGATCGCGCTGGCGCTGCGCATCGTCTCCGGCCTTTCTGTGAAACAGATCGCGCGCGCCTTCCTGGTCAGCGAGGCCGCGATGGAGCAGCGCATCACCCGTGCGAAGGCGCGCGTGGCGGAGGCGAAAGTGCCGTTCGAGGCGCCGGGTGCGGCCGAACGCAGCGAGCGCCTCGCTTCCGTCGCGGCGATGATCTACCTGATCTTCAACGAGGGCTATTCGGCGAGCGGGGACACCGCCGAGATCCGCAGCCCCCTCTGCGAAGAAGCAATCCGGCTGGCGCGGCTGCTGCTGCGCCTGTTCCAGAGCGAGCCGGAGATCATGGGGCTCACCGCGCTGTTGTTGTTGCAGCACGCCCGTGCGGCGGCGCGGTTCGATGCTGATGGTGCCGTGATCCTGCTCGAGGACCAGGACCGCCGCCTGTGGAACCAGACCTTAATCGCCGAGGGGCTGGCGCTGATCGACAAGGCGATGCGCCATCGCCGCAGCGGTCCCTATCAGGTGCAGGCCGCGATCTCCGCATTGCATGCCCGCGCCGAAAAGCCCGAAGACACTGACTGGATACAGATCGACCTGCTCTACGGCGCGCTCGAGGTTATGCAGCCTTCGCCGGTGGTGACGCTGAACCGCGCGGTTGCGGTCTCCAAAGTTCGCGGGCCGGAAGCGGCGCTCGAGATGATCGATCCGCTTGCCCAGCGGCTGCAGAACTATTTCCACTTCTACGGCGTCCGCGGCGCCTTCCTGATGCAGCTCGGCCGCAATGACGAGGCCCGCGTCGCCTTCGACCGCGCCATCGCGCTTGCCAACACGACCGCGGAGGCCGCTCACATCCGCATGCATCTCGACCGCCTGATCCGCGACAGCCAACCGCGCGGCGCCAAATCTTCAAAGAAATAGTTTTCCGCTACTGCCCTCAAACCCAAGGAGCAAGCCATGCAGGTCAATCCCTATCTGTTCTACAGCGGCAATTGCGAAGCGGCGCTGAAATACTATGAGAAGGTGCTCGGCGCGAAGATCGAGGCGATGCTCACCCATGAGCAGGCGCCGGAGTCGATGCCCGTCGCGCCGGACTGGAAGAAGAAGATCATGCACGCCAAGATCACGATCGACGGCGAGATCATCATGGCCTCCGATTCGCCGCCGGAATATTTCAACAAGCCGCAGGGCTTTGCGGTCTCTCTCACCGTGGAAGACCCCGCCGACGGCGAACGCAAGTTCAAGGCGCTCGCGGAAGGCGGCACCGTGACCATGGCCTTCACGCCGACCTTCTGGGCCAAGGGTTTTGGCATGTGCGTCGATCAGTTCGGCATCCCCTGGATGGTGAACTGCCCCGCCGAAGGAATGTGAGCTATCGGCACCGCGGATAGATCGCCGAGAGGTCGCGTCCGCGCAACAGCAAAAGCCGCGACGTCAATCCGCCGTGGCTTACGATCCAGCCGCGCACCGGTGCCGGATAGGCCTCGAGCACCGCCTCGGAGGCCTCCGGCTCGGCATAGAAACGGCCGCTCCTGTCGACCGAACGCGCGGCATGGAAGCCGAGCACGGCGCGCCGCGTCACGCAGATGCGGTTGTTCGGAACCATCGAGAGCACCAGTGTGCAGGCCGACAGGCAGGGCCCGTCGATCACCACGCGCTCGCCGGAGGCGCGCACGCGCGCGAACAATTCGATGAAAGGCTCGACTTGTCCGCCCGGGCTTGCCAGGATGCGGACCTCGGCGCGCGCGAACGAACTTGCTCCGAGCAGCGCCGCTGCGATCAAAGCCGCCTTGATCACCGCCCTTGACATCCGCTGGCTCCCCGATCTCCTCGTTCTCCTCGCATATTTAGCGGCGTCGCATGCGGCAAGATTTTGTCATGCAGCTTCGTCTAGACTATCGAACTACATGCGATTCCTTCGCATGATGCTGCTCGCCGCAAGGCTGGCCCAGGCTTCAAGATGAACATCGAAACCAACCTGTGGCTGATCCGGCACGCGCCCGTCGATGGGCCGAAAGGGGTCATCCATGGCCCGGACGCGCCGGCCGACCTCGGTGACGAAGCGGCGCTTGCCGCGCTGAAGGCAAGGCTGCCGCAAGGCGCGTTCGCGGCCTGCAGCCCGGCGCGTCGCACGCGGGAGACCGCGGCCGCGCTCGGGCTCGCAGCGGTCGAGAACGCCGCCTTTCGTGAACAGGATTTCGGCGCCTGGACCGGGCGGCGTCACAACGATCTCGCGACTGAGCTCGGCGATGCCTATCACGCGTTCTGGCGATCGCCGGCGAGCAACCGGCCGCCCGGCGGCGAAAGCTTTGTCGATCAGATCGCGCGCGCGAGGCAGGGTCTGGCGACGTCGCCGGCGGGCGATGCCGTGTTGGTCGTGCATTCCGGCACGATCCGCGCCGTGCTCGCAATCGCGCTTGACCTACAGGCTGAGAACGCCTTGCGGTTCGTGATCGATCCGCTGTCGCTGACCCGGATCGATCGCTTGGCCAATGGCTGGCGCGTCATCGCGGTCAACCAGCGCCCCTAGCCGTTCCGCCCTTCTCCGCGCAGCGTCGGCAATCCGATGCCGGCGGCATCGAAACCGCCGTCGACCGCGAGGATCTGCCCGGTGATGTAGCTTGCGCGCTCGGAGCTGAGGAAGAAGATCGCTTCCGCCAGTTCCTCCTCGAGGCCGTAGCGGTTGAGCGGGATCGCGTCGTGATAATCGGCGCGGATGGCGGCCGTATGCACCGCTTTCGCCATCGCGGTGTCGACCGGGCCAGGCGCCACCGCATTGACACGGATGCCGAGCGAGGCGAGTTCGACCGCGAGCTGCTTGGTCAGATGCGCTAGCCCTGCTTTGCTGGTGCCGTAGGCCGAGCGCAGCGTGGAAGCGCGCACCGCCGAGATCGAGGTGATATTGACGATGGCGCCGCCGCCATGCTCGCGCATCAGCGGCGCGGCTGCCTTGGCGCAAAGGAACGGTCCGGTGAGGTTCACCGCCAGGATCCGGCTCCAGTCGGCGTCCGAGGTCTCGAGCAGCGGCGCGAACACCGCAACCCCGGCATTGTTGACGAGCGCATCGAGCCGGCCGAAGCGTTTTTCCACCGCGGCGACTGCTGCCGCGACAGCAGCGGCGTCGGAGACGTCGCAAGGCAGCGCCAGCGTGTTCTCGGCCTGTTTGAGGCTCGCGACCGCCTCGTTCAGCAATTCGCGCTCGATATCCAGGAGCGCCACGCGCCAGCCCTCGGCGAGGAATCGCCTGGCGGTGGCAAGCCCGATGCCGCGCGCCGCTCCGGTGACGAGCGCGACCTTCTGCGAAGATGAAGTCATGGATGTTCCAACGTTTTCCGATATCGGTTCCTGTTGCGCCGTCTACCAGGCGAAAGCAAGGTCTGCGGCCGCGAAATAAATCCGCCGGCGATGTCGGGCGCCCTGAGCCCTGCTTCGTCTTCCCTGTGGCGGCACATCCGGCCGCCGGCAACAGGAGTTTCCATGTCGCTGACGCTGCACTATCACCCGCTGTCGTCGTTCTGCTGGAAGGTGCTCATCGCCCTCTATGAGAACGACGTCCCGTTCGCGCCCCATCCCGTCGACCTTTCCAATCCCGCCGAGCGCGCGGCGCTGTTGAAACTGTCGCCGATCGGGCGCTTCCCGGTGCTGCAGGACCATGCGCGGAACCAGGTCGTGCCGGAATCCAGCATCATCATCGACTATCTCGACCGCCATTATCCCGGCCGCACCAAGTTCATTCCGGCTGAGGCCGATCTCGCCTGGCAGACCAGGCTGCGTGAACGCTTCTATGATCTCTATCTGCACCTGCCGATGCAGAAGATCGTCGGCGACCGGCTGCGGCCGGCCGACAGCAAGGATCCGTTTGGCGTCGAGGAGGCGAGGGCGCAGCTGCTCGCCTCCTACCGCATCATCGACGAGCAGTTGGCGCCCGGCGGCTGGGCGGCGGGCGAGGCGTTTACGCTTGCCGATTGCGCCGCCGCGCCGTCCTTGTTCTACGGCAACATGATGGTGCCGTTGGGCGACGAGCACGAGAATCTGCGCGCTTATTTCGAGCGCCTGAAAGCGCGTCCGTCCTTCGCGCGGGTGATGAAGGAGGCCGAGCCCTATTTCAGGATGGTGCCGAGGGAGAGCTGAATGCCATCCATCGACAAAACCGGGATCATCCGCGCGATCTTCGCCGCCTATCTGGCGAACGACCGCCAGCGCGTCGAGGCGGCCTTCACCGACGACTTCCGTTTCACCAGCCCCTATGACGACAATCTGGACAAGCTGACCTATTTCGCCCGCTGCTGGCGGGATAGCGATTGGATCGCGAGCCATGAGCTGGAACGGATCTTCGTCAAAGGCGACGAGGCCTTCGTGACCTATCGCTGCGTGGCGAAGGACGGAAATAGCTTCCGCAATACCGAGTTCTTTGCCTTCGACGGCGACAAGGTGAAGCGCATCGACGTCTATTTCGGCGCCACCTATCAGGATGGCAAATTCGTCAAGCAGGGCGCGTAGTGGGCATGCCGCCCGCGCCCAATTGCCGCAATTACCTCCAGAATAATTTTGCAGGGACCTGTCGGTGCGGCAAAACCCGGTTCGTCTTATCTGCGAGTGCCTGAAGACAAGTGACCAATAAGTGACCCCCTAACGGAGCGCGAGACGATGCGATTCATGGTGATAGTGAAGGCCAGCCGGGACACCGAAGCCGGCGTGATGCCCTCGACGGAACTTCTGGCTGCGATGGGCGCCTTCAACGAGGAGATGGTCAAGGCCGGCGTCATGCAGGCGGGCGAGGGCCTGCATCCGAGTGCGAAGGGCGCGCGGGTCGGCTATGGCGGCGGGCAGCCCCGCGTCAGCCGCGGACCGTTCAGCTTGAGCAACGATCTCGTCGCCGGCTTCTGGCTGATCGAGACCAATTCGCTCGATGAAGCGATCGACTGGATGAAGCGCGCCCCGTTCGAGGACGGCGAGATCGAGATCCGGCAGGTGTTCTCCACCGAGGATTTCGGCGAGGCATTGACCCCCGAACTGCGCGAGCAGGAAGAGCGCCTGCGCGCCCAGGTCGCCACAAGGTAGCCCTCGCCGTCATTCCGGGGCGTCCGAAGGACGAGCCCGGAATCCATCGGACCGCGTGCGCAAGCTGAGAAATGGATTCCGGGCTCATCGCGTTGCGATGCCCCGGAATGACATCCCCCAAACCACAAGGAACCACCCATGCGATTCATGATGCTGATGATCCCGCTCGGCTTTGAGACCGCGCCGCCGAAGATCGACCTCGACCCCGAACGCGTTAGGGCAATGATGCAATACAACCAGGCGCTGAAGGACGCCGGCGTCCTGATCGCGCTGGACGGCCTGCATCCGCCGTCGGCGGGCGCCCGCGTCTCCTTCGCCACCGGCAAGCCCGTGGTCACCGACGGTCCCTTCACCGAATCGAAGGAAGTGCTCGGCGGCTACTGGATGATCAACGTGGCCTCGCGTGCGGAGGCGATCGAATGGGCCAAGCGATGTCCGGCCAGCGAGAACGAGATCATCGAGATCCGCCAGGTGCAGGAAATGAGCGATTTCTCGGAGGAGGTGCAGAAGGCAGCCGCCGGCTTCGAAGAACTGCAGCGGGACTCGGCGCACCGCTGAGCCACGCACCGATCGTCAATTCAACGCCAAGGGAGAAGCACATGAGCAGCAACGATACGTTCCTCGCCGTCTATCTCGGCAGCATGAACGGCGCGCGAATGACGGCCTGGCGCGCGCTGCCGGAGGCCGAGCGGCGCGCCAAGGAGCAGCAGGGGATGGCGGCGTGGGGCGCCTGGGTCGAAAAGCATCAGGGCGTGATCGTCGAGATGGGCGGCCCGCTCGGCAAGACCAAGAAGGTCGACGCGAACGGCATCGCCGACATCACCAACCTGTTGACCGGGTTCACCGTGGTGCGTGCCGCTTCGCAGGAGGCCGCCGCCAAAATGTTCGAGAACCACCCGCATTTCGCGATCTTCCCGGGCGACTCCGTGGAGATCATGCCGGTCCTTCCGATTCCGGGCCGTTAATTTCGCCGCCAGCCCTGCAGCCCGGGTGAAGCGCCAGCGTCACCCGGGGCCCGGAAATGCGGACACAGCCGTCCCGGGTTGCGCGGAGCCTGTCATCGGGCGCGCGTTCGCGCGACCCGTTGGCTCCACCCGGGCTACGAACCGCCGTCATTCCGGGGCGATGCGATAGCATCGAACCCGGAATCTCGAGATTCCGGGTTCGGCTCTGCGAGCCGCCCCGGAATGACGCGAAGTTGCGCCCTCGGCGCTAGTGACCTTTGCATCCGGCTCATGTAAGAGCTTTTCACATGAGCTGGCGCAAGGATCAGCGCCGCGGCGAGCGCGGCTATCATCACGGCAATCTCAAAGAAGCGTTGCTGCAGGCGGCGCTCGATTTGATTTCGCAGAAGGGGCCGGCCGGCTTCACCTTCGCCGACGCCGCGCGCATGGCCGGCGTCAGCCCCGCCGCGCCCTATCGGCATTTCCGCGACCGCGACGAACTATTGTCGAGCATCGCCCAGCGCGGCTTCGAGCAGTTCGAGCAGCTCCTGACGCAGGCGTGGGACGACGGCCGTCCGGACACGATCACCGCGTTTGAGCGCGTCGGCAAGGCCTATCTCGCCTTCGCGCGCGAGGAGCCGGCGTTCTATTCGGCGATGTTCGAATCCGGCGTTCCCGTCGAGACAACTCCTGCACTGATGGCGGCAAGCGAACGCGCCTTTGCAGTCATTCGTGCCGCCGCCGAGCGGCTTGCGGCTTTGGCGCCGCCCGGCGTGCCGCGTCCGCCGGCGATGATGATGGCGCTGCACATCTGGGCGATGTCGCACGGCGTCGCTTCGCTGTTCGGCCGTGGTGACGCTGCGCGTCGCAAATTGCCGATGACGCCGGAAGAGCTGCTGGAAGCCGAAGTGCTGATCTATCTGCGCGGCCTCGGCTTCCCCACCGAGCGCACACCCGAGCCGCTGGACGAAAAGCCTGCCGGTCCTTGGGGCAAACCGAAATAAAATTGCCGAAATAATTTTGTCGCACCCCCGTGGGGTCGGCTTGACTTTCGGAATGGATCGGCCAAGTATGTAAATGTTATTTACATTCACAACGGCGTGATGCCGTGATGGAGAAGGGAAATGGCCTACACCGCAGATGTCAATCGATGGCGCGGCCCTGTGGAAGAACCCTACCGCCCACGCATGTTCGAAAGCCCGTGGCACCCCGGCTGGATTGCCGTGACCATTCTTGGCTTCATCATTTGGTGGCCGATCGGGCTCGCCCTCCTCTTTTTCACACTCGGGAGCAGAAGAATGGGTTGCTGGAGTCACCACGATCAGGATCGCTGGCAGAACAAGATGGAGCGGATGCAGTACAAGATGGATCGCATGCGCGACCGCATGGAGCGCCGCGGCTTCGGCTGGGGCTTTGGTCCGCCCTCGAGCGGCAACCGCGCCTTCGACGAATACCGCGCCGAGACGCTGCAGCGTCTCGAAGAGGAGCAGAAGGAGTTCAAGGAATTCCTGAGCCGCCTGCGCCACGCCAAGGACAAGGAAGAGTTCGACGCCTTCATGAACCAGCATCGCCAGCGTCCGACTCCGCCGAACGACCAGCCCCCGCCGCAGCAGGGCTAAAGCCATAACGTTTTCAAGCGAAGTGGGCACCGGTTCGCGTGAAGAAAACGCGTCAGGAATAAGATCGAGAGCTAGCCTTCAGGCGATGTGCCCCCATAAAACCTGATGGCCCTGAGCCGCCCGTTTGCGAAAGCAGACGGGCGGTTTGGTTTTTGAAGCGGCCGTGTTGAACACTTCCGTTGCCGCAATGACGCTGTCGTCCCGGCCTTGAGCCGGGACCCATAACCACAAGTGTTTGGAGTGTGCTCCGCTGCAACCACTTGCACGCGCCACAACAACCGCTTGTGGTTATGGGTCCTGGCTTTCGCCAGGACGACACTGTGCCTCTTGCCAATGGCGTCGCACGATGCCAATCAAGTCCCATGGACGATTGCCTGACCTTCACTGCGTCGCGCTGGTGGCGCTCCTTTTAAGGAGCGGCACGTCGTCTTGTCTCATCTGCAAAACATGAACGAGTGCCGCCGCGGTCCGGCGGGCGCATGTTCTTATCTCAACAGGTCTCTCCGTGCTGCGGCTCCATCAGGAGAACGCCAATGCCTGTTGCCTTGACTGCTACCATTGCTGCCATCGTCGGGCCGCTCGCGTGGCTCGGCCGCCAGGGCACGCGCGCCGTCGCCGCGTTAGTGTTCATCGGCATCGCGATCCCGCCGCTCGGCGAAGCGTTGCGGCCCTTCGTTACGGAGGCCGTCTTTCTCCTGCTCTGCATCTCGTTCATGCGCGTGGATATCTCCGCGCTGCGGCTCTATCTGCGCCGGCCTGCGATTGTGCTCGCTGCGACGGCATGGACGCTGCTGGCGGTCCCGGCCATGACCGGCGTCTTCTGGCGCGCGGCCGGCCTCGGCACAGCCTCGCCGGACCTGTTCCTGGGCCTGATGCTGCAGGCGG
Source organism: Bradyrhizobium sp. Leo78 (assembly GCF_059512425.1). Classification (NCBI taxonomy): domain Bacteria; kingdom Pseudomonadati; phylum Pseudomonadota; class Alphaproteobacteria; order Hyphomicrobiales; family Nitrobacteraceae; genus Bradyrhizobium; species Bradyrhizobium sp. Leo78. The sequence continues at coordinate 95,113 of NZ_JCAMOT010000021.1, forward strand.
TGGCTTCGCCGATGATGGCTTCGCCCTCGCTCGCGGCGCTGATGGGGCTGGACGCCACGCTGGTGCTGATCACGCTGGTGACCGGCACCGCGCTGGTGCCGCTCACCGCGCCGCTGTTCGCCTATCTCTTCTTCGGCTCTGCCTTGACATTGTCGCCGGTCGCTCTCGGGGCAAAACTGTTTCTGATCCTGGCCGGCGCGCTCGCGGCCGCCGCGATCATCCGTTTGTTGTTCGGGCTTGCCGCCATCGAGCGCCACAAGGCGCCAATCGACGGCCTGAACATCCTGATCCTCCTGGTGTTCGTTTGCGCAGTCATGGGTCCGGTCGCGCCGAGTTTTTGGCGTGAACCGCTGCAGGCGCTGGGGCTGACGCTGCTCGCCTTTGCGGTGTTCTTTGCGCTGCTCGCCGGCACCATGCTGGTGTTTCGCCGCTTCGGCATGGAGCGCGCGCTTTCCTTGGCCGTGATGGTGTCGCAGCGGAACATGGGCCTGATGGTCGCCGCCACCGACGGCGTGCTGCCGGGCCTGACCTGGCTCTACTTCGCGCTATCGCAATTCCCGATCTATCTTGCGCCGCAACTGCTCAAGCCGATCATGGGCAGGCTGACAAAGTGGCGGTAGAGGTGCCATCTGCTTTCGCAGGCGGGCCGCACTTCACCTCTCCCATAGGGAGAGGTCGGCGCGCAGCGCCGGGTGAGGGGTTACGCTCTCTCGATAGACCTCAACCCCTCACCCGGATTTCCCGCTGGCGCGCGAAATCCGACCTCTCCCTTCGGGAGAGGTGAAGGCGCCTCATACATTCGATCCCTGAATCGCGTCGATCACTGCATCCGTCACCTCTTTCGTCGTCGCGTTGCCGCCGACGTCCGGCGTCAGCACACCGGCGGCGCAGACGCGTTCCACCGCCGCCATCAGACGCACGGCCGCGTCCTTCTCGCCGAGATGCTCCAGCATCTGTGCGCCGGTCCAGAAGGTCGCGACCGGGTTGGCGATGCCCTTGCCGGTAATGTCGAAGGCCGAGCCGTGGATCGGCTCGAACATCGAGGGGAAGCGGCGCTCGGGATCGATATTGCCTGTTGGCGCGACGCCGAGGCTGCCGGCGAGCGCGCCTGCGAGATCGGACAGGATGTCGGCGTGCAGGTTGGTCGCGACGATGGTGTCGAGGCTTTTCGGGTTCAGCGTCATGCGCACCGTCATGGCGTCGACCAGCATCTTGTCCCAGGTGACATCGGGGAATTGCTGCGCCACTTCGGCGGCGATCTCGTCCCACATCACCATGCCGTGGCGCTGCGCGTTCGACTTGGTCACCACAGTCAGCAGCTTGCGCGGGCGCGACTGCGCGAGCCGAAACGCATAGCGCATGATGCGCGTGACGCCGACGCGGGTGAAGATCGCAACTTCAGTGCCGACTTCCTCGGGCAGGCCCTTATGCGCGCGTCCGCCGGCGCCGGCATATTCGCCTTCCGAATTCTCGCGCACGATCACCCAGTCGAGATCGCCGACGCCGACATTGCGCAAGGGCGAGGCGACGCCGGGCAGGATCTTGGTCGGCCGCACATTGGCGTATTGGTCAAAACCCTGGCAGATCGGCAGCCGCAGCCCCCACAGCGTGATGTGGTCGGGCACATCGGGCGCCCCGACCGCGCCGAAATAGATCGCATCGAACTTCTTCAGTTCGGAGAGCCCATCGGCCGGCATCATGACGCCGTGCTTCTTGTAGTAGTCCGAGCCCCAGTCGAACGTCTTGAACTTGAAGGTGACATCGCCGGAGCGTTTCGCCAGCGCCTCCAGCACACGAATGCCCGACGAGATCACCTCGGGGCCGATGCCGTCGGCAGGAATGGCGGCGATGGAATGGGTGCGCATGAGTTTCTCCCGGGGCGCGATTGTGGCTTCGACGAGCTTTGGCCGATGCGTAACCCACCATTTCGCCCACGCCAAGTTTTGTCCGTCATTCCGGGGCGCGCGCAGCGCGAGCCCGGAATCCATCGGGCCACAGCGCGAGAGGCGAAATGGATTCCGGGCTCGATGCTCCGCATCGCCCCGGAATGACGGAGGGACGCATTGCGCAATCCTCTCCTCCGTCATGGCCGGGCTTGACCCGGCCATCCACGTTCTCCCGTCCGCGGAGGCAAAGGACGTGGATGCCCGGGTCATCTGCGCGAAGACGCGCTTCGCGCTTTTGCCCGGGCATGACGGCATCGTATCATTCGCGCGATTTTCCTTAGGCCAATCAACGTGATTCGCCCCGTCCAGCCCTCGCGGCAAAAACATTCCGCTTTCGCCGTCGGGCAAATCAGTGATTTAACTCCGCGCGTCTCACCCAAGATGAGGGGCGGATCGCGATCGTCACGAACGTTGCGGTGGGATGCGGTGGACGCGATGGATGTGACTGACGAGCACACACATCACGGACGGCGAAGTCGTGTGGTTCTGGCGCCCCGACGCTGGCGCTAAGCTCGCGAGCAGCAAGAGCTGCCGCGGGCGACGGTGGCAAGAAAGCCCGGTCACCGGGAAGAGCACGAAGTAAGCCGTAAACCACTGCGCAGGGAAAGCCGGAGTGTTTTCGGTTGAACCTGTGGTCCTACCCCCGTGCTTTTTGTTGCACGGGACCCATGGGTGCAACCGGCACCCGGCTTTCCCTGCGCCCTCTATTCAATGAGAGGGCGAAGCGAACGCAAAGCTCGGGCAGGTCATGCCGCGAGAATGCGGAGTCATATCCCCTTCGCTGTTTGACAATTGAAGCCAGCCTATCTCCTTAGGATGGGGAACAAGCAGCAGGGAACCCGCCCATTCCCGTAACCGGCCGGATTTCCTGCATTTCCAGCCGCCAAACCGGGCTTTGGTAACCTCGCCTTAACCACGGTTAGAGTCAGGTGAGGGACGGAAATGACGCGCGAACAGCCCTTGTTTTGACATGTTGGCGGAGGAAGCAGGGCCCGGCCTTGGACGGCCCTCCCATGCGACAGATGAAAGCTTTTCGCGGCTGGCGCGTAACCGCCGCGCTGGGCGCGCGGCTGCGAGGGGCGGCTCAAGCGAGGTGGAGACCGGTTCGCGTGAGGAAAACGCGTCGAAACGAAAATCCGGGACCGGCAGCCATTTGCTCCGGGAAGGACAGAGGATCTTTGCGTTGAAAGGATATTGCCGATGAATCCCGCCGACGTGGCGCAGGCAGCGCTGCCCATGGCCTCGAGCGACGTGTCGCTGATCGCGCTGTTCCTGCAGGCCCACTGGGTCGTGAAGGCGGTCATGCTCGGGTTGCTCGCCTGCTCGGTCTGGGTCTGGGCGATCGCGATCGACAAGATCTTTCTGTATTCGCGCACCCGCCGCGCGATGGACCGGTTCGAGCAGGCGTTCTGGTCAGGGCAGTCGATCGAGGAACTCTATCGCACGCTGTCGGCCAAGCCGACCCAGTCGATGGCGGCCTGTTTCGTGGCGGCGATGCGCGAATGGAAGCGGTCCTTCGAGAGCCATTCGCGCTCCTTTGGCGGCCTTCAGATGCGGATCGAGAAGGTCATGAATGTGTCGATCGCGCGCGAGGTCGAGCGGCTGGAACGGCGGCTGCTGGTGCTCGCGACCGTCGGCTCGGCCGGCCCCTTCGTCGGCCTGTTCGGCACCGTCTGGGGCATCATGTCGAGCTTCCAGTCGATTGCGGCATCAAAGAATACCTCACTGGCGGTGGTGGCGCCGGGAATCGCGGAGGCGCTGTTTGCGACCGCAATCGGCCTGATCGCCGCAATTCCGGCGACTATTTTCTACAATAAGTTCATTTCCGAGGTGAACCGACAGGCCCAGCGCCTGGAAGGCTTTGCCGACGAGTTCTCCGCGATTCTGTCGCGCCAGATCGACGAACGGGCCTGATGAGGCAGCAAGTGATGAACGCAAGCGGTGGGTTTTAGGCCATGGCGATGAGCATGGCGGGTTCGTCGGGCGGCGGTGGCCGCCGTGGCCGGCGCCGCGCCGCCGTGATGGCGGAAATCAACGTCACGCCGATGGTCGACGTGATGCTGGTGCTGCTCATCATCTTCATGGTCGCAGCGCCCTTGATGACGTCGAATATCGACATCGACCTGCCGATCGCGAGCGGCGGCAAGTCTATTGCCCAGAACACCCCGCCCTTGACGCTGTCGGTCAAGCGCACCGGCGGGAGTTGCAATTCGAACGTGGAACTCTATCTCGGGGACGCCCCGATCTCGGCTGCCGACCTCTTGCCCAAAATCAAGGCTATCCGGGAGACCCGGTCGGATAACGATGCCGTGGTATATCTGCGCGGGGACAAGGACGTCTGTTACACGGATATGATGAAGCTCCTGGGCCAGATTCGCACCGCCGGCTTCAAGGCCAACATCGTCATCATCCCGGAGGGGGGATCTTGAGATCTTAAGCTGTGGCAGAGCAGGGTAAGTTGCAGGGAAAATTGAAGGTCAAGGTCGACAAGACACTGGTGGCATCGATCGCCCTGCACGTGCTCGTGCTGGGATGGGGCCTCGTGTCGTTTTCGTCCAAGGCCTATGTCCTGCCGGACGAGGAGACCGTCGCTGTCGACGTCATTTCTTCCGACCAGCTTGCCCATGTGATGGCTGGCCAGAGGACCGGCAAGAAGGAAAATCCGAAACCGCTCGTCGAGAAGGTCGCCGAGGCCAAGCCGGTCGACGACGCCGTCGGCAAGATCGAGGACAAGAAGCCGCCCATCGTCACCGACACCGCCCCGCCGCCGACCCCGAAGGTGGAAGAGAAGCCGGTCGAAAAGAAGCCCGACCCGCCGAAGCCGGTTGCAGAGACCAAGCCCAAGGAAGAGCCGAAAAAGGAAGAGGCGAAGAAGGAAGAGCCAAAGCCGGAGCCGAAGCAGGCCGAGAAGAAGCCGGACCCCGTGAAGCCCGATCCGATTGCCGAGGCGATCAAGAAGGAAGAGAAGAAGCCGCCGCCGAAGCCGCAACAGCAGGCTGCCAAGCCGCCGCCGGAGCAGAAGCTGAAGGAGCGCGTGTTCGACCAGTCGAAGATCGCAGCGCTCCTCGACAAGCGCGATCCGACGCGCCAGGCGGCAGCCGGCGATACGCTCAATTCCAACGCAGCGCTCGGCCTTGCCCATGGCAAGGCCGCCGACAATTCGGCGACCTGGGGCGCGATGTTCAAGAGCCAGGTGGAGCGGTGCTGGAAGAAGCCCTATGGCGGCATCGAGGCGCAGCAGACGGAAGCCGCCTTCGTGATCCGCCTGAAGCGCGACGGCACGCTCGAGGGCATGCCCGTGCCGGAAGGCACGCCGTCGACGCCTTATTTGCGCGTCTATCAGGAGAGCGCGTTGCGCGCGATCATCGAATGCCAGCCGTACAATCTGCCGGCGGCCTTCTTCGACGAATGGAAATATTTTTCGCCCGTGTTCACCGAACGAAAGACCTGAGCGCGATGTGCGCTCGAGGTCCCATGAAGCAAAGTTCGCCAACGATGACCGATCAGAATAAATCGTTTGAGACGTTTTTCCGTCCGAGCCGCCGCCAGATCATTTCCGGCATGGCCGCGCTCGGCACCATTGCCGCCGCGCCGCGTGGCGCATTCGCGCAAGGAGGCCCCAAGCGCGTGCCGATTCCCGATGGCGAATTCGCGCCGCTGCCGATCGCGATCCCGAATTTCACGCCTGGCACACCTGGAGATACTGAAGTTGGCGCCGGCGTCACCCAGGTCATCACCAACAATCTCAAGCGATCGGGCCTGTTCGCGCCGATCGACCAGGCCGCCTATCTCGAGAAGAACATCAACATCGACGCCGCACCGAACTTCCAGAACTGGAAGTCGGTCAACGCGCAGGCGCTGGTCACCGGACGCATGACCCGGCAGAACAACGGGCGCGTGAAGGCGGAATTCCGCCTCTGGGACGTCAATACCGGCCAGCAGCTCGCCGGCCAGCAATACGATACCTCGGCCGAATATTGGCGGCGCATCGCGCACATCATCTCCGACCAGATCTATGAGCGGCTGACCGGCGAGAAGGGCTATTTCGATACCCGCATCGTCTTCGTCGACGAGACCGGATCGAAGGAGCGCCGCGTCAAGCGGCTCGCGCTGATGGACCAGGACGGCGCCAATGTGCGCTATCTGACCCGTGGCTCGGACCTCGTGCTCACCCCGCGCTTTTCGCCATCGACCCAGGAAATCACCTATATGGAGTTCGGGCAGGGCGACCCGCGGGTCTATCTGCTTAACATCGAGACCGGCCAGCGCGAGATCGTCGGCAATTTCCCGGGCATGTCGTTCTCGCCGCGGTTCTCGCCGGACGGCCAGCGCATCATCATGAGCCTGCAGCAGGGCGGCAACTCCAATCTGTTCGTGATGGATCTGCGTTCGAAATCGATGACGCGGCTGACCGACACGCCGGCGATCGACACCTCGCCATCTTTTGCACCCGACGGAACGCGTATCTGCTTCGAGTCCGATCGTGGCGGCAAGCCGCAGATCTATGTGATGGCGACAAATGGCGGGCAGGCGCAACGCATCTCCTTTGGCGACGGCAGCTACTCGACGCCGGTGTGGTCGCCGCGCGGCGACTACATCGCGTTCACCAGGCAGGGCGGCGGCCAGTTCGCAATCGGCATCATGAAGCCCGATGGCTCGGGCGAGCGGATCCTGACCTCGGGCTATCACAATGAGGGGCCGACTTTTGCGCCGAACGGGCGCGTCGTGATGTTCTTCCGCGATCCCGGCCAGGGACCGTCGCTCTTCACCGTCGACGTTTCCGGCCGCAACGAACTGCGTGTGCCGACGCCGGGCTTCGCGTCCGATCCGGCGTGGTCGCCGCTATTGTCGTAAATTGCCGGGGGGCTTAAGCGGGTAACCATTCCCGTTAACCGGAAAATTTTTCCCAGTCCATTGAAACTAAAAGAGGATTTCTTCTGAATAAAACTCGAAACAAGGTCTTGGTAACGATATTCCCTCAGAAAGACTTCATCAGCGCCGGGTAAAACTGCACGTTACAACAGGACGTGTATGAGCAGCATGCAGCTCGCCAACCAGAGCGCGGATTCCGACCAGAAGGTGTCGCCGTCGATCTACGCGGCACTGATCGATTCGCTGTTCCAGAATCCGGCGCCCCTGTTCGCCGGTGCTGCGCTGGTGGCAATGGCGGCAGTGCTGACCGCCATGAAGACGCAGCTGCTCTGGCTCTGGCCCTGTGTCGCACTGCTGGTGATCACCGGCGCCGCCCGCGCGGTCGACATGCACTGGTACATGTCGCGCAGGTCGGTCCTGACCACCGAGGAGGTGGCGCGCTGGGATGTCCGCTATCAGATCGGCGCGATGGCCTATGCGATCGCGCTCGGCGTCTGGTGTACGGTCACGCTGCTCGGCAGCGACGATGCGGTCGCGCACATGATCTGCCTGTCCGTCACAACAGGCTATGTGGCGGCCGGCGCGGGCCGCACCTACGGCCGGCCATGGATATTCCATGTCCAGATCGCGCTCGCCTGTGGTCCGACCTCGATCGCGCTCGCGATGAAGGGAACGCCTTACTATATCGGGATGGCGATCGTGGCCGCGGTGTTCTTCCTCGCCCTGAAACAGATATCGACCAACTTGCAGCGGATCTTCGTGCAGGCGTTGGTGGCGGGCGAGCGCGAGGCCGCGCTGGCTAGCCAGTTTGACACCGCGCTGAACAACATGCCGCACGGCCTGTGCATGTTCCGCGCCGATGGCCGGCTGGCCGTCATGAATCATCGCTTTAGCGAGATGATGCAGTTGTCGGAAGATCTGGTGCAGCGCGGCGCCAGCGCGGCCGACATCATCGCAGCCTGCGTCAGCTCCGGTTCGATCTCCGATGCAAGTGGCAGGAAGATTCTCGCCGAGATCGAACACACCGAGACGCGGGACATGGTTACCAACGATCCGGACGCCACGCGCGGCCGCGCGCTGTCCTGGACGTTCCAGCCGATGACCGGCGGTGGCGCCGTCGCGCTGCTGCAGGACATCACTGAGCGGCGCAATGCAGAGGCCAGGATCAACCATCTGGCGCGCTACGACGAACTCACGGCGTTGCCCAACCGTGTCCATTTCCGGGACGAGATCGGTCGCCTCCTAGCCGGCCAGCAGGGCGCCGCGCAACTGTCGGCCCTGCTGTTCATCGACCTCGACCAATTCAAACAGGTCAACGACACGCTCGGCCATCCCTGCGGCGACCAGCTCCTCTGCGCGGTAGCCGGCCGGCTCCGCGAAATGCTGCGGCCGGAAGATTTCGTGGCGCGCTTCGGCGGCGACGAGTTCGTGGTGTTCCAGCAGGACATCAAATCACATGAGGATGCGGCCAGCCTTGCACGTCGCATCGTCGATCGGCTGAGCGAGCGCTACAAGATTCACAATCACCTGGTCGAGATCGGGGCCAGCGTCGGCATCGCCATGACCTCGCCGGGCGTCAGCGCCGACACGCTTTTGAAGAACGCCGATATGGCACTCTATCGCGCCAAGGCTGACGGGCGCGGCACGTTCTGCTTTTTCCGCGACGAGATGGCCCAGATCGTCGAAGCGCGCCGCATCCTCGAGCTCGACCTGCGCAAGGCGCTGGCGAACGAGGAGTTCGAGCTCTATTACCAGCCGCTGGTCAATCTCAAGACCGGCAGGATCACGACCTGCGAGGCGCTATTGCGCTGGAATCATCCGGTGCGCGGCACGGTCTCTCCGATCGAGATCATTCCGGTAGCGGAGGACATGGGGTTGATCGTCGATCTCGGCCGCTGGATTCTACGCAAGGCCTGTATGGAATGCATGACCTGGCCCGAATCCGTCAGCGTCGCGGTCAATTTGTCGCCGCAGCAGTTCCATCAGCGCGACGTGCTGAGCGAGGTCCGCTATGCGCTGGAGGTTTCGGGCCTGCCAGCGCGACGTCTTGAGATCGAGATCACCGAGTCCTCACTGTTGCGCAATACGCAAGTGACGCACGACGTGCTGTCGCAGCTGCATGCGCTGGGTGTACGGATCTCGCTCGACGATTTCGGCACCGGCTATTCGAGTCTGAGCTATCTGCACAACTTCCCCTTGCAGAAGGTCAAGATCGACCGCTCGTTCCTCGAAGGTATCGATACCGACCGCCCGCTGACGCTGCTGCGCGGCGTGGCGCGGCTGTCGGCCGATCTCGGCATGTTGGTCGTGGTCGAGGGCATCGAGACCAACGAGCAGCTCGAGCTGGTCGGCGCCGATGGTGCGGTCACCGAGGCGCAGGGCTATCTATTCAGCCGCCCCGTTCCTGCGGTGCGCATCCGCCAGTTGTTGAAGGCTTCCCACAGCCGCCATACCGACGATCAGCCGTTCGTGGTTGCCTCGCGTTCGATCGCCTGAGATCACCCGATACCGTAGTCTTACCGGCGTACCGACGCATGGTCGGCGTACAAGCCGTGCGCGTAGCGGTTAACCGTAATGCCGCGATCGCTTTGCACACCAGTTAAGAAGCTGTTAATTTATTCAAATGCGCGTAAAGGTTTACCGCGCGCAAAAGTTGTGTGTGCTGGTGATAGTTTTTTGGAGTAGCCCATGAGGTCCGCAGCCGAAGCCATCAAGCCGGCTACAGGACGGCTTGCGGACCCGCTGGATCGAGTCGATTACCGTCTCGCCGAGACCCCTGAGGAAAAGGACGAGATCTACCGACTCCGCTATCGCGCCTATCTCCGTGAAGGCGCAATCCAGCCTTCGGCCGACGAGCGCGTCGTCGATCAATATGAGGACGCTCCGAACGCCTGGACGTTTGGCGTGTACGTTCACGGCGAACTCTACAGCTCTATCCGGATCAGCGTGCTGACGTCCGAGTGGCGGATGTCGCCCTCAGTTGAGCTGTTCGGCGACGTGCTTCATCCCAAGCTCGATCAGGGCCTCGTCTTCATCGATTCAACGCGCTTTGTCGCCGACCCTGAAAAGGCGCGGAATTTTCCGGAACTGCCTTATGTCACGGTGCGGCTCGGGTCGACTGCCGGCGTTCACTTCAATGCGGACTACGGGTTGGCCATCGTTCGTGCCGAGCACATGGCGTTCTACCGTCGGGTATTCCTGCACGAGGTCTGGTCCCAGCCCCGCCTCTATCCGGGCCTGGTCAAGCCGGTCGGATTGATGGCCGCACACCTGCCGAACGTGTCTGAGCGGGTGCTCGCCCGCTATCCGTTCCTGCGCTCGAGCGCGTTCGAACGAAGGATGCTGTTCGAGCGGGGGCGGGGTCAATCTGGTACCACTGATGTCCGGCCCTCCTTCGCGCAAGCGTCGATCGTTCCAAGTTCCTGAATAGTCCGGCTTCGCCCGAACTGTCGCTGAAGTCCCGCACTCTGCGCCGATTCTTCCCGGTAAAGCCGGGAAATCGGCGATTCCGGCGGCCTCCGCGCTTGTCTTCACCCTCGCGCCACATTTACAACCCATTAACCATCGGGGGCGCTTTTCGCCGTTCGTCCGCATTTGATCGGGTCTGGCAAGGTCCCATCAAGGTTGACGGAACGTTCGCTTAACCATCGCCCTGTAGATCGGATGAGAGTTCGAGAACGTGAGCGTGGAGGCTCCGGGAATGAAATATCAGATGCGAATCCTCCAGGGATTGAAGCTCGCCGCGGTGGTGGCGGTCGCGCTATCGATGGGTGCATGCGCCAAGAATAATCTCGGCGCCGATGGCGCGATGGCGAACGCGGCGACCCCGGGCAGCCAGCAGGATTTCGTCGTGAACGTCGGCGACCGTGTTTTCTTCGAGAGCGACCAGACCGACCTGACCCCGCAGGCGATCGCGACCCTGGACAAGCAGGCGCAGTGGCTGCAGAGCTACAACCGTTACAGCTTTACCATCGAAGGCCATGCCGACGAGCGCGGCACACGTGAATACAATATCGCGCTCGGTGCGCGTCGCGCCCAGGCGGTTCGCTCCTATCTCGCCTCGCGCGGCATCGATCCGAGCCGGATGCGCACCATCTCCTACGGCAAGGAACGTCCGGTGGCGGTCTGCAACGACATCTCCTGCTGGTCGCAGAACCGCCGCGCCGTGACGGTGCTGAACGCGAGTTCGTGAGCTTTCGAAAACTCTGCGATTTGCCGCCGGCGCCGAGAGGCGCCGGTTTTGTTTGAACGTTGATTTGCTTCAGTCACAATTCCGGCGTACTCCCTGCCTCAGTGTGGTTCCGCGTCGATTTTCGTCGTCAGGGCAAGATGTCATCCAGATTTCTTACAGTTGCACGCGCCGCGGCGGTTGCCGCGGGACTGGCCATTTCCGCACCGGCCTTCGCACAATCCGACGATGCCGACCTCGAAATGCGGGTCCAGCACCTGGAGAACCAGCTTCGGCAGCTGACCGGCCAGAACGAGGAACTGCAGTATCGTAACCGCCAGTTGGAGGAGCGCCTGCGTCAGCTCGGCGCTGCGCCGTCCGGCCCCGGCGGCCAGCCCCAGGCTGCCCAGCCCGGCGTCGCCGCCATGCCTCCGGCCGCACAGCCTGCACAGTCCTACCCGCCGCAAGGCGGCCAGCCGTCCTATGGACAGCCGCAACAGGGCTATGGGCAACCGCAGCCGGGTTACAGGCAATCGCAGGGCGGCTACGACCAGACCCAGATCGCAGCTCCCGCTCCAATCGTTCAGGAGCCGGCAGCGCCAGCGGCGGGAGGGCGCCGCGGCCGTGGCGATGCCTTCGATCCCAACCAGAACCCGAACGCCCCGGGGGCGCCGCGCGCACTCGGCGGCGGCCAGATGCCGATGTCACCGGATGCTGCGGTCGGCGCGACCGGCGGACGTAGCGCCGGCGAACCGCTCGACCTCGGCAACACCAGCCCACGCAATGCCGGCGCACCGGCGGGGGGTGCCGCCACCGCCGCACTGACCACCTTGCCGCCATCGGCGACATCGAAGGACGAGTTCGATCTTGGCATCGGCTATATGCAGCGCAGGGACTATGCGCTCGCCGAGGAAACCATGCGGAATTTCTCGCAGAAATATCCGAGCGACCCCTTGATCCCGGATGCGCAATATTGGCTCGGCGAGAGCTACTTTCAGCGTCAGCAGTATCGTGACGCCGCCGAGTCCTTCCTCGGCGTGACCACGAAGTTCGACAAGTCGGCCAAGGCGCCGGACGCACTGCTGCGGCTTGGCCAATCACTGGCGGCGCTGAAGGAGAAGGAAGCCGCCTGCGCCGCGCTCGGCGAAGTGACGCGGAAATATCCGCGGGCTTCCACGGGCGTCAAAGCTGCCGTCGATCGTGAGCAGAAGCGGATCAAGTGCTAAACCGGTGACGCAGGAGCCGATCGGCTCCGCGACCAATGGCACCGCCATGTCCGATGACAGCAGCGCGATTTCCGCGACCGAAGCCAAACGTCTGTTAGACGACTGGAAGCGCGCGCCAGCGATTGTTCTGGCCGTGTCCGGCGGTCCCGACTCGGTGGCGTTGATGTGGCTCGCGGTGCGCTGGCGCCGGACACTGAAGCAGGGGCCGCGGCTGATTGCAGTCACTGTCGACCACGGCCTGCGCCGGGAGGCCGCGCGCGAAGCGCGTGAGGTCAAGCGCCTTGCGGGCACGCTCGATCTGCCCCATCGGACGTTGCGCTGGACCGGGACCAAGCCGAACAGCGGCCTGCCGGAGGCGGCACGCGAGGCGCGCTATCGCCTGCTGGCCGAAGCGGCCCGCGCGAGCGGGGCGACGCATATCCTCACGGCCCACACCCGCGACGACCAGGCCGAAACGCTTCTGATGCGGCTGCTGCGCGGCAGCGGCATCGCCGGCCTCGCCGCGATGGCGCGCGAGACCGAGCGCGAAGGGGTGAGATTGGCGCGGCCGCTGCTCGCTGTTCCAAAGGCGCGGCTGATCGCTACCCTGGAGAAAGCCAGGATCGGTTATGCGGTCGATCCGACCAATCGTGACACTGCGTTCACGCGTCCGCGGCTGCGCGCGCTGATGCCGGCACTGGCTGCAGAGGGCGGCGCTGCCCGGAACCTGGCGCGGCTGGCAGCGCGGCTCGCTCGGGCCAATGCCGCGGTGGAAGTGCTGGCTGATGGTGCCGAGCGTTACCTTGCGCTGCGCGATGGCAATGCGGCGCGCCCCGGATTCGATGCCGGGGCCTTTGTGGCCCTTCCCGAGGAGGTCCGGCTGCGCCTGCTCAAGCGCGCGATCGACCGCGTGGGCCATGAGGGGCCGGCCGAACTGGGCAAGATCGAGGCCCTGCTGGCCGCACTCGATCAGGCGGTGACGCAGAGGGCGGGCAAGCTGAAGCAGACGCTCGCCGGCGCGGTCATTGGGCTCGCCAATGGGCGGATCCGGGTCGAGCCGGCACCGCCGCGCAGGAGCCGGGCCCGCTGATATTCAGGCGAATAGGAAAATTCCCATCATATCCGCTTAACTACCCCCGAAAAACCCGGATCTTTGCGCCATTATTTGACCGGGAATCGGGCTAGGATGCGCTAAATAGTCCTGTGCAGTTCCCTTGGCATATACTCCCGTGGCACCTAAATTGTATGCAGTCGCTAAGGGGGATTCCCAGGGATATCCTGAAGTGCCCTGCCTGAGGCCGCCCGAGGATAGTTTTGAGGCCGCGATCCGCGCGACCACGAAGGAAGATCAATGAACGCCAATCTGCGGAATTTCGCCCTCTGGGTCATTATCGTCTTGCTGCTGTTGGCGTTGTTTACGCTCTTCCAGAACCCGGGTCAGCGCGCGTCCTCGCAGGACATCTCGTTCTCGCAGCTCCTCAGCGAAGTCGACCAGGGCCATGTCCGTGACGTCGTGATCCAGGGGCCGGAAATCCATGGCACCTTCACCAACGGCTCGAGCTTCCAGACCTATGCGCCGAACGATCCGACGCTGGTGAAGCGCCTCTATGACGGCAAGGTGCAGATCACCGCGAAGCCGCCGGGCGACAACGTGCCGTGGTTCGTTTCGCTCCTGGTCTCCTGGCTTCCCTTCATCGCGCTGATCGGCGTGTGGATCTTCCTGTCGCGGCAGATGCAGGGCGGCGCCGGCAAGGCGATGGGCTTCGGCAAGTCGCGCGCCAAGATGCTGACAGAGGCGCATGGCCGGGTGACGTTCGAGGACGTCGCCGGCGTCGACGAGGCCAAGCAGGACCTGCAGGAGATCGTCGAATTCCTGCGCGACCCCGGCAAATTCCAGCGTTTGGGCGGACGCATTCCGCGCGGCGTGTTGCTGGTCGGCCCTCCCGGCACCGGTAAGACGCTGATCGCGCGTGCGGTCGCGGGCGAAGCCAACGTGCCGTTCTTCACCATTTCCGGCTCTGACTTCGTCGAGATGTTCGTCGGCGTCGGTGCATCGCGCGTGCGCGACATGTTCGAGCAGGCGAAGAAGAACGCGCCTTGCATCATCTTCATCGACGAAATCGACGCGGTCGGCCGCCATCGTGGCGCCGGCCTCGGCGGCGGCAATGACGAGCGCGAGCAGACGCTGAACCAGTTGCTGGTCGAGATGGACGGCTTCGAGGCCAATGAGGGCGTGATCCTGATCGCCGCCACCAACCGGCCCGACGTGCTCGATCCGGCGCTGCTGCGGCCCGGCCGCTTCGACCGTCAGGTCGTGGTGCCGAACCCTGACGTCGTCGGCCGCGAGCAGATCCTGAAGGTTCACGTCCGCAAGGTGCCGCTGGCGCCCGATATCAACCTGAAGACCATCGCACGCGGCACCCCGGGCTTTTCGGGTGCCGACTTGATGAACCTCGTCAACGAGGCCGCGCTGACCGCCGCCCGCCGTAACAAGCGGATGGTGACGCAGGCCGAGTTCGAAGAGGCCAAGGACAAGGTGATGATGGGCGCCGAGCGCAAGTCGCTCGTTATGACCGAGGAAGAGAAGCTTCTGACCGCCTATCACGAAGGCGGCCACGCGATCGTCGGCCTCAACGTCGTCGCCACCGACCCGATCCACAAGGCGACCATCATTCCGCGCGGCCGTGCACTCGGCATGGTCATGCAATTGCCGGAGCGCGACAAACTGTCGATGTCGCTGGAGCAGATGACCTCGCGTCTCGCGATCATGATGGGCGGACGCGTCGCGGAAGAACTGGTGTTCGGCCGCGAGAAGGTCACCTCGGGCGCGGCCTCCGACATCGAGCAGGCGACACGTCTGGCGCGCATGATGGTGACCCGCTGGGGCCTGTCGGAACAGCTCGGCACCGTCTCCTATGGCGAGAACCAGGATGAAGTGTTCCTGGGCATGTCGGTGTCGCGCACCCAGAACGCCTCGGAGGCGACAGTCCAGAAGATCGACTCCGAGATCAAGCGCCTGGTCGAGGAAGGCTACAACGAGGCGACGCGAATCCTCACCGAGAAGCGCGCCGATCTCGAAGCACTGGCGAAAGGCCTGCTCGAGTTCGAGACGCTGACCGGCGACGAGATCGTTGATCTCTTGAAGGGTAAGAAGCCGAACCGCGAGTCCGTGCTCGAGCCGACCACGCCACGTGCCTCCGCCGTGCCGCCTGCCGGCAAGTCGCGTCCGCGCCCGGATCCGGAGCCCGGCCTGGAGCCGCAGCCGCAGGCGTAAGCGCGATCAGAGAGCAAGACGTACAGAAGCCCGGCCTAGTGCCGGGCTTTTGCTTTGGCGATTGCTCCACACTCCATCGTCGTCCCGGGCTTGCGTGCCGCGGCGAAGCCCCTTGGGCGTAGCTGGGGCCCGGGACTCATTCCACAGGCGGCTGTCGTGGCGCGAGCAAGCCGTTGTAGCGGAGCACACTGTAAACGCCTGTGGTTATGGGTCCTTCTTCGCAATGATGTTGCAACCGCCTGCATATCGTCATGCGGTCCCGGGCGTGCCGAGATGCCGGTCCAACATCTGCTCCGGTGTCTCGACGACCTCAATCCTCTCGCCATCGCCACCGACGAAGGCGAGTACGGTGCGCTCGCCGTCGCGCCACATGCTGCCGACGAGCGCGATATTGATGTGAATGGGCTGCTCCGTCTCGAACCTTGTGCATTGAATCCAGAAGCGCATGGCGTTCTCCTCTTCGAGCCGCCGCAGGATAAGAGACGGGGCGGCGCTGTCTAGCCAAGCGACCGCAATTCGCGGGCGGCGGCGACCATGTTGGCGAGCGCCGGGCGCACCTCTTCCCACTTGCGGGTCTTCAAGCCGCAGTCGGGGTTGATCCAGATCTGCGCGTCGGAGAGCCGCTCTCTTGCGAGCTTGAGGAGGTCGGTGATCTCGCCAATGTCAGGCACGCGCGGTGAATGGATATCGTAGACGCCGGGACCGATTTCGTTCGGGTAGCGGTAGTTCCGGAAGGCGTCGAGCAATTCCATTTTCGAGCGCGAGGTCTCGATCGAAATGACATCGGCGTCCATCGCCGCGATGGCGTCGATGATGTCGTTGAACTCGGAGTAGCACATATGGGTGTGGATCTGGGTCTCGTCCTGCACGCCGGAGGAACAGATGCGGAAACTATCGACCGCCCAATCGAGATAGGTCTTCCATTCCGACCTGCGCAGCGGCAGGCCTTCCCGCAGTGCTGCTTCGTCGATCTGGATCATGCCGGCGCCGGCCATCTCGAGATCGAGCACCTCATCGCGGATCGCGAGCGCGATCTGTCGGCACACGTCGCTGCGCGGCAGGTCATCGCGGACGAAGGACCAGTTCAGGATGGTCACGGGGCCGGTCAACATCGCCTTCACCGGCTTTGCCGTCAGTGACTGCGCGAATTGCCACCATTCGACCGTCATCGGCTGCGGTCGTGAGACGTCGCCATAGAGGATCGGCGGCCGGACGCAGCGCGAGCCATAGGACTGCACCCAGCCGAGCTCGGTGAAGGCGAAGCCGGAAAGCTGCTCGCCAAAATACTGCACCATGTCGTTGCGCTCGAACTCGCCATGGACCAGGACGTCGAGCCCGATATTCTCCTGCCAACGGATGGCGCGCGCGGTCTGATGCTGCAGATAGGTCTTGTATGCGGTATCGCTGAGTGCGCCATTGGCATGTGCGGCGCGTGCGTTTCTGACATCGGTTGTCTGCGGGAAGGAGCCGATGGTCGTGGTCGGGAAGCGTGGCAGATTGAACCGCTCGCGCTGCACCTCGGCACGCTCGGCGAACCGGCTGGCACGATGGCGCATGCCGCCATCGATGGCGGCGAGACGCCGGGCAACCTTGGCATCGTGAATCCGCGGTGAGGTCTTGCGCGCGGCCGCGGCGGCATCGGACGCTCGGATCGCTTCGGACGCATGGGCCCGGCCACTTCCAAGCGCCGCGCCCAGCGCGGCAAGCTCTTCGAGCTTCTGCACCGAGAATGAAAGCCAGGTCTTCACCTCGGGATCGAGCTTGGTTTCCAGGGCGAGATCGATGGGTACATGAAGCAGCGAGCAGGATGGCGCGATCTGAATGCGCTCCTTGCCGAGCTTTGCGACGACGGGCCCAAGCTGATCGAGGATCCGGCTCAGATCTGCGCGCCAGACGTTGCGGCCGTCGATCACGCCGAGCGACAGCACCCGTTCTTTCGGAACGTCGATGAGCTCGCCGAGCTGCTGGGGCGCGCGCACGAGATCGAGATGCAGGCCGGCGACCGGAAGATCAAACGCGACCGCACGATTGCCGCCGAGCCCGCCGAAATAGGTCGCCAGCATGATCCTGATGTCCGGCACCGCTTTGGCGATTTCGGAATAGGCGCGCCGTAGGGCTTGCTGCGCGGCGGCGTCCAGATCAAGCACGAGACAGGGCTCGTCGATCTGCACCCATTCCGCACCGCGGGCAGCGAGTTCGCGCAATAGTTCGATATAGACCGGCAGGAGCCTGTCGAGCAGCGACAGCGTGTCGAAATGCGGTTCCTTGGACTTGGCCAGTTTCAGGAACGTGACCGGGCCGACCAGCACGGGGCGGGTCTGATAACCCAGCGCCTTCGCCTCCTCATACTCTTCGATCGGCTTGCGCGATGAGAGTGCAAAATACTGGTTCTTGCGAAGCTCCGGCACCATGTAGTGATAGTTGGTGTCGAACCATTTCGTCATTTCGAGCGCCGCCACGCCATGTGCGTGATGGGCATGTCCGCAGGCCTCGTCATGCGCGTCGGCCTTGGCGCCACGCGCCATCGCGAAGTAGGTCGCAAGCGGCACCGCGCCGCCGGTCCAGCCATAGCTTTCCGGGATAGCGCCGACCATTGCGCAGGTGTCGAGCACCTGATCGTAGAACGAGAAATCGTTCGACGGGATCACGGTGATACCGAGCTTCTTCTGCCGCGCCCAATTGGCCGCGCGCAGCCCGACGCCGGTTTCGATCAGCGTCTTTTCGTCTGACGCGCCGGACCAGAAGCGTTCCAGCGCGAATTTCAGTTCACGGCGCGGACCGATCCGCGGCGTGCCGAGGGACGCAACAACAAGTGAAGTGGAAGATATTGGCTTAACCCCATGAGTTGGGGGCAAAGGCCGTAGTGACACGTCTGGATTCCCTGCGCGAGGTGCGCACGGAATCGCAACCGCACCACCGGGACACCCCGCCCGAGGACGTGTATGTTGTCGAGGCAGGTCTCCTGGCTCGCGGGTCGTTGCTGCGGTCCGGCCTTCCCGAAGCTTTGCAGGCTTCAGTGGCAATTGTGGACCGCGGCTCGCCGCTTACAGTTGCGGGGGCAGCTCCGGCTTTACACCGGCTTCCCTCTTAGCTCCGGAAAAGATCTCTCCGAAGAACCACGACGCGTTCACTTACTGGCAAGATCGCGCGAACGTCAACTCGGCTGACATCACGTGCGCGTGGAGCCGGTTGTTCACAGCGCCAACGGTATCGACCGGAATTTTTGCGCTTCGCCCATACGTCCCATTGACACCATTCCCCAAATCGCACCAGATGTAGCTGTCACGGTCCATCATAACGCAAGGAATGGTGGCTAAGAGGGAAGCTGGTGATCGCGCCTTTCTCGCGAGAATCCAGCGCTGCCCCCGCAACTGTAAGCAGTGAGTTGCTCCCGATTTTAGACGTCACTGATGCGGCATCGCATTGGGAAGACGGGGAGTGACGCCGACCTGCGAGCCAGGAGACCTGCCGCGACAGCAAATAACGTCCACGGGCGGGGTGTCCCGGCGGCCGCTTGCAGGCTCATGCCGGTACGCCGCCGGCATCATCACGCAGCGTCGCCTCCGGCATCCGGCCCCAGCAACATCACGGGGTCTGCAAGATGTCACTCTCTCTCGATCGCGAAACCACCGCGTCACCTCTCATCCACCTGCGCCCCGAATCAATCGCGGCGCCGGAAGCACGGCTGCCGATGCAGGTGATTCGCCGCAATGGCGCGGTGTCGCAATTCGATGCCGGTAAGATCTCGGTGGCGATGACCAAGGCCTTCCTTGCGGTCGAGGGGAATACGGCGGCTGCGTCGCGCCGCGTGCACGAAGCGGTCGAGGAATTGACCGCCGAAGTCGTCGGCGCGCTGTCGCGCCGGATGAGCGAAGGCCGCACCTTTCATATCGAGGACATCCAGGACCAGGTTGAACTGGCATTGATGCGCAGCGGCCATCACAAGGTGGCGCGCGCCTATGTGCTCTATCGCGAGGAGCGGGCGCGGCAGCGCGCCGAACAGCAGGCAACTAAATCCGCAACGGCATCGAGCGGGCCAATCGTCCACGTCACGCTCGCGGACGGCAGCAAGGTGCCGCTCGACCATGCGCGGCTGGCGATGATCGTCGGCGAGGCCTGCGCGGGGCTCGACGGTGTCGACGCTGCGCCTGTCGTCGGGGAAATCCAGCGCAATCTCTATGACGGCATCAGCCAGGAGGAACTCGCGCTCGCCAGCGTGATGGCGGCGCGTACGCTGGTCGAGCAGGAGCCGAACTACGCCTATGTCAGCGCGCGCCTCTTGCTCGACAAGCTCCGCACTGAAGTGCTGTCCTTCGTGCAGGGCGCGCCAACGAAAGCGTCGCAGGCGGACATGGCGGTGCGCTATGGCGAATATTTTCCGGCCTATATCAAGACCGGCATCAGCGCCGAATTGCTCGATCCCGAACTCGGCCGCTTCGACCTGAACAAGCTGGCCGCGGCACTGAAGCCGGAGCGCGATCTTGCGTTCCAGTTCTTAGGGCTGCAGACGCTTTATGATCGCTATTTCCTGCATGTCCGCGGCCACCGGATTGAATTGCCGCAAGCGTTCTTCATGCGCGTCGCCATGGGGCTTGCACTGCGCGAGATCGACCGGGAGGCGCGCGCGATCGAGTTCTACAATCTCCTGTCCTCCTTCGACTTCATGGCGTCGACGCCGACGCTCTTCAATTCCGGCACGCTGCGGCCGCAATTGTCGTCCTGCTTCCTCACCACCGTTCCCGACGATCTCGACGGCATCTTCAAGTCGATCAAGGACAATGCGCTGCTCGCCAAGTATTCCGGCGGCCTCGGCAATGACTGGACGCGGGTGCGCGGGCTGGGCGCCCATATCAAGGGCACCAATGGCGAGAGCCAGGGCGTCGTGCCGTTCCTTAAAGTCGCCAACGACACCGCGATTGCCGTCAACCAGGGCGGAAAACGCAAGGGCGCGGTCTGTGCCTATATCGAGACCTGGCATATCGACGTCGAAGAATTCCTCGACCTGCGCAAGAACACCGGCGACGACCGCCGCCGCACCCACGACATGAATACCGCCAACTGGGTGCCTGATCTCTTCATGCAGCGCGTCGAGGCCGACGGCGAATGGACGCTGTTCTCGCCGGACGAGACGCCCGATCTGCACGATCTCTACGGCAAGGCCTTTGCCGAGCGCTACGCGTCCTATGAAGACAAGGCCGCGCGCGGCGAGATGCGGGTATTCAAGAAGATCCGTGCCGTTGATCTCTGGCGCAAGATGCTGACCATGCTGTTCGAGACCGGGCATCCCTGGATCACCTTCAAGGACCCCTGCAATTTGCGCTCACCGCAGCGCCACGCCGGCGTGATCCATTCCTCCAATCTCTGCACCGAGATCACGCTCAACACTTCGGACGAGGAGACCGCGGTCTGCAATCTCGGCTCGATCAACCTGCTCAATCACGTCGGCGAGCGCGGGCTCGATACGGCCAGGCTGAAGCGGACGGTCGCGACCGCGATGCGCATGCTCGACAACGTCATCGACATCAATTTCTACACCATTCCCGAGGCGCGGCGCTCCAACCTGCGGCATCGGCCGGTCGGCCTCGGGTTGATGGGATTCCAGGATGCGCTGCAGGTGCTGCGGATTCCGCTTGCGTCCGACGCGGCTGTCGCCTTCGCCGATAGCAGCATGGAGGCGATCGCTTATCACGCGATCTCGGCTTCCGTCGATCTCGCCGCCGAGCGCGGTCGTTACCCATCGTTCGAGGGATCGCTGTGGAGCCGGGGCATCCTGCCGATCGATTCGATCGAGCTGCTGGCGGAAGCGCGCGGTGACGTCGCGATGGACCGCTCGCGCACATTGGACTGGGACGGCCTGCGCGAGCGCGTCAAGACGGTCGGCATGCGCAATTCCAATGTGATGGCGATCGCGCCGACGGCGACCATCTCCAACATCTGCGGCGTGGCGCAGTCGATCGAGCCCGCCTACCAGAACCTCTATGTCAAATCCAACATGTCCGGCGATTTCACCGTCGTGAACGCCTTCCTGGTCCGCGACCTCAAGGCGCGCGGCTTGTGGGACGAGGTGATGGTCAGTGATCTCAAATATTTCGATGGCAGCTTAGGTGCGATCGACCGTATCTCTGATGATCTCAAGGCGCTCTATGCGACCGCGTTCGAGATCGACAGCGCCTGGCTGATCGAGGCGGCGGCGCGGCGGCAGAAATGGATCGACCAGTCGCAGTCGCTCAACCTCTATATCGCCAACCCCTCCGGCAAGAAACTCGATGCGCTGTATCGCCTGGCCTGGCAGCGCGGCCTCAAGACGACCTATTACCTGCGCTCGCGCAGCGCCACCCATGTCGAGAAGTCGACGCTGAAGGGCACCGACGGCAAGCTCAACGCAGTCAGCGTAGCTCCTGCGATGTCCAGCGCACCGGACTTGTCCGGCGCAATCGCGTGCTCGATCGACAATCCCGAATGTGAAGCCTGCCAGTGAGCAGCGGAATAAGGAATAACGCCATGCTCGACTGGTCAGAGCCCGCTACGACCCCGCGCCACGCGGTCCCCGTCATGAACGTCGCCGCAGCCGGCAACCAGACCGGCTTAGGTGCGATCGATCGCCATGGCAGCCGCGTCTCGGTCGACGACAAGCGCATGATCAACTGCCGCGCCGACGTCAATCAATTGCTGCCGCTGAAGTACAAATGGGCGTGGGAGAAATATCTCGCCGCCTGCAACAATCACTGGATGCCGACGGAGGTCTCGATGCAGGCCGACATCGCGCTGTGGAAGTCGCGCGACGGCCTGACCGAAGATGAGCGGCGCGCGATCAAGCGCAATCTCGGCTTCTTCGCGGCGTCCGAAAGCCTCGTCGCCAACAACATCGTGCTCGCGATCTATCGCCATCTGACCAATCCAGAATGCCGGCAGTATCTGTTGCGGCAGGCGTTCGAGGAGGCCGTGCACAGCCACACCTTCCAGTACATCGTCGAGAGCTTGGGGCTCGATGAGGGCGAGCTGTTCAACATGTACCGGGAGGTGCCGTCGATCACTGATAAGGCGGCGTGGGCGCTGAAACATACGCAGCATCTCGACGATCCCGACTTCAGGACCGGGACGCCGGAAGCAGACCGGGCGTTCCTGCGCGACCTCGTCGCTTTCTACGTCATCTTCGAAGGCATGTGGTTCTACACCGGCTTCGCGCAGATCCTCTCGCTTGGCCGGCGCAACAAAATGATCGGGATCGCCGAGCAATACCAGTACATCCTGCGCGATGAATCCATCCACCTGAACTTCGGCATCGACGTCATCAACCAGATCCGAATCGAGAATCCGCATCTTTGGACGAAGCCCTTCCAGGAGGAGATTCGCGACATGGTGCGGACGGCGGCCGAGCTCGAAGCGGCCTATGGACGGGACACCATGCCGCGCGGTTTTCTCGGACTGAACGCGGCACTTTGTGAAACCTACATGCACTTCATCGCCAATCGCCGTTGCGCCCAGCTTGGGCTCGCGCCGGTATTCGATGAAGCCGACAACCCCTTCCCCTGGATGTCGGAGGCGATGGACCTGAAGAAGGAGAAGAATTTCTTCGAGACCCGCGTGATCGAGTACCAGAACGGGGGTGCCTTAAGCTGGGAGTAACCAAGGTCGCTGGGCCGGGACCCCTCCTTTTTGTGCATTCCAGAAGGCACAAATCCGTCTTGCCAGACGCCATGAATAGGTGTTCAGCTTTTGCAGCGATCTGCGCTCGATCGCCTAAAATAGTGAAGTCTCGTTCGGCCGATCCCGAGCCGGCGGGAGTTTGGGGACGGGAACTGCGCCATGGTCTATCGGCGAACCCATCAGGTGGTAAAGCGGCTGGCCGCCCGGCGCAGCGCCATTTTAGCGGCGGCGCGCGAGGCGGCGGCGGACGGCGGCATGGCTGCGGTGCAGATCGCGCCGGTGGCGGTCCGCGCCCATGTCGCGGCGGGAACCGTCTACCGCTATTTCCCGTCCAAGGCCGACCTGATCTCCGAACTGATCGCCGAGGTCTCGCGCGACGAGCTCGCCGCGATTCGCCGGGCCGCGGATGCCGCGCCCGGGCCGTCCTCGGCGCTGGCCGCCGCGGTCACCACGGTTGCCGTCCATGTGCTGTCGCAGCGCAAGCTCGCCTGGGGCATCCTGGCCGAGCCTGTCGATGTCGATGTCACCGCCTCGCGGCTGGCCAGCCGGCGCGAGATCGCCGGTGAGATCGCCATCCGAATCGATGCCGCGGTGCGCGCCGGCCATCTGCCGGCGCAGGATACCGCGCTTGCCGCCACCGCGCTGCTCGGCGCGCTGCATGAGTCGCTGGTCGGACCGCTGGCGCCCGACAATCTCGATGATCCCGTCAAGCTGCGCGACGCCGTGCAAACCGTGACGCTACTCGCACTGCGCGCCGTCGGCGTCATGGACGCCCGCGCCCGCGGCCTCGTGGTGCAGGCCACCACGCCCGCGAAGGCGCTGGTGGGGGCCTAAGGGCGTTTGCCATCTCTCTACCGTCATCCGGGGCGTCCGAAGGACGAGCCCGGAATCCATTTCTCCGCCTACGCCGGTGGCTCGATGGATTCTCTGATGTGCAAATTGCACATCATAGCTCGCGCTTCGCGGGCCCCGGAATGACGGGGAAACCTACTTCTCCGCTTCCCCTTGCGGCGCGACGGAGGCGATGCGGACCATGTTGGTGGTGCCGGGGATGCCGAGCGGGACGCCGGCGACGATGATCACGCGCTGGCCGGCGCGGGCAAAGCCATCCCTGAATGCGATGGAGTTGGCGCGGTCGACCATGTCGTCCTGATCGCGCGCGTCCTCGGCGACGACGCAGTGCACGCCCCACACCACCGAGAGCTTGCGGCCCGTCGCCAAGTTCGGCGTGATCGCAACGACCGGCACCTTGGGCCGTTCGCGCGCGACGCGGATCGCGGTCGAGCCCGATGAGGTCCAGCAGATGATCGCCGAGAGGTCGAGCGTCTCGGCGATCTGGCGCGCGGCATCCGCGATCGCATCGCCGACCGTCGGCTCCGGCTCGGCGCGCTGCGCATTGAGCACGCCGCGATAGGTCGGGTCGCGCTCCACCTCCTCGCCGATGCGGTTCATGGTGGTGACCGCTTCCACCGGATATTTGCCGGCAGCCGATTCCGCCGAGAGCATGATCGCATCCGCGCCCTCATAGACGGCGGTGGCAACGTCGGAGACCTCGGCGCGGGTCGGTACCGGCGCCTGGATCATCGATTCCAGCATCTGGGTTGCGACCACCACCGGCTTGCCGGCGCGCCGCGCCATTCGCGTCATCTGCTTCTGCAGGCTCGGCACGCGCTCTAGCGGCAGCTCCACGCCGAGATCACCGCGCGCGACCATCAGCGCATCGGAGGCATCGATGATGTCGGCCAGCCGGTCGATCGCCTGCGGCTTCTCGATCTTCGCCATCACGGCGGCGCGGCCGCGGATCATCTTCTTGGCCTCATGGACATCCTCGGCGCGCTGCACGAAGGACAGTGCGATCCAGTCGATGCCGGTGGTCAGCGCAGCCTCGAGATCGGCGCGGTCCTTCGGCGTCATCGCCGACACTGGCAGGTCGGTGTCGGGCAGGCTGACGCCCTTGCGGTCCGACATCTTGCCGCCGATCACCACGCGCGTCACCGCGCGGTCGGGCGAGGTCTCTTCCGCAATCAGCCGCACCTTGCCGTCATCGAGCAATAGCGCGTGGCCGGGCCGCAGCGCCGCCAGGATCTCCGGATGCGGGAGGTTGACGCGGGTATTGTCGCCCGGCGTCTTGTCGGAATCGAGCACGAAGCTCTGGCCGTTGTTGAGCTGCACCGAGCCTTCGGCAAAGGCGCCGAGCCGGAGCTTGGGTCCCTGCAGGTCGACCAGGATTCCGATCGGCCGGCCGTAGCTGGACTCGACATTGCGGATGGTCTTGACGAGGTCCCGCATCTTGTCATGCGGGGTGTGGCTCATGTTGATGCGAAAGAGGTCGGCGCCGGCCTCGAACAGCTTGCGAATCATTGCGCTGTCGGAGGAGGCGGGACCCAAGGTCGCGAGGATCTTGATCCGACGCAGTCTTCTCATTGCTTGCTTCCGGGAGGTGCGGCTGGAGGTAGACCAGACGCGCCTGGAGGCGTTCCGCCCGGTGGATTGGGCAGGCCCGGCACTGCGGGAGTCCCCGGTGCGACCCCGCCCGGCATTCCCGGCACCTTCTGCGCCGGCTGCTCGTTGGCTTCCGTCAGTTGTACGGTCCACGCCCGTTGCTCCCCGGTGTCGACCTCGAAGAAGCCGGTGCGGTCATAGCCGCGCGCCAGGCAATTCTCGGTGCCACGAATGGTGAATTCCTTGTCGCGCGAGCACATGAAGGCCTGGCCAGACCATTCGCCGCCGCGGTCATAGTCCAGCGCGTAGATGTAATAATAGCGCGCGACCAGATTGCCCCGCAGCAGGGTCTCGCAGGAGCGCGAAGAGATGTTCCACCAGCCCTCGGTGGTCCAGCCCTCGGCGTCCTTGTAGCCGAGCGCGATGCCGACCCGGCTGGCGGTATTGTTGCAGAGCCGGAAATCGGCCGCAGCCGGGCTGGTCCACAGGCACGCCGCCGCAAGCGCCAGCACGGGCAGAAGACCGGCAAGCAGACGAGGGGGGATGGGCAGGGAATCCAGTACGATCATGAGGCGAAGCTACACCGAATCATTGACGATTTCGCGTGGCTCGGCGGCGCCTGTCAACGGAAGGCAGGCGGACTTCTGCCATCGAAAACCGCCGGTCCCACCCGATTTCATGCTGTTTTGCGCAGCGATGTGGCAAAATCTGTGACGAATCCCACCTGATATCAATATGGTGGGAATCACAAACCGGGATGACGGCCCATGACCATTGACGACAAGACCAAGACCGAGCTGGAAGCCGCCGTTTTCCGGCGCCTGGTGCAGCATTTGCAGAGCCGTACCGACGTCCAGAACATCGACCTGATGAACCTCGCCGGATTCTGCCGGAATTGCCTCTCCAACTGGATGAAGGAAGAGGCCGATGCCAAGGGTGTGGCTGTTAGCAAGGACGAGAGCCGCGAGGCCGTCTACGGCATGCCCTATGAGGAGTGGAAGGCAAAATACCAGGGCACGGCGACGCCGGAGCAACTGGCCGCGATGAAGAAGGCCCACCCCGGGCATTGAGGCATACGCATTCCGCCATTCCGGGGCGTCCGAAGGACGAACCCGGAATCTCGAGATTCTCCGATGCGCAATTGCGCATCGTCGTGCTGCGCATTGCCCCGGAATGACGGTGGTTGCGGGTAACGCCAGCATCTCCTGTGGGCGCGCTGTGGATGAGCGCGACGTTTCCTTGACGGGAGCCGTCCCAAACTTGAGGGTCATTTCCGACACGCGATCCGTGAGGAGCGCATACCGCCAAGACGCCTCAACAGGACGCCTCAACACCAGTTCCATTTCAGGAGTACCCGATGGCCACCTCCGCAGCCGTCAAAGAAGAACCCGCGACCCGATTCGCAAAGGACCAGCTCAAGGCCATCATCGAACGCATCGAACGGCTGGAAGAAGAAAAGAAGGCGATCTCGGACGACATCCGCGACGTCTATGCCGAGAGCAAGGGCAACGGATATGACGTCAAAGCCCTGCGCACCATCGTGCGCCTGCGCAAGCAGGACCCGAACGAGCGCCAGGAGCAGGAGACGATCATCGAGACCTACATGCAGGCGCTGGGGATGATCTGAGGCGCTGGTCCGGCCGCACAACTCTCGTTGTCCCGGGCAAGCGCGACCCAGGACGACACCGTCATTGCGAGGAGCAAAGCGACGAAGCAATCCATGTCTTCAAGTGGTGGCATGGATTGCTTCGCTTCGCTCGCAATGACGGGGAGGCTTCTGATTCAATTGTCGAACAGCGATCTGGGGCTGCACTGCGGCGGGCTTCGCCCGCGCGGAGACGACATCGGAATCGTGAAAGGCTACGGAAAGCTCAGCGCAGCGCGGCGGTGCGGACGACGAAGGAGGTCGTCGGTAGCGTTGCGGTGGCCGAGCCGGTGAAGCTGTCGCAGCTCATGCCCAGCATCGGATCGTTCGAGAAGGTCATGTTGACCGCGGCCTGCGGCTTGACGAAATGGGCGCGCATCAAGGTCATGTCGGTATCGCCGAGCACGGTGGTCTGCATAGCGTTGCTGGCGCTCGGCGCCAGCATGACCACGCGCATCCAGAGATCGTTGCCCTTGGCGGCGGAGATGCGTGTCGAGGTCGAGATCGCGCTGCCCTGACCCTGCGTGCCCTTGGCGACCACGGTGTTGATCTCGCTCGCGACGGCCCCGGCATTGCGGGTCGGTCGGGCGCTGCGCGGGACCGGCGCTGAGGCGGCGACGATATTGTTGCGGTCAACAGGCGCGTTGGCCGGGGCATAGGCGAGCGCCTTGTTGAAATTCTCCGACACGCTGGCAGTGGCCTGCGGATCGGCGGCGCCGACCGCCTCGCGCGCCTTGAGCGCTGCGATCTGCGCGGCTGTCGCCTGTTTCGCTGCCGGTAGATCGTCGCCCCAGAAGCCGCGGGCATTGATGATGTCAGCAGGCGTCTCGGGTTTCGGCTCGGACTTCTCGGCTGGCGCCGGCGCTGCCGGCTTCGCCTTTGCCGCCGGGACGATCTGGGCGTCGGCCGCGGCGAGCTGGATGGTCGAGGCGAATTGCGGTTTTGCGCGCGGCATCGGTACGGGGTCGGCCGGCTTCGAATCGGCAGATTTGGCGGAAGCCAGGACGGGCGCGGGCTTCTCGGCGGCAGCCGGCGCCGCGCCCTCGTCGTCCTCGTCGCTGCCGGCAGCCGATTTGCCCGTGAACAGCGCGGTCAGGAAGCCGCCGATCTTGTTGCCGCCGGACGAGGAGCCATCGCCGTTGCCGCGCCGCTCGATGTCGGCGCGGGCAAGCTCATACCCCTTCAACGGGGTGCCGTCGGATGGGACGTGGACGGTGCGGCCGTCCGGGAACACCCTTGCCAATTGGTCGTGCGTCATGCGCGGCCAGTGGCGAATCGACCCGGTGTCGAGGTGAACAAAAGGCGAGCCGGAGGTCGGATAGAAACCGACACCGCCACGCTGTAGGCGCAGGCCGGCATAGCGGATCTGCTCGAGCGGCACGCCGGGAATGTAGAAATCCATCGCATGCCCCAGCATGTGCTGGCTGAAGCGCGCCACCCCGGAGGAGCGGCGGCGGAGCATGGCGTTAGTAGCGGGAGAGCGGTAGGAGGAGATGATGTTGATCGGCTGCTTGCCGTCGACATCGCGATAGACTTCCCAGAGGATGTCGAAGAGCCGACGATCCATCGTGGTCTCATCCTGGGTGCGCCAGTCGCGCAGGTAATGATTGAGCTTCTTCAACGCGTCTTCGTCGTAGCGGCCGTCGCGCTTGAAGGTGATGGTGAGGTCTTCGTTCGAATGGGTGTGGTGGAAGGAGAGGGTGCGAGTCTCGTTCAGGGCGGCGGCGTCGTGAACCGATCCGGCGCCTGCGAGCAGCAATAGCGACGTCAGCCCGACCTGACATCCGGCTTTCGGGAAAGACAGCAGTTTATAGTGGCGTGTGCGGACAGCCAGCACCGATGAGCCCACCCAATCGTCGAGCGTTCGACCTTATCTTTCGCAGACCCCGGCGAAAGGCGGTGAACGCATTCTTAAAGCGGGACGGTTAACCGAGATTTACCATCCCGTTTCCCAAGTTGAACTCAACCTAAACTGTTGACTGTGGCGAAAAAGAGCCGCCAGCCGTACCAGATGAATAATGGTTAATGTAAACGATCCCGCCGTATGGGCGGGATCGTTGATTTTGCTCAGGAATCTGGCGCGCTCGGGGAGCGGTAAATTAACGGGTGAACACCCCGCGCGGTTGTCCGCGTCCAATCGGAGCGGGCGGCACCGGCTGGCCGCCGCCGAACAGCCGTTCAAAGAAGTTCAGGCCGGAATTGGTGTTCTCGCTGGCGATGCTGACGCCGGGCGGCAGGCTGTTGCGGCTCGGGCGCGAATAGTTCGGCTGCGCATGCGCCACCACTGATTCGAGGTCCTTGCCGCGGTTGTTCTTGAGCAGCGCCAGCATGGCGCCGTCGCGGCCATAGACGTCTTTGCGGAATTGCAGCTTGCCCGCGTCGTCCACGAACGCGGTCTGATAGGTGATGTTGACCGGGATCGGGGTCGGGAATTTCAGGTCGATCTCGCTCGAGCCATACATGCTGCGGATCCGCTCGGGCGTCCAACGCTCGTCCGTCATGGTGATGTTGAGCAGCACGGAAGCGTACTGGTCCGGGTTCTGCACGCGCATGCAGCCATGGCTGAAGGCGCGCTCTTCCCTGCCGAACAGGTTCTTGTCCGGCGTGTCGTGCTGATAGACCAGGAACTTGTTCGGGAAGTTGAAGCGGATGCGTCCGAGCGCATTCGCTTCACCCGGCGGCTGCGAGATGTGAATCGAGCCGTCGCGGCCGTATTCGAGCCGCAGGCCCATCCGCTGCAGCACGGTCGGATCCTGCTGCAGGGCCGGCAGATATTCATTGTAGATGATCGACGGCGGCACGTTCCAGGTCGGGTTCACCGTGATGTACTTCATCGTCTCGGTCAGAAGCGGGGTGGCGTGCTGCCCCGGCTTGCCGGTTACGACGCGCGTGGTCCAGACCGGTGCACCGTTCTGCATCACCCGCAGCGTGTAGTCGGGGATGTTGAGGATGACATAGGCGTTGCCGAGGGACGCCGCGCCAAGCTGGCGCGGCAGCCAGCGCCAGCGCTCCATGTTGACGATGACGGTGTCGATCTGTCGGTCGCGCTTCGGGCTGTTGATCGCCTTCACGGTACGATCGTCGAGCACGCCGGTGGGCTTCAGCTCGACGCTCCGTTGGAATTTGCGCACGGCTTCGGCGACCTTGGCATCGTAACGCGTATCGTCCGGATTCTCGGCAACGCCGAGCTTGGCGCGGAGCTGCGGCACGCGCGGATCTTCCGGCGCCTCGCCCGGCTGCTTCTTGGTCGCGGCCTTGTAGGCCAGCGTGGGCCCTTCCGCGATCTCGATCACCGGGCCCTCGCCCTGGCCGCGCAGCTCGGCGAGCTTGGCCTTGAGCTCACGGTAGAGCTTGTGCGGCGGGTTGTAGCTGTCGAGCGCGGCGGAGGCGTTCTTGGCGCCGGTCACGTTGGCGAGGACTTCCGACGGATCGATCGGGTGCTCGGGATAGAGGATGTCGGCCGAGACCTGCGACCAATGCATCCGGCCGCTCTGGGCCTGGCGCGCATAGTCGAGCATGCTGGCGACGAGCTTCAGCTCGGCATCCGCCAGCGCGTCGGGCGAGGACAAGGCCAAGGCAAACTCCGGCACCGGATAGTCTTCCGGGTTGAGGCCGTCGGAGGCGGCGTCCTTGAGCCGCGCGATCACGCCCTTGCCGGTTGCGGTCAGCTTGCCGCCTTGCGTGAATACCGGCGCATAGTCGCGCGCCGAGTAGAACTTCTCGACCGCGGCGCGCTCGTTCTTGCGGTCAAAGGTGCGCAGCGTCTTGCTGGCCAGCATCTCGCGAAGCTTGTCGGCAACCGGCTGGTCTTCCGCCGGCACGTTGCTCGCAGCCTTGACCGGCTCCTTGGCGGGCTCGGCAGCAGGCGCGTTGGCGGTCGCCGGGGCAGGCGCAGTGACGGTTGCAGGAGCGGCGGTCGCAGCGGCGGGCGCGGCTGAAGGGGTCACCGTGGCGGTGTCGTTCTTGACCGGCTCCTTCGGTGTGTCCTTGGGCGCGTCCTTTGCCACATCGCTCGGCTTCGGCTCGGCGGCGGGTGCGGTGACGACATCGGCCGGCTTGGATTCCAGCTTGGGCTCTGCGGTCTTGGTGGCGGCGTCGGGTTCGCTCGACGTGATGGCGTCCTTGGTCGCATCCGGCACCGAAGCGGTGGTGTCCAGCTTGATATCGGCTGCGGTCGGCGGCGGAACGTTGGCAGGCTCGGGACGCGGGATTGCGGCGTCGATCGCGAGTTCTGCGGCACTCGCGCGTGGCGTGTCCGATTGGGCCAGCGCCGAGGTCGCGGCGACCGTCAGGAACGTCGCGGCGACGGCCATCAGCACGCGGTCGAATCCGGTTCGGCCTTTCGAACAGTCTCGCATCGTCACTCCCCCTGGGGCGAACTGCCCGGCATTGGAACAGTTCTCAAATCATGGTCCTGGAGCCTGATGACGCTTCGTTAGAGCCGTCATCACGCTCGATTCGTTCGAGCATAATCTTCCCGGATCATGCTCTGAGATTGCGCGGAAGCGCCGGCCTCACTCGATCAAAACTCATTCACGCCTGCACGCAACAAATCAACGCAGACGATACAGACGCCCCCTTCATGCAGCCAGCGCCATGCGGGGCAACTCACGACAAACTGACCTTGATCAACCACTTGCACTCGATCTTGCGCGATTTTTGCCACGCTGCACCCCGTTTGTCTGTCACCCCCAAGCCACGGTTCAATAGGTTCCGGACTGAGCATGCGAAGCCTCGGCCCAATGCCCGCTCTGGGGCATAAATGCCGATCGGCTCAATTGGTGCCGCCGGTGCCGTCGGCGGAGTCATTTGCCGCGGCCTCGTCGATCTTGCGATAGAGCGTCGAGCGGCCGATCTTCAGGCGCCGCGCAACCTCCGACATCTGCCCGCGATAATGCGAGATCGCGAAGCGGATGATCTCGTTCTCCATCTCTTCCAGTGGCCGCACATCGCCGCTGCTGGTCAGCATCGAGAGATTGCCGGTGGCAGGCAGCGGCGCAATGGGTATTTCACTACCCGATACCATCGCGGGCGCCGTGGACGGGGCGACGATCAGCGGCTCGCCATGCGTCGGGGCTGCGTCAGCAAGTGGATGCGCGGCGACCTGCGGGAAGTCGGCGAGGTCAAGCTGGTCGCCATCGCTCATGACCACGGCGCGATACACCGTGTTTTCGAGCTGGCGGATGTTGCCGGGCCAATCGAGCTGCGAAAGATGCGCCATCGCCTCGCCGCTGATGCCGGTGATGTTGCGGTTCTCCTCGGCGTTGAAGCGCGCGAGGAAATGCCGCAGCAGATGCGGGATGTCCTCGCGCCGTTGCCGCAGCGGCGGAATCGTCAGCGGCAGGACGTGCAGGCGATAGAACAGGTCCTCGCGGAATTGGCCGGCCTTCACCAGCTCGAGCAGTTTGCGGTTGGTGGCGGAAATGATGCGGACGTCGACCTTCACGGGCTTGCGGCCGCCGACGGCTTCCACCGTGCCCTCCTGCAGCGCGCGCAACAGCTTCACCTGTGCGGTCAGCGGCAGTTCGCCGACTTCGTCGAGGAAGAGCGTGCCGCCATGGGCTTCGACGAACTTGCCCATATGGCGTTCGGTGGCGCCGGTGAAGGCGCCCTTCTCGTGGCCGAACAGGATCGACTCCACGAGATTGTCGGGGATCGCACCGCAGTTCACCGCAACGAAAGGCTTCGATTTGCGCTCGCTGCTGCCGTGGATGGCGCGGGCGAACAATTCCTTGCCGACACCGGATTCGCCTTCGATCAACACCGGAATGGCTGATGAAGCGGCCTTCTGCGCGGTGCGCAGCACGCTTGTCATGGCTTCGCTGCGGGTGATGACGTCGGTGAAGGTGAGCCGCCCCTCGCGGCTGTGGCGGATGCGCTGCAATTCACCCTTGAGTGCAGAAGTGTTCAGCGCATTGCGCAAGGATACCTGCAGCCGCTCGAAGCCGACCGGCTTGACGACGAAATCCTGGGCGCCCGCGCGCATCGCCGAGACCACATTGTCGATGCCGCCATGCGCCGTCTGCACGATGACGGGGACGTTCAAACCACCTTCACGAATCTTTGCGAGCACGCCCAAGCCGTCGAGGCCGGGCATCACGAGATCGAGCACGACCGCATCGATGGTCTGGCTTTCCTGGGCGGTGAGTGCGGCGATGGCATCATCGCCGCTATCGACTACGAGGGGCTGGTAGCCGCATTTTTGCACCATGTTTTCAACCAGACGGCGCTGTACTGCGTCATCATCGGCAATCAAAATGGTGGCAGCCATGGTTTTCCCCGCACGTTACGCTTATCTGTCTCGAATCGGGGCACTCTCGCCGAAGCCGATTAACGCCCTCTTAAACGTTGCCCACCCCCGCACATTTCGCCGCCGCATCTCCGATTGAACACAGGTTACCGCCAAGATGACCTCGCGCTCCTCCGCTCTCCGCAAACCCACCCAACGCAAGCCGGCCAAGGCCAAATCCGCTGCCAACAAGTCCGCCGCGAAGAAGGTCGTGGGCAAAACCGGCAAATTGCCGGAATGGAATCTCGGGGACCTCTATTCCGGGATCGACGCGCCGGAAGTCGCGCGCGACCTGGCGAAGATGGATGCAGATTGCGTCGCGTTTGAGACCGACTACAAGGGCAAGCTTGCGGAACATACGGCCCGGGAAGATGGCGGAAAGTGGCTCGCCGAAGCCGTGCGACGCTATGAAGCGATCGACGACCTCGCCGGCCGGCTCGGCTCCTTTGCCGGCCTGGTGCATGCCGGCGACAGCGTCGATCCCGCGATCACGAAATTTTACGGCGATGTTTCAGAGCGCCTGACGGCGGCCTCGACGCACCTCCTGTTCTTCGCGCTTGAGCTCAACCGCATTGACGATGATGTGATCGAGCGCGCGATGCAGGCCGAAGAGCTCGCGCATTACCGGCCTTGGATCGAGGACCTGCGCAAGGAGAAGCCGTATCAACTCGAGGATCGCATCGAGCAGCTTTTCCACGAGAAGTCGCAGAGCGGCTATTCCGCCTGGAACCGGCTGTTCGACCAGACCATCGCCGGCCTGCGCTTCAAGGTCGGCGCCAAGGAACTCGCGATCGAGCCGACGCTCAACTTCCTGCAGGACCGCGATGGCGCAAAGCGCAAGGCGGCGGCGGAAGCGCTGGCGAAAACCTTCAAGGCCAATGAGCGCACGTTCGCGCTGGTCACCAACACGCTCGCCAAGGACAAGGAGATTTCCGACCGCTGGCGTGGCTTCCAGGATGTCTCGGATTCCCGCCATCTCAACAACCGCGTCGAGCGCGAGGTGGTGGACGCGTTGGTCGCGTCCGTGCGCGCTGCCTATCCGAGGCTGTCGCACCGCTACTACCGGCTGAAGGCGGGCTGGTTCAAAAAGAAGAAGCTGCCGCATTGGGACCGCAACGCGCCATTGCCCTTTGCCGCGACCGGCACGATTGCCTGGCCCGAGGCGCGGAGCATGGTGCTGACCGCCTATCGCGGCTTTTCCACCGATATGGCCGCGATCGCCGAGCGCTTCTTCACCGACCGCTGGATCGATGCGCCGGTCAGGCCGGGCAAGGCCCCAGGCGCCTTCTCGCATCCGACCACGCCGTCGGCGCACCCTTACGTGCTGATGAACTACCAGGGCAAGCCGCGCGATGTCATGACGCTGGCGCATGAGCTCGGCCATGGCGTGCACCAAGTGCTGGCGGCAAAGAACGGCCCCCTGATGGCGCCGACACCGCTGACGCTTGCGGAGACCGCAAGCGTGTTCGGGGAGATGCTGACCTTCAAGCGCCTGTTGTCCGAGACCAAGAGCGCCAAGCAGCGCCAGGCACTGCTCGCCGGCAAGGTCGAGGACATGATCAACACCGTGGTGCGGCAGATCGCGTTCTATTCGTTCGAGCGCGCGGTGCACACCGAGCGCAAGAACGGCGAATTGACCGCCGAGCGGATCGGCCAGATCTGGCTTTCCGTGCAGACCGAGAGCCTGGGGCCGGCGATCGAGATCAAGCCGGGCTACGAGAATTTCTGGATGTACATTCCGCATTTCATCCATTCGCCCTTCTACGTTTACGCCTATGCGTTCGGCGATTGCCTGGTGAACTCGCTCTACGCGGTCTACGAGCACGCCTCCGACGGCTTTGCTGAACGCTATCTCGACATGCTCGCAGCCGGCGGAACCAAGCACTATTCGGAACTGCTCAAGCCGTTCGGCCTGGATGCCAAGGACCCGAAATTCTGGGACGGCGGGCTGTCGGTGATTTCAGGCATGATCGACGAGCTTGAGGCGATGGGCTGAGGGAAGGCCGTAAAACTTCTGTTGAACGGGATATCCGGCTCCGTTATACATTGCGTATAACGGAGCCTTGTCATGAGCGACCAACCAGACAATCCGCCGAACCCCCGCGGCAAGGTGATCGCCACGGTGGAGATCAAGAAGATCGGCAATTCCTCCGGGATCATTCTGCCGAAGGACGTGATGGCGCGCATGCAGATCAGCGTCGGCGATACGCTCTACGCCACGCTGACCCCTGACGGCGGATTCCGCCTGACGCGGTACGATCCGGATTTCGAGAAGGCGATGGAGGTCGCGCGCCGCGGCATGAAGCGCTACCACAACGCCTTGGCGGAACTTGCCAAATGAGTGAGCCGTTCTGGCTCACCCGGCAGATGATCGAAGCGATCCACGACGAGCAGCTTGCGATCTATGGCGGGGCGAGCGGCCTCCGCGACGAAGGCATGCTGCAATCCGCATTGGACCGGCCGAGGAACAAATGGTCCTACGAGCACGCCGAACTGGCTGACATGGCGGCGGCCTATGCCTTTGGCATTGCGCGCAACCATCCATCCGTCGATGGCAACAAGCGCGACTCGCTGCTTGCGCTCTACACTTTCCTCGGCGTGAACGGCATCGATTTCGATGTGCCGGAGGCCGTCACCCGCTGGATCCGGGATAATTGGCCTTCCGAATGAGGCGATAGGCGAGGCGGCGTTGCCCTGTCCGCGGCTTTGCGCTATGGCACGCTTGAAAATCAGACGTTTGATGACTGGGGACAAGGATGGCGAACCATAGCGAAGTGGCTTACACCACTGCCGACGGCAACGACTACATCGAGCATGAGCGGACCTACGAAGGCTTCATCGCGCTGGTCAAATACGGCACCGCGACGGTCGCCCTCATTCTCATCCTGATGGCCTTCTTCCTGCTCTGACCTCTCGCCGGCTGCGCCGCCAATGCCGGCGGTGCTCAAAAAAATTGCATTCAAACCGGTCCCAAAACCGGTATCCAACGTTGCGGGAGTAACGCTAAGTTTGCTTGCGTGCGCTGTCCCGCGCCGCCGGAGGCCTTATGAAGATTGCCGTTGCCAAGGAAATCGACCCGTCCGAGCCGCGGGTCGCCGCATCCCCTGACACTATCAAGAAACTCAAGGCGCTCGGTGCGGAGGTCGCGGTCGAGCCGGGCGCGGGCATCAAGTCGGGCTTGCCGGATTCGGAATTCACTGCCGTCGGCGCCACCGTGAGCGCCGATGCGGTGAAAGATGCCGATATCGTCATCAAGGTGAAGCGGCCGGAGGCGTCCGAGCTCTCGAAATACAAGCGCGGCGCGCTTGTCATCGCCATCATGGACCCCTACGGCAATGACGCTGCGCTGAAGGCCATGGCGGATGCCGGTATTTCGGCCTTTGCGATGGAGTTGATGCCGCGCATCACCCGTGCGCAGGTCATGGACGTTTTGTCGTCGCAGGCGAACCTCGCCGGCTACCGCGCGGTGATCGAGGGCGCCGAAGCCTTCGGCCGCGCCTTTCCGATGATGATGACCGCGGCTGGCACCGTACCCGCCGCGAAAGTGTTCATCATGGGCGTCGGCGTCGCGGGGCTGCAGGCGATCGCGACCGCGCGCCGGCTGGGGGCCATCGTCACCGCGACCGACGTGCGTCCGGCGACGAAGGAGCAGGTGGAGAGCCTTGGCGCCAAATTCCTCGCGGTCGAGGACGAGGAGTTCAAGAACGCGCAGACCGCGGGCGGCTACGCCAAGGAAATGTCCAGGGAGTACCAGGCCAAGCAGGCCGCGCTCACCGCCGAGCACATCAAGAAGCAGGATGTCGTGATCACGACGGCGCTGATCCCAGGCCGCCCGGCCCCCAAGCTCGTCTCCGCGGACATGGTCAAATCGATGCGGCCCGGTTCGGTGCTGGTCGATCTCGCCGTCGAACGTGGCGGCAATGTCGAGGGCGCGAAGGCGGGTGAGATCGTCGACGTCGATGGCATCAAGATCGTCGGCTACACCAATGTCGCCGGCCGCGTCGCCGCCTCCGCCTCGGGTCTCTATGCCCGCAACCTGCTCGCCTTCATCGAGACGCTGGTCGACAAGGCGAACAAGGCGCTTGCCGTCAATTGGGACGACGAACTGGTGAAAGCCACCGCGCTGACCAAGGACGGCGCCGTCATCCATCCGAACTTCCAGCCGAAAGCCTAAGGAGAGAAGCCATGGAGCATATCGCGCAGGCCGTCGATCCCTTCGTATTCCGGCTTTCCATTTTCGTGCTTGCCGTGTTCGTCGGCTATTTCGTGGTGTGGTCGGTGACCCCCGCGCTGCATACGCCGCTGATGAGCGTCACCAACGCGATCTCCTCGGTGATCGTGGTCGGCGCGCTGCTCGCGGTCGGCGTCGGCATGATCTCGAGCGGCTCGGGTTGGGCGCGTGGCTTCGGCTTCGTCGCGCTGATCTTCGCCTGCGTGAACATCTTCGGCGGCTTCCTTGTCACCCAGCGCATGCTGGCGATGTACAAGAAGAAGTCCAAGTAAGCGGCCACCTCGGGGAAGAGGCAAACGGGGACCTGAGATGAACGCCAATCTCTCTGCATTGTTGTATCTCGTGGCAGGTGTGCTGTTCATCCTGTCGCTGAGGGGGCTGTCGAGCCCCGCCACCTCGCGGCAGGGCAACCTGTTCGGCATGATCGGCATGGCGATCGCGATCGGCACCACGCTCGCGAGCCATCCGCCGGCGGACGGCGTCGCCTGGCTGCTCGTCGTACTTGGTGTCGCCATTGGCGGTGCGATCGGCGCCGTGATCGCGCGGCGGGTGCCGATGACCTCGATGCCCGAACTGGTCGCCGCCTTCCACTCGCTGGTCGGCATGGCCGCGGTGCTGGTCGCCGCCGGCGCGTTCTATGCGCCCGAGGCCTTCGACATCGGCACGCCCGGCAACATCCACACCCAGAGCCTGATCGAGATGTCGCTCGGCGTCGCGATCGGCGCGCTGACCTTCACCGGCTCGGTGATCGCGTTCCTGAAACTGTCGGCGCGGATGAGCGGCGCACCGATCCTCCTGCCGTTCCGTCACCTCATCAACATCGCGCTCGCTTTGGCGCTGGTGTTCTTC
Organism: Bradyrhizobium sp. Leo78; assembly: GCF_059512425.1. Taxonomy (NCBI): domain Bacteria; kingdom Pseudomonadati; phylum Pseudomonadota; class Alphaproteobacteria; order Hyphomicrobiales; family Nitrobacteraceae; genus Bradyrhizobium; species Bradyrhizobium sp. Leo78. The sequence goes on from NZ_JCAMOT010000021.1 coordinate 133,681, forward strand.
ATCGTTGGCCTCGTGCTGTCGGGCAGTGCGGTCGACTTCTGGCTGATCACCATCATCGCGCTGGTGCTCGGCGTGCTGATGATCATCCCGATCGGTGGCGCCGACATGCCGGTCGTGATCTCGATGCTGAACTCCTACTCCGGCTGGGCCGCGGCCGGCATCGGTTTCACGCTCGGCAATTCGGCGCTGATCATCACCGGCGCGCTGGTCGGCTCCTCCGGCGCGATCCTGTCCTACATCATGTGCCACGCGATGAACCGGTCCTTCATCTCGGTCATCCTGGGCGGCTTCGGCGGCGAGACCGCGGCGGCGGGCGGCGGGACCGGCGAGCAGAAGCCGGCCAAGCTTGGCTCGGCTGATGATGCCGCCTTCATCATGAAGAACGCCTCGAAGGTCATCATCGTGCCCGGCTACGGCATGGCGGTGGCGCAGGCCCAGCACGCGCTGCGCGAAATGGCCGACATCCTGAAGAAGGAAGGCGTCGAGGTGAAGTATGCGATTCACCCGGTCGCGGGCCGCATGCCCGGCCATATGAACGTGCTGCTGGCCGAAGCCAACGTGCCCTATGACGAGGTGTTCGAACTGGAGGACATCAACTCCGAATTCGCTCAAGCCGACGTCGCTTTCGTGATCGGCGCCAATGACGTCACCAACCCGGCTGCGGAAGAGGACAAGACCTCGCCGATCTACGGCATGCCGGTGCTGCAGGTGTGGAAGGCCGGCACGGTGATGTTCATCAAGCGCTCGCTGGCCTCAGGCTATGCCGGCATCGACAATCCGCTGTTCTATCGTGACAACACCATGATGCTGCTCGGCGATGCCAAGAAGGTGACCGAGAGCATCGTCAAGGCGATGTGAGGCCGTTTGCGGGCAGCGATGCTCGTCCTGAAATGGCTCCTGATCCTCGCTGCAGTCGGTTATCTCGGAGCGCTCGCGCTGCTGTTCGTCAAGCAGCGCGAGATGCTGTTTCCGATTCCGACGCGGGAGCGAACCTCACCGGAAGCCGCCGGCTTTCCTGAAGCCGAGGAACATGTCCTCACCGCAGGCGATGGCGAAAGGGTCATCGTCTGGCACGTGCCGGCAAAGCCCAGCCGTCCCGTGATCCTGTACTTTCCCGGCAATGGCGATTTTCTCGCGGGACGAGTCAGCCGTTTCCGCGCGATGACGTCTGACGGTACCGGCCTGGTCGCGCTCTCCTACCGCGGCTATGCCGGCTCGAGCGGGTATCCGAGCGAGCGCGGCATTCTGCAGGACGCCGCTGCAGCTTACGCCTTCACCGCGGCGCGCTATGCCGCGGAACGAATTGTCGTCTGGGGATTTTCACTCGGCACCGGCGTTGCGGTCGCGCTGGCTTCTGACCAGCCGATCGGCAAATTGATCCTGGAGGCGCCCTATACCTCGACGTCGACATTGCTGGTGCGGCATTCCCGCTCGTGCCGGTGCGCTGGCTGATGCGCGATCAGTTCCGCTCCGACGAGCGCATTGCACGGGTCAAGGCTCCGCTGCTCGTCATGCATGGCACTGACGATCCCGTGATTCCTATCAGCTTTGGCGAACGGCTGTTCGCGCTGGCCCGCGAGCCGAAAAAGCTTGTCCGTTTTCCCGGCGGCGGGCATGACAATCTCGATAGTTATGGTGCGGTCCAAGCGGCGAGGCGGTTCATTGGCGGTTTGTAGATACGGAATAAGAGTGTGGAGTTCCGTGGTCGCGGTGTCGACGCTGGTGATCCTGCCGCAGCATGCGCACGCCGCGGCCGGTCTTGACGGCGCGACGATGACGTGGCCCTTCGCGCTTCCTTTCGCTGGTCTGCTGCTGTCGATCGCGCTCGGGCCGCTGCTGTTTCCGAAATTCTGGCATCACCATTACGGCAAGATCGCCGCTGGCTGGTCGTTTCTGACGCTCGCCTCGCTCGTCTGGTTCGCCGGAGGTGCAGCCATGCTGGAGAGCTTCGTGCATGCGATGCTCGGGGAGTATCTGAGCTTCATCGTGCTGCTGTTCGCGCTCTATACGGTTGCCGGCGGGATCTTGGTGACCGGCGACCTGAGGGGCACGCCGTGGACCAATACGTCCGTTCTTGCAGTGGGTACGATGATGGCCAGCGTCGTCGGCACCACCGGTGCCGCCATGATCCTGATCCGCCCGTTGATCCGCGCCAACCTGTTGCGGCCCCATAACGCGCACGTCATCGTGTTCTTCATCATTCTCGTTGCCAATGTCGGCGGCGCGCTCAGCCCGCTCGGCGATCCGCCACTGTTCGTCGGTTTCCTGCACGGCGTCGAGTTCTTCTGGACCACGAGGAACATCTGGTTGCAAACCGCGATCGTGGCCGGCATCCTCCTGCTCGTCTTTGTCGTGCTCGATCTCTGGCTCTTCCGCAAAGAGCCATCAGCTCCACCCGGCGGAGCGTCGCCGATCCGCCTTCGCGGCCTGATCAATCTGGTGCTGATCGCCGCAATCATTGCCAGCATCCTGATGTCGGCGACCTGGCGGCCAGGAATTGCCTTCGACGTTCTCGGCACCAGGCTGGAGCTGCAGAATCTGGTGCGAGACAGCCTTCTGATCGCAATCGCGCTGCTTTCGCTATGGCTCACGCCGGACGAACACCGCGAGGCCAACGGCTTCAACTGGGAGCCGATCCGGGAGGTCGCGAAATTGTTTGCCGCCATCTTCACCGCGATCATCCCGGTGCTGGCGATGCTCCATGCCGGGCGTGACGGCTCGTTCGCCTGGCTGTTGTCCGCGGTCACCGAACCGAACGGCGCTCCACGGGAGGTTCCCTATTTCTGGTTCACCGGATTGATGTCGGCGTTTCTCGACAATGCTCCGACCTATCTGCTGTTCTTCGAGGTCGCCGGCGGCGACCCGCAGCGGTTGATGGGGGAATTGTCGGGGACGCTGGCGGCGATTTCCATGGGTGCGGTCTACATGGGGGCGCTCACCTACATCGGAAACGCACCGAACTTCATGGTGGCGGCGATCGCGAACGAGCGTGGCATCAAGATGCCGAGCTTCTTCGGCTATCTCTTCTTTGCGGGTTGCGTGTTGATACCGCTGTTCCTGCTTCTCACATTTCTGCCGATCGCCCCTGTTCTCAGCGTTCACTGAGTGCCATATGCTGGAACTCCTTTGAGCGGCGGAAGGGGAGTTCATGAGCGCACATGGTCCGATGCCCCATACGGCATGGATTTTCCCCGCGCTGGCGATGGGATTGTTCGCTGCGGCGACAGCCGTCGGATGGGTGTTTAGCCCATCTCTCGGCGGATGGCTGCTGGCCGCGATCCTGCTGGCCATCCTGTTCGGCACGGTGTTCGCTGCGGTTCATCACGCGGAGGTGATCGCCGAAGAGGTCGGAGAGCCTTTCGGCACATTGGTGCTGACGCTCGCGGTGACGATCATTGAAGTGGCGCTGATCACGACGATCATGCTGGGTGACAAGCCGCAGCCGGCGCTGGCCCGTGACACTGTGTTTGCGGTTGTGATGATCGTTTGTAACGGTCTCGTTGGGCTGTGCATCTTCATCGGCGGGTTGCACTACCGCGAGCAGGATTTCCAGGTTACCGGCGCCAACGTTTATCTCAGCGTGTTGTTCGTATTGGCGACGATAACGCTGATCATGCCAAATTATACATTGGCGACGCCCGGGCCGGTCTATTCGGCGATGCAACTCGGATTTGTCGACATTGTCACGCTCGCCCTCTACGGTGTCTTTCTCTACATCCAGACCATGCGGCACCGCGATTACTTCGTGGCCGAGTCCGCAAATGATGCTGAGGCGCCGAAGATGTCATCGGGCGCCGTGCTGGCGCTCAGCATTCCGTTGCTGCTGGTCTCGCTTCTCGCCGTCGTGCTGCTGTCAAAGAAGTTCTCGCTCGTCATCGATGCCACCGCAGCGATGATCGGTGCGCCGCCCGCCTTCGCGGGTCTCGTGGTCGCGCTTCTCATCCTCATGCCGGAAGGCGTTGCCGCGGCTTCGGCCGCCCGCAACAATGATTTGCAGAAGAGCATCAATCTTGCGCTCGGGTCATCGCTTGCCACGATCGGGTTGACGATCCCCGCGGTCGGCGTCGCCACCTACCTGCTGGGCAAGGAGCTTGTCCTCGGGCTCAACGCCCAGAGCACGGTGCTGTTGTTCTTGACCTTCCTCTTGAGCATGCTGACCTTCGGCACAGGCCGCACCAATATCCTGTTCGGCGTGGTGCATCTGGTGGTATTTGCCGTGTTCTTGTTCCTGGCATTCCTGCCATAGGGAGACAACGACGATGCTTGCCGCGAAATCCGATGTCCAAGTCGACACCCCCGAAGTCCGCGTCACCGAGTGGCGGCTCGCGCCGCGCAGTGCGACCGGGCCTCACGTCCATGAGATGGACTATGTGATCGTGCCCGTGACCGCCGGCGAGATGACCATCGTGGCGCCCAGTGGCGAGCGGTCGAAGGCCGAGCTCCGCGTAGGCAAGTCGTATTTCCGGAAGGCGGGGGTGGAGCACGATGTACTTAATGAAACCTCTACGGAGATCGTCTTCCTCGAGATTGAACTCAAGCCGTAAGCATCCGTGATCGCCGGAACCGGCCGGTTGCCATTGATCCGACGCAGTTGATCCCTCAATGTGCCTCAAAGTTCCCGCATCTAACGCCGCGGCGGGGAGTGGTTGGCAATGCTGAAATACCTGACGAAATTTGTCGTCGATATCTTTCCCTCGGTGGCTGCGACGGTCATCGGGGCCTACATCGTTAACCACTACATCGTAGCCAAGCCGGAGGCACCGGCCGCCGCCGCTGTTTCGACCGCCCAGCCGAAGGCTGCCGTCGCGAGCAAACCCGTCGAAAAGCCTGCCGAGGTCTCCAATCTCCCCGAAGCTGGCGTGAAGGCCAAGGGCATGTCCGAGCGCACATTGATGGAGCGCACGGCGTCCGAGAAGGCCACGGTGACTGAGAAGGCGACCGAGAACAAACCCGCCGCCGAAGCGCCCGCCGAGACCGCAAGCATTCCGCCCGCCGAGCCCCGTCGCCATCAGCCCGCATCCCGTGAAAAGGCCGTCGCCAAGGTGACGCCGGCACCGGTGCAGCAGCCTGCTACCGTGCCCGCCGCTGCACCGGCCTCGCCGCCAGCCGAAGCTGCGGCTGTACCGGACGAGCATCGTGACGCCAACGACCTTGCGCGCGCCGCGATCGAGCGGTTGCGCGGCACCGCCGAGGGCGGCTCTCGTTCGCCGGAGGCGGCACGTGCACCGGAAGCGCCTCGCGTCGCGACCGCGCCGTCAGTGGTGCGGCCGTTGCCGCCGCCGATCATGGTCTCGACGCCGCCGAGCGAGACCTTCGGCCAGACCTCCCAGCCGCGTCCGCCTTATGCCGCAAGCGCAGCTGACGATCCGAACCGTCCGACGCCGCCGGCGGACATTCCGACCTCACGTCCGCCGCTGGATCTGCGCGCCGACGCAGCAGGGGCGGAGCCGGCCAAGGAGCGCCCGACGATCGGCGACGACATGCTGTCATCGATGAAATCGGTATTCCACGCCGTCCTGCCGAAATAGCTGAGTACGATCGCGCAGGCTGGATATAGCCGGCGTCATCTCGCTGTCTCCACAAACACGCTGTCGTCCTCGCGAACGCGGGGACGCATAACCACAGGGAGTTGTTGTGGCGCGAGCAAGTGGTTGCAGCTTCACACATCACTAAACCCTGTGGCTATGGGTCCTGGGTCGCGCGGAGCCTGTCATCGGGCGCGCGTTCGCGCGACCCGTTGGCTTGCCCGGGACGACGGCGAGGAGAGTGCGTCTATCTTAACCGCCGGTGCGCGCGAGGCCGCTGCGCGCGGTCTCGTCTCGAGGCCGCAATGCTATCGCTCGGCTGTACGAAATCGCTGCCTTGCCTTTGTCGCCGAGCCTCTCATAGGCCTCGCCGCGCACCGTCCAAGCCTGGGCGCTGTTCGGATCGGCCTGCACCGCTTCGTCAAGATCGGCGGCCGCTTCCTTGGCCTTGTTGAGAGCGAGATAGCTGCTCGCGCGCGCCAGCAACGGGTCGACGCTCTGTGGCGCCAGGCCGCTGGCCGCGGTGAAATCCTCGATCGCCTGCTGGTGCTGGTTCTGGCCCTGATAGATCAGGCCGCGGCCATAGAGCGCCTGTGTGTTGTAGGGATCGACTGCGAGCGCCTGTTCGAATTCGGCGAGTGCCTGTTCGGTCTTGAAGGACCGCGCGAACTCCTGGCCACGCGCCGCGTGCTCCTTGGCGTCGCTGACGTTCTGCGCACTGACGCTGCCGGTCGGCTTGTCGGTGGCGGCCTGCTTGGGTTTGTCGTTGCCGGGCCCCAATGATCCCAGATCGAACGAGCAGCCGCCCAAGGGGAGGCCAAGGGGAATGCCAAGTGCAACGGCCAGCAGAATGGCAGGCCGTGCCATCAGGCGCGGGAGAGGCAAAATTCCAGAACGGGTGCGGGATGCCGGAAACACCATCAACGGAACTGCTCGCGTAATGGAAATGCTCGCGTCTGCAATTCCGTATTGGTAGCCGGCCGCGGTGCAAAATGCACCGACCAAAAAGCAAAACGCGGACCCTCAGGCCCGCGTTCTCATTTCTGACCTTTATAAAAAGGTGCGATCAGCGCGGACCGCGGCCAGCGCCCGGCCCGCCACGTCCACCGGCGCCACGGTCACCACCCGCGCCGGCGCCGAACACCGGCTTCGGCTTCATCGGCAACAGGCCTTCGCGCTGCAGCTTCTTGCGCGCCAACTTGCGGGCGCGGCGCACGGCTTCGGCCTTCTCGCGGGCCTTCTTCTCGGAAGGCTTCTCATAGTGGCCGCGGAGCTTCATCTCGCGGAAAATGCCCTCGCGCTGCATCTTCTTTTTGAGCGCTTTCAGGGCTTGATCGACATTGTTATCGCGGACGAGAACCTGCACGCGGCATCCTCTTTTCGATTGATCGGTTCGGAAATCTGGAAAAGCCAAGGTCGGCAAAAAGGCCAGACCTTCAGCCCTAGGGGCGCGCATGTAGCAGACAAAATCGCAAATGTCCACCGGTGAAGCGGGAGCAAGGGCCAAGTAAAGCCACGAAATAGGGCGAAATTGCCACCTAGCGGCCTTGATTGGGGTGATTCGGCGCCAAATGCTTGGCCGCTCCCGCAGCTTTTGCTGGCTCCGGGAAACAAAATAATAGGAGAATTGCTATGGAGACACAAAAATACGCCGCCGAGGCGATCGGCACGTTCTGGCTCACATTTACGGGATGCGGCAGCGCCGTGATCGCCGCTGGCTTTCCGCAAGTCGGAATCGGCCTGGTCGGCGTGTCGCTGGCGTTCGGATTGAGCGTCGTCACCATGGCCTATGCGATCGGCCACGTGTCCGGCTGCCATCTCAATCCGGCCGTCACCGTCGGTCTCGCTGCCGGCGGACGTTTCCCCGTTGGCCAGATCCTGCCCTATGTGATCGCTCAGGTGATCGGTGCGGTCGTTGCTGCGGGAGTGCTCTATCTGATCGCGAGCGGCGCGCCCGGCTTCGACCTCGCCAAGGGCTTTGCCTCCAACGGCTATGACGCGCATTCGCCCGGGCAGTACAGCCTGTTGTCCGGCTTCATCACCGAGGTGGTGATGACGATGATGTTCCTGTTCATCATCATGGGCGCGACCCATGGCAGGGCGCCTGCGGGCTTTGCGCCGCTCGCGATCGGGCTCGCGTTGACGCTGATCCATCTGGTCAGCATTCCCGTCACCAACACCTCGGTGAATCCGGCGCGCAGCACCGGGCCGGCATTGTTCGTTGGTGGATGGGCGCTGGCGCAGCTCTGGCTGTTCTGGGTGGCGCCGTTGATCGGCGGCGCGCTCGGCGGGGTGCTCTATCGCTGGCTCAGCGAAGAGCCGACCGGAGTCGTCGAGGGCGTACGACAGGCTTGATCAGTTTCTAATTTAAGACTTTGCCGGCGGGCTACTGTTTGTGGCCTGCCGGCGCTACTTCGGTGGTGCCACTTCAGTGACATGGCCCATCTTGCGGCCGGGCCGCGGCGGGCCCTTGCCGTAGAGATGCACGGTTGCGCCGGGCACTGTCAGCCATTCCTCATAGCTCAGGATGTCGTCGCCGATCAGGTTGGTCATGGTCACCGCGCCATGGCGGATCGGTTTGCCGAGCGGCCAGCCGGCGATGGCGCGGATGTGCTGCTCGAATTGCGAGATCGAGGCGCCGTCGAGCGTCCAGTGTCCGGAATTGTGAACCCGCGGCGCGATCTCGTTGACCAGCACGGTCGGCCCGTCCTTGCCCGCGACCACGAACATTTCGACCCCGAGTACGCCGACATAGTTCAGCGCATGCGCGATTCTTTCCGCAACCGATCGCGCCTGCACGGCGAGCTCGGCCGGGATCGCTGCCGGCGCGCGCGAGATCTTCAGGATGTGATCGCGATGCTCGTTCTCGGTGACGTCGAAACATTCGACGTGGCCGTCCGCGGAGCGCGCGGCGATCACGGAGATTTCGCGCTCGAATGGCACGAAGGCTTCGAGAATGGCGGATTTGGTGCCGAGGTCTTCCCAGAGCTGGTCGATGTCGTCGCCGTCGCGGATCATCGCCTGGCCCTTGCCGTCATAGCCGAAGCGGCGCGTCTTGATGACGGCGGGAAGGCCGATGCGCGCGATGCCGGCGCGCAGCGTTTCGACCGAGGACACATCGGCATAGTCGGCGGTGCCGATGCCGAGCCTGGTGATGAAATCCTTTTCGATCAGCCGGTCCTGCGTGGTCTCGAGGATCTTCTGCGACGGCAGCACCGGGCGGCGCGCCGCCAGCACCAAGGCGGTCGCGGACGGCACGTTCTCGAATTCATAGGTGATGACGTCGACGTCATTGGCGAACAGTTCGAGCGCCTCGACATCGGCAAATTCCGCGCAGGTCGCGTGCTGCACCACGTCGAAGGCGGGCGAATCCGGATCCGGCGAGAACACCTGGCATTTGAGGCCGAGCCGCGCCGCGGCCATCGCCAGCATCCGGCCCAATTGCCCGCCGCCGAGAATTCCGATGGTATCACCCGGCTTCAGCTTCACTGTTGTCGAAGCCGTCACGCCGATACCTCCGGATGCTCCTTGACCGCATCGGTCTGTTGCTTGCGCCAGGTGGCCAGGCGCGTCGCCAGCGCCGGATCGTTCAGCGCCAGCACGCTCGCTGCGAGCAGCGCCGCGTTGATGGCACCCGATTTTCCGATCGCCAGCGTGCCGACCGGGATACCGGCCGGCATCTGCACGATCGAATACAGCGAATCGACGCCCGACAGCGCCTTCGATTCGACGGGAACCCCGAACACTGGAAGTTCCGTCAGGGCAGCCGTCATGCCGGGCAGATGCGCGGCACCGCCGGCGCCGGCAATAATGACCTTGAAACCGGCCGCTTTTGCCCCCTTGGCGAACGCGTACAGCCGGTCCGGGGTACGGTGGGCGGAAATGATCCGCGCCTCAAACGCGAGCCCGAGGGCAGTGAGCGTTTCGGCGGCGTGGCCCATGGTCTCCCAGTCCGACTGGCTTCCCATGATAATGGCTATTGCGGCGGGCATATCGTCAATTCTGATCGGGAATCCAGAAGCATGGGCCGGATTATAGGAGCGGCCCGTCACTGATCCAAGGCGTGGCAAGGAATCCGGAATGGACTATCCTGTCTTGGTGAATGCGGGCAAGCCTCATCAGCGGGCCTCAACAAGGATGCTTATGAAAAAGAAGAAGAGGGCGGCCGCATCCGGGGCCGCGAAAAGACAAAGCGCGGCTGCGCGCAAGGTTGCGCCGCGCCGCGCCCAAGCCGCCACCACCCAAGCCGCGCCTGCCCAAGCCGCCCCCACCAAAGTCCCCCCTGTCCAGGTGCCATCGGCTGCATTGACCGAGGCCAAGGCGACAATTCGCCGCCTCAAGGCGGAACTGGCCGCGGCGGAAGCGCAGATCGCGGAACTGCAGGCATCCGCGGAGACCGACTTCCTGCTGGACATCCTCAATCGGCGCGGCTTCGAGCGCGAGCTGAACCGCTCGATCGCCTATATCAAGCGCTATCACGCCAGCGGCGCGCTGGTCATGCTCGACGTCGATCGCCTGAAGCCGATCAATGACACCTATGGCCATGCCGCCGGCGATGCGGTGCTGAAGGCGATCGTAAAAACGGTAACGAAGCAGGTGCGTGCATCGGACGTGGTCGGACGGCTCGGCGGCGACGAGTTCGCGGTGCTGCTGTGGAACCTGACCGAGACCGACGCCAAGGCCAAGGCTGCGGCGCTGGAGCAATCGATCGATCGCCTTACCTTCGATTTCGGTGGCCGCAGCGTCAGCGCGGGCGCCTCCGCCGGCGTTGCGATCCTCGGTCCGCACTCCGTGGCGAGCCGCGCACTGGAAGAGGCTGATAGCGCGATGTATGTGCGCAAGGCGCAGCGGCGGCATGAAGTGGTGGGTTGATGGCAAGCGGCTTCACAGGCCGAGATCGTCCGGCAGGTTGCCGAATTTCCGCAGCAGGTGCGCATCGCCGAATTCGCCGATCATGGGATCGCCGGTGCGGCTGAAGGCGACCGCGCCGATGCTGCCCGGCATCCGCGACATCATCTCGGCGCGCCGCAACGCGGTCGCGGCGCTCTGACACTCCTCGGCATTGCCCGCGACCAATTCACCGCTGTCGTCCCGCACGAAAGGCAGCGCAACGTAATAGGTGATATCGGCCATGGCGTGCTCCTTTTACCTACGCGGCGTCGTTCTTTGCCTGCGCGAAACAGGTCGCGAGTGCGTCCTGTAATTCCGCGACCTCAGTCTCGAGGAATTCGTTGGCCATGATCAGCGCCTTGATGGTGCTGCGCAGATTGCCGTCGCACATCGCGATCGCCTGGTCGCAAGCCACTTCGTAGCGGTTGTTGTCGGAGAACACTGACGGCATGGGCATGGCGATGATCCTTCCGGTTCTGGCTGGCGGCAGCGGTAATGTTCTTATTTTGTTCTAGAGGAGTCAAGAGGGCGGAAGCGCCTTGCCGGCGGCTTGTGACCGATCGCGCCAAGCGCCTGTGGATGTCTGCCTGTGGATGTCGGGGACAGCTAGTCAACATGCGCTGACAGCAAAGCCAGGCGCAAATTCTCTCGTGTCGTCATTCCGAGGCACGCAAAGCGCGAGCCCGGAATCCGTTTTACCACTTGCACGCGCGGCCCGATGGATTCCGGGTTCGATGCGGAGCCTATCATCGGGCCGCGCTTCGCGGACCCATTGGTATCGCCCCGGAATGACGGCGCGCGTCACGCGATGATGTCGGGCGTGATCTGATCCTCGATGAAGGCGATGCGATCGCGCAAGTGCAGCTTGCGCTTCTTGAGTCGCTGCACCATCAGCAGATCCGGCGCCGGCGACTGATGCAGCGCGTCGATGGCTGCATCGAGATCGCGGTGCTCCTGCTGCAGCCGTGCAAGCTCTGCGTGGAGTTCGCGCTCATCTTCGTCGGTCATGGCTGTGTACTAAAAAATAGGCACGGTGAAGTTGTGGCCGGATCGCTCGGTATCTGCGTGCCGAAATATCCTCCCTCCACGCTCGCCGCGCAAGTTAAGACGGTTCCATACGCACGTTCTGTTACAGATAAATTCGAAAATGTCGCAGCGCTGATTCGCAATCTCCGTCGACAGATAATCTGGCTGGTGTACACTTTGGTGTCCTGATCGAAATTGAGGTTAACCTGCCGAGGAGGTTTCGTAATGGCGATACAGGCGCATCTGGTTGAACTGGAACGCAAGCACAAAATTCTCGAAAGCGAACTACACGAAGCGCTCCTGCACCTCTCTACAGACGACCTGCAAATCACCGAACTCAAGCGCCGCAAGTTGATGGTCAAGGACGAGATCGAACGGTTGAAACAATCCGTCGACGAGACATTCCACTAGCCAGTCCCCCGGTAACATATCGCAACGTACACCACTTCAGGCCGGATGGGCGCCGAAGCGCTCATCCGTGGTCGATGTTGCGACTGCTCACACGAACTCACCGACGTGATCGGCGATCGCGAGCGACGACGTCAACCCGGGCGATTCGATACCAAACAGATTGATCAATCCAGTGACGCCGTGATCGCGCGGCCCCTGGATCAGGAAATCCTGCGTCGCCACGGCCGGCGGAACGATCTTCGGTCGGATCCCGGAATAGCTTGGCATCAGTGCCCCGTCCGGCAGCCCGGGCCAATATTTGCGGATTGCCGGATAGAAGCGGTCCGCGCGCGCCGGATCGACGGCGTAATCGATGCTCTCCACCCATTCCACATCCGGGCCGAAGCGGGCCTGCCCTGCCATGTCCAGGGTGAGGTGCACGCCGAGCCCGCCGGGCTCGGGCACCGGGTAGATCAGCCGCGAGAACGGCGCCCGCGCGCTGCAACTGAAATAGTTTCCCTTGGCGAGATAGGCGCATGGGATCAATTCGAGCGGCATACCCTCGATGCCGCGCGCGACCGCCGGCGCCCCGAGGCCTGCGGCATTGACGAGCAGGTCGCATTCCAGCGTCATCGGCGCTTCGCCACCGGCCTCGATCTCGATCCGGCCGGCCGCCGCCTTGGCGCGAAGCAGCGGGGTATGGAAGGCGAATGCGGCGCCGGCGGCCTCCGCATCGCCCCTGAGCGCCAGCATATAGGCGTGGCTGTCGATGATCCCGGTGGACGGCGACAGCAGTGCGGCGTCGCAGTTCAACGCTGGCTCCATCGCGCGGGCGGATTCGCCCGAAAGCAGCTCCATGTCGCGCACGCCATTGGCCTCGGCATGGGCGCGGATCGATTGCAGCTTTTCGGTCTCTTTCGGCGTGGTCGCGACGATCAGCTTGCCGCAATTGCGATAGGGGACGCCGTGCTCCTTGCAATAACGGTAAAGCGCATGCTTGCCGCTGACGCACATCCGCGCCATCAGGCTGCCGGCACGGTAGTAGATGCCGGCATGGATCACCTCGCTGTTACGCGAGGAGGTCACGGTGCCGATCCCCTCGGCGGCTTCCAGCACGATCACTTCGCGCCCTGCTTGTGCGAGGCGGCGTGCGACGGCGAGCCCGATCACACCCGCTCCGATGACGACGCAATCAACTCTGTCCATGGATCCTTCAAGCCCGGAAATCGGCGCGAATAGGGTTCTGCTTGTTGTTGTCCATCCGCGCCTTGGTAGCAACGCCCCGGATTGCCTCGAAATAGGCTTCGTGGCGCACCGGCATTAGTGCGGCATTAATCATGTCAGGGCAATTGCCCTAAATTAAGTCACATTTTCCGGTTGCATCGCGCGGCGTTTACCCGATCCAAACTGCCAAGGCCAGAGACTGTAATGCGGAAATCCGCAAGGTGACGGAATGGCTGGCAAGAAAGCGCAGGGAAGCGGGAGGAATCTGATTCCGGCGCCGGCCGTCGTCTGCCTTGTCGTGGCCATTGCGTCGGCTGCATTGGCTCTCGCAGCGTCAGCCGGTCTGGTCCCATCGAGCGATATCGGTTCGCTTGGGCCGAACCTGGTCTGGGAGCTTTTGATCGGCGGCACCGTCGTCGCCTCCTTTTTGGGCGCGATCACGCTCTCGGTGCTTTCGGCGCTGCGAAGGGTGCAGCGCATACAACTCCGGCGCAATGCCTTCGTCAGCTCCGCCCTCAACCATCTGAACCAGGGCGTGGTGATGACCGATGCGCAAAAGCGGATCGTTTTCTGCAACGACCGCTATCTCGAGATCTATGGCCTGTCGCGCTCCGACATACCGCGCAACATGACCGGGCCCGAATTGTTGGCAATGCGCCACCGGCGCGGCTTGATGGATGTCACGCCTGCGGAGTTCTATATCCGGGCCGCCAACCCCGAGGGGATGGTGACGGAATTGCCCAACGGCAAATCGGTCGTGGTCCGACATTTCGGGCTGCCCAATGGCGGATCGATCGCGACGCATGAGGACTGCACCGACCAGCGGCAACTGTCGCGCAAGCTCGCATCCACCACCCAGTTCCTGGAATCGGTGCTCGACAACGTGCCGGTCTGCGTGGCCGCGAAGAACATCGAGGACGGCCGCTACATCTTCGCCAACCGTGCCTTCGAGCGGTTCTCGCGCTTCTCGCGCGATCGCATCGTCGGCAAGCGCGCCGACGAGATCTTTAGTCCCGAGAGCGCCGCGAGCATCGCGGCCGCCGACAAGGCGGCGCTTCAAGCTCCAGAAGGCTCCTTCCGCAACGAGTTCTGGGTCGAACGTGGCCCGGAGCGGCGCATCCTCGCTTCCAACCGCGTGATCGCGCGCAACGAGAAGGGCGAGCCGGAATTCCTGATAGCGCTGTTCGATGATGTCACCGACCGCCGTTCGCTGTCGCGGGAATTGGAGAACGCCAAGAAGTTCCTCGAACTCGTGGTCGACAACATTCCGGTCTCGCTGATCGTCGAGCGCGTCAGCGACGGCCGATATTTGCTCGCCAACCGCTCGGCTGAGACGATCCTGAACCGCCGGCGCGAGGATGCCACCGGCCTGACGGCGACGGACATCTTCAATCCGCGCGAGGCCAAGCTGATCATCGCGCGCGACGAGGCTGCGATCAAGAAACGCGGCCTGCTCACCGAGGAGCATCCGATCTCGACCAAGGACGGCTTGCGGCTATTCCTGACCCGCCGCATGACCGTGCTCGACGAGCATGGCGAGCCGCAATACCTGATCAAGACGCATGAGGACGTCACGGATCGACGCCAGACCGAATCCCGCATGGCCCATATGGCCTATCACGACGGTTTGACCGATTTGCCGAACCGCGCCGCTTTCCTGCAGGCGCTGGCGCAGATGATCGAGGCCTGTGGCGGCACCGACGAGGAATTCGCCGTGCTTTGCGTCGACCTCGACGGCCTGAAAGAGATCAACGACGTGTTTGGCCATGCGATCGGCGACAAATTGCTGATCGAGGTGGCCCGGCGCCTGCAGACCTCGGCGCGCGGCGGCGTGGTGGCGCGCCTCTCGGGCGATGAGTTCGGCCTGATCATCGACGGCAAGCAGCCGGCCGCCGGCATCGTTCTTGCCGAACAGGTGGCGGAGGCGCTCGCCCAGGAATTCTTGATCGATGGCAAATCGGTCCGCACCGGCGTCACTGCGGGCATTTCGGTATTTCCGCACAATGGCTCGGATGCCGCCTCGCTGCTCGCCAATGCCGGCGCGGCGCTGTTCCGCGCGAAGGCGAAGTCGCGGGGCACGATCTCGATCTACGAGCCGGAAATGGACCAGCAGATCCGCGACCGGCGCGTTCTGCATCAGGATCTCTCCGCCGCGATCCGGAACGGCGAATTATCGCTCTACTACCAGCCGCTGGCCGCGGCCGGCGCAACGGTGGACGAGAGCAGGGTGATCGGTTTCGAGGCCCTGGCGCGTTGGCAGCATCCGGTGCGCGGCTTCGTCTCGCCCGCGGATTTCATTCCGCTTGCGGAAGAAGGCGGCCTGATCGTCGAGATGGGCGAGTGGATCCTGCGCGAGGCCTGCCGCGAGGCGGCCTCCTGGAAGCAGCCGCTGCAGATCGCGGTCAATCTTTCTCCGGCGCAGTTCATGCACGGCGACCTTGTCAGCCTCGTGCATTCGATCCTGCTCGAAACGGGCTTGCGGCCCGACAGGCTCGAGCTCGAAATCACCGAGGGCGTGCTGATCGAGGATTTCGATCGCGGCCTGGCGCTGCTCAGGCGGCTGAAGGCGCTCGGCGTGCGCATCTCGATGGACGATTTCGGCAGCGGCTATTCCTCGCTGAGCTACCTGCAGGCGTTTCCCTTCGACAAGATCAAGATAGACCGCGCCTTCGTCATCAATCTCGGCCGCAACCCCCAATCGGCGGCGATCGTCCGCGCTGTCATCGATCTCGGTCACGGCTTGCAGATGTCGATCGTCGCTGAGGGCGTGGAAAGCGAGGAGCAGCTCGGCTTCCTGGCAAAGGAGGGATGCGACGCGGTGCAGGGTTATCTGATCGGCAAGCCGGCGCCGGTCGGCCAGTACGCGGCGCTGGTGGGCAACGGCGGTAATGTCGTGGAACTGGTCCGCAAGACCGGGTAAGTCTTGCTGGACGGGTTTTCTTCACCCGCGCCTGTATCTCCTTCACGTGGGAGCGCTATGACCTTCCGGCATGGGCGTGCTCTCGTCGCGGCCGCTTAGGCCAGTCTTAACCATCGCGCTTCTTTTACTTTTTCGCCCGAGACCTCCCGCTGTAGTCTTGCAATTGATCAGTGCGGAGGATGCCGTGGATCAACGGGATTGGAGCCGCGTCGAGCAGGAACTCGGCGAATTGGTGCCAAAGGCGGACGCGTCCTTGGGCCAGCAGCCTGCGCCAGCGCAGCTCAGTTTGGCAAGTAAGACTCTGGCGTCGGGCGAGAATTCGACGGAGGCAATCCTCGAGCAGATCGCTCAGGCCCTCGAAGCCGACGGAATCGTCAGCAGGAAAAGCCCCTGAGCATCGACTTCCGATCCCATCCGGTGTGTGCGAGCGAACGGACGGCCCAATGCGCCTTGGCAAAGTTCAAGCTCACGCAGTGCCGCGTGGTGGAACGAAGAGACGCCCGCACGCTGACGCCGACATTCAAAAGAGACCAAAGCGGATGTTCGTGAACGTTCGCTTCTGACGTGCCTCTGCGCCAATCTGTCCCGTCTTTCGCCCCTGGCCGAGGTCGTACGATGCGATACCCTGATGAAAAATTCAGGGAGGGAGCCATGTCAGCGAAACTTGATCGCCGTCAATTCATTGCTGCGGGTACGACAGCGGCAGCGATGCCGTTCCTCTTGCGCAGGGCCGCGGCGCAGGAAGCGTGGCCGTCGCGGCAAATCCGTATGATCTGCAGCTATCCGGCCGGCGGCCAGACCGACCTGCTCGCGCGCGCCTTCGGCGAATTCATCTCCAGGCAGGTGGGAAAGACTGTCGTCATAGAGAACAGAGCGGGGGCCTCGGGCTCGATAGGCGCCGCGGAAGTCGCGCGCGCGGAGCCAGATGGCCATACGATCCTGTGCTCCATCTCAACCACCTATGTGATGAACAGAGCCATGATGAAGAACCCCGGCTACGACATGGACAAGGACCTGACGCTCGTCAGCATCATCCCGGGGGCAGGGCTGCTGCTGGTCGCGAGCCCGAAGGCCGGCGTCAAGACATTGGACGAATTCGTCGCTTTCGCGCGCAAGAGCGGCAAGGTGAACTTCGGCACCTATAGTGCGGGCTCGGCCCCGCACATGACGATCAATGAGCTCAACAAACAGTATGGTCTCAACATCGAACCGATCCATTACCGTGGCGAAGCGCCAATGTGGACGGGGCTGGCGGAAGGCACGCTCGATGTCGCGATGGGCAGCTACACGGCTGCGCAAACCGTCCTGCAGAGCAATCGCGGCGTTGTGTTCGCGGTGCATTCGAAGAAGGTCGACGCGATCCCCAACGTCAGGACTCTGCCTCAACAGGGCGCGACAGCGAAATTCTTCACCGTGAGCGGCTTCACGGGCTGGGCGTTGCCGAAGGCGACGCCGCAGCCGATCGTCGATCGGTTGGCGGAACTCTGCGTGGCAGCCAATAGCGATGCGAAAGTGAAGGAAGTTCTCAGCACCTTCGTGCTCGAACCGGCGCTCGGCTTTACGGAAAGCAACGCTTTGTATCAGAGGGAATTGCCGGTCTGGATGGAGAGCGCGCAAGCGCTCGGCTTGGAACCATCCTAGACAATCTGGAGATACTAGCTGAGCGCCCTGCTTCGACCTGCCTGCTGCGACCAAGCTTCGTCGCGGCGGGATGGCCGCCGGTGCAGGCGGTCGGCGATCAGCTTTGTCGCTTTCTCGCCGCGCCCCGCGCGAAGACAGGCGACGATGAATGTGTCCTCCCAAAGCTCGCGCTGGGCGTGACTGCCGCCGATCCGCACCAGTTCCGGCATCAACGGCTCGAGGATGCGCACGGCGCCCTCGTTGTCGCCCGAGGCAAATGCCTGGATACCGCGGCAAAGACCGATCGCGGAAGCGCCGGGCGCCAGCTTGCCCTCGGCGTGCCGCGCCTCCATTTCGGCAAGCCGCGGCTCCAGAGCGCCGCCGTTGCTCGCCGCGGCAGCCAATGCGTGATGGACATCGGCAAAATGCGCCCCGGCTTTCGGGAAGAATTTCTCGCCGTAGGCGGCGACTTCCTGCCAATGCGAGTCAAGCCCGGTCCTTCCCGCCAGCGAGACCCGCCACAGCAATGAGGTGGTATCGGTCAGAATGTTCAGCGGCGGATAGGGCCGCCCCTGCGGTCTGATATGCCGCTCGTAGATGTCGAGCGCGCCGTCAGTGTCACCGTCCTCGAGCGCGATCAGTGCCAGGTGCCAGGCAAGATGTCCCTGCAAGAAGCTCACACGGTCGTGTGCCGGCAACCAGCCGGACAGGAAGGTGCGGCCTTCCTTGGGATCACCCTGCTCGAACAGGGCATGCGACAGAGCGTGGGCCGCGCTGGCATTTGCCGGCTTCATCCAATAGGCGCGCTCGGTGGTATCGCGGCCGGTGATGACGTCGCCCGCCTCGGTTCGCGACCAGCCGAGATAGGTGAGGAACCACCAGTCTTCGCCATAGTCGGCAGCGTAGCGCTCGCAGATCGAAAGCCGTGCCGCGTCATGGTCGGGCCGTCCCGAGAAAGCGTAGAGGCCGAAGGCGCCGAGCAGCAGCGACAGGATCAGCGCGTCGCGCGGAAATTCCGTCAGGTGCTGTTCGGCCACTTGCAATGCGTGCCTGGTCTGGCTTTCAACCACCGAGGCTACGATCTCGACATGCTGCTGCTCGCGCCGACTCGCGGCGGCGGCCAATTGCCGGGCTTTTGCCGCCTTGTCGCGGGCCGCCGCGCCTTCCATGTTGATCTGATGGACGCGGGCACGCGCCACATGGGCCAGCGCAAAATCGGGATCCTCGGCGATGGCCGCCTCAAAGGCCGCATCCGCGCCATGCCAGGCCGCAAGGATACAGTCGATGCCATCACGGTAGAGCGCCGCGGCGCGATCGGAAGCGGTCGTCAGCGGCAGGTCGTAGCGGTCCCGGTTCATCATTCGTCCTCCTGACGTGCAGGCGAAATCTAGCAGAGGCGCCTGTGACAACAATATTGCGGAAGACGCCGCGTGAGGCGGTTGAGCCAGTGGCGATCCGCCGCTAGCTTGCGGTCACGTTCGGGCTAAAGGGAATCATGGCTGAGGAACTGGCGAAGACCGCAAATAATTCGACCACGGAAAAAACTGCGCCGCGGAGGGCGACCGACATGCCGCTGCTGCGCATCGAGGGCGTGACGAAAAGGTTCGGCAACTTCACCGCGGTCAACGAGCTCTCACTCGATATCCGCGCCGGTGAATTCTTCGCCCTGCTTGGCCCGAGCGGGTGCGGCAAAACCACGCTGTTGCGCATGCTGGCGGGATTCGAGACACCGGACGAGGGACGCATCCTGCTTGCTGGTCGCGACATCGCGCAGGTGATGCCGCATGAGCGGCCCGTCAATATGATGTTCCAGAACTATGCGCTGTTTCCGCATCTCTCGGTGCGTGACAACATCGCATTCGGCCTGCGGCGCGCCGGCATGGCGCGCGGCGAGATCGCCGCCCGCGTCGCCGAGATGGTGGCGCTCGTCAAGCTCGAGGGGATGGAGAAACGCAAGCCCGACCAGCTTTCCGGCGGCCAGCGGCAGCGCGTGGCCTTGGCGCGCTCGCTGGCACGCCGGCCGCAGATGCTGCTGCTCGATGAGCCCTTGGCCGCGCTCGACAAAAAACTGCGCGAGAGCACGCAGGCAGAATTGATGGAATTGCAGCGCCGCCTTGGCATGACCTTCATCATCGTCACCCACGACCAGGAAGAGGCGATGACGATGGCGAGCCGGATCGGTGTGATGGACGCCGGCCGCCTGGCGCAGGTCGCAACCCCGCGCGACCTCTATGAGGCGCCGGCCTCGCGCTGGGTCGCCGCGTTCGTCGGCGACGTCAATCTGTTCGAGGGGCAGGTCATCTCGCGCGAGCAGGGCAGGCTGAAGGTCACGACGCGTGAAGCAGGGATCATCACGGTGGCCGAACCGCGCCAATCGGTGATGAAAGAGATCGTGACCGTCGCGATCAGGCCCGAGAAGATCAAATTATCGCGGCGTGGACTGGCGTCGGGTGCCGACGCGTTGCAAGCAATCAATCGCTTCGAGGGCGAGGTCGCGGAGATCAATTACCTCGGCGGCCTCACCGCTTACAGGATCAGGCTCGACAATGGTGCGGTGGTCCGCTCGGTGATGGCCAATACCGCGCGGCTTGACGCGGATGGCTATGGTTCGAGCGAGCGCGTGGCTGTCTGGTTCACGCCCGACGATGGGGTGGTGCTCGAGCAATGAGCACGCGCCGTATCTTTGCCCGTCCGGCGCGCTATGCCGCCATCGCGCCCTATCTCTGGATGGCGCTGTTTTTCCTGGTGCCGTTCGGCTTTGTGCTGAAGATCAGCCTGTCGCAGACCGCGATCGCGCAGCCGCCTTATACGCCGGTGTTCGACCTCGGCGAGGGATGGGTGGCGTTCAAGGCCGCGTTCGAGCAGTTGTCGCTGGAAAATTTCCGGCTGCTGCTCTCGGACAATCTCTACATCCTGTCCTATCTGCGCAGCCTGGTCGTCGCCATGACCTCGACGCTGATCCTGCTCGTGATCGGTTATCCCATCGCCTACGGCATGGCGCGGCTGCCGCAGCGCTGGCAGGGCATCGCGATGACCCTGGTCATCGTGCCGTTCTGGACCTCGTTCCTGATCCGCATCTATGCCTGGATCAACATCCTGCAGCATGACGGCTTGCTCAACCGGATCTTGCTCGCATTGCATCTGGTGCCCGGGCCTGTTGTCTGGCTGTCGACCGACACCGCGATGTATATCGGCATCGTCTATTCCTATCTGCCGTTCATGATCCTGCCGCTCTACGCCACGCTCGCGAAGATGGACCGCACGCTGCTGGAAGCCGCCGAAGATCTGGGCGCCTCGCCGCGGAAGGCCTTCTGGCTTGTGACGTTTCCGCTGTCATTGCCGGGCGTCGGGGCAGGGGTATTGCTCTGCTTCATACCGATTGTCGGCGAGTTCGTGATCCCCGATCTTCTGGCCGGCTCCAATTCGCTGATGATCGGCCAGACGCTCTGGCTCGAATTCTTCACCAATAAGGACTGGCCGGTGGCCTCGGCCGTCGCGATCGCGCTGTTGCTTCTCTTGGTGCCGCCGCTCGTGCTCTATGACCGGCTGCAGCGTCGGCAGGTCGAGGGCCGACGCTGATGGCACGTACCGTGAACCGGCTTTCGCGCTTCAACATGACCGCGCTCGCGCTCGGGCTTGCGTTCCTTTATTTGCCGATCGTGATCCTCGTGATCTTTTCGTTCAATGCGTCGCGGCTGGTGAATGTGTGGGGCGGCTGGTCGCTGCGCTGGTACATCGAGTTCTTCAATGACCGCGCCATGCTGGAAGCCGCCTGGATGAGCCTGCGCGTGGCCGCCGTGTCCGCCACATTGGCGACGCTGCTCGGCACCCTCGCGGCCATAGGCCTGGCGCGCGGCGAGCGCTTTGCCGGCCGCGCGCTGTTCTCCGGCATGCTCTATTCGCCGCTGGTGATGCCGGAGGTGATCTCGGGACTGTCACTGCTACTCCTGTTTGTGGCGCTGAACGCCGAGCGCGGCTTCTGGACGGTGACTATCGCCCACACCACGCTCACCATGTGCTTCGTCACCGTGGTGGTGCAGTCGCGCCTTGCTTCGCTCGACCGCAGCCTGGAGGAGGCCGCGATGGACCTCGGCTGCAATCCGGTGAAGGCGTTCCTGATGGTGACGCTGCCGCTGATCGTTCCCGCCATCGTCGCGGGTTGGATGCTCGCCTTCACGCTGTCGCTCGACGACGTCGTGATCGCAAGCTTCACCACCGGTCCCGGCTCGGCGACGCTGCCGATCCGGATTTATTCGGAGGTGCGGCTCGGGGTGAAGCCGGAGATCAACGCGATCTGCACGCTGGTGATCGCATTGATCGCCGTCCTGATCGTGATCGCCTCGTTCGCTTCGAAATTGTCGAGCTCCCAGGGCGAGAGCGCCGCGCCGCTGTGAGCGGTCACGACTTCACCGCGCCCGCGGTGAGGCCGCCGACCATGTAGCGCTTGAAGGCATAGTAGATCGCCGCCGGTGGCAGCGCGTAGATGAAGCCGGTCGTCATCAACAGCTCCCACGGCGAATCGTCGGCGGCGAGGAAATTGCCGAGCGCAACGGGGAGCGTGATGTCGGTGTCCTTCGATAGCAGCAGGAACGCATAGAGATATTCGTTCCAGGCCAGCAGGATGGCGTACGTGCCGACCGCGACCAGTGAGGGCATCATCAGCGGCACGTAGACCAGGCGGAACAATTGCAGCGTGGTCGCGCCGTCCATGGTCGCGGCTTCGTCGAGCTCGACCGGCAGTTTGTCGGATGCTTGCTTCAACACCCAGATCGCGTAGGGCGAGGCGATGGTCACCATCGCCAGGATCAGCGACCAGTGAGTGTTGAGCAATCCGTAATTGCCCATGGTGCGGTACATCGGCACGGCCAGGAATGCGGCCGGGATGAAATAGGTGAACAGCGCCATGTTCATCACCGCGCGGCCGCCGGGCGTACGCAATCGCGAGATCGAGAACGCCGCTGATGTTGCGATGAACAGCGTCAGCGCGCCGGTCGCCAGCGCGATCACGGTCGAGTTCCCGAACTGCATCCAGAAGTCCCGCAGGAAGTAGTGCTGCTGACGGAACACGATCTCGAAATTGTGCAGCGTCGGATGATCGGGCCAGAGCTTGCCGGAGAACGCATCCTCCTTCGGCGAGATCGCAAACAGGAACATGTGATAGATCGGCACCAGCGTCCAGATCAGGACGGGGATGCCGATCAGGAGCAGCTTAGCCTCGGTGCCGATCTCGCGCAGGGTGGGCAGCTTCATCGCGACAACCGTTTCATCATGAAATAGACAAGCGGCAGCACTAGCGGCAGCGCGCAGACGATCGAGGCCATCGCCAGATTGAGCTGGTCGAGCCGGAGATAGCGGATGCCGAGCGTCGACAGCACATGGGTGAGGTCGGCCGGCCCGCCGCCGGTCAGGAGGTAGACGCTGTTGAAGTCGCCGAGCGTCCAGATCATCGAGAGCAGCGTGCAGGTGACGTAGAGCGTCCGCATCGACGGCCAGGTGATGTAGCGGAATTTCTGCCAGAAGCTCGCGCCGTCGACGGCAGCGGCCTCGAACAGGTCGTTGGAGATGGCGAGCCGCCCGGTCATCAGGATCAGCGTCCAGAACGGCAGCGACTTCCAGATGTGGACGCCGATCGCCATGGTCAGCGCCACCGCCGGATCGTTGAGCCAGTTCGGGCCGTCATCGCCGGTCAGGCTGAAGATGATGTGATTGACCACGCCCCATTCCGGATTGAGCATGAAGCGCACCGACAGGATGGTCGGGATCGACGGCACCGCCCAGGGCAGGATGAACAGCACCGACAGCCACCTGATCCAGTGGCGCTGCTGGACGAAGAAGCCCGACAGGAACAGCGCAATCAGCATTTTGACGTTGATGCCGATGACCAGGAAGATCAGCGTGTTGACGGCGGCGCGCGCGAAGATCGGGTCGTGATAGAGCTCGACATAGCTTTGCGGATGGCGCGCGAGCCATAGCCCGTAACCGACGGGATAGAGCACGAAGGCCAGGAACACGAGCAGATAGGGCGCCAGCAGCACGATGCCCCAGACTTGCGGCGTCGACAGCCGCGCCGACAGCGGCGGGCGCGGGATCGCATGATCGGAAAGCGTGATCGCCATGTGTTACATCACGTCCTAGATCGCCGTGACAGGGAGGCCGGCCGCGTCGACCGCGGCCGGCCTTGTTGACGTCAGCCCGCGACCTGCTTGATGCGGGCGATCAGTTCGTCGACGGCCTTGTCCACCGGCACCTTCTCGCTGACGACGCGGTTCATGGCCTTGGCCCAGACGTTCTCGTTGTTCAGGATCGTGAACTTGTAGTTCTTGGTGAAGTCGAACGGCGTGGTGCCGCCGGTGAACTGGGTGTAGACCGCCTTGCGATGCCGGTCGGCCTGCCAGAACGGGCTCTTCTGGCCGGCGACCGTGACCGGGAACCAGCGGCCGAGCGCACCCTCGACATAAGGCCCGAGGTTCTCCTCCTGCAGCAGGAATTTGACGAACTCCTTGCCCTCGGCCTTGTTCTTGGCCGCGGTGAAGATCACGCCGGTCTTAACGTCGGAGCGGTACTTGATCGGGTTGCCGTCCGGCTTGTTGGGGAAGGAGGCCGTGATGATGGTTTCCTCATAGGCCTTCTTGCCGGCGGCGCGCTGCTCGGGCGTCAGCGCCTGGTTGTTGGAATCCTCGAACCATTTCGCCGCGATCGAGATCGTGAAGTTGTGGGTCATCACGATGGTCTTGTTGTGGAAGGCGACGTTGTTGTCCGGGTCCTTCCAGGTCGTGGAGGAGGGCGGCGTGCAGCCCTTGATGTAGGTGTCGGTGTAATCCTTCAGCGCGTGGATCAGCCCGTCGCGCACCTTGGGATCGTCGACCAGGAGTTTGCCGTCGTCATCGACCAGCTTGACGTCGTAGGCGTCCATGAAGGTGTAGAACGACTGGAACGAGTCGGTCGATTCCACACCCATCGGCTGGCCGACGCCGTAGATGCGGTTGCCGGTCGCCTTGCGGATAGCGGGCTGCACCTTGTCGCACCAGAACGACCAGTAATCCGCCCACTTGGTCGGAATATCGCTCGGCTTGAAGCCGGCCTGCTGCAGCATGTCGCCCCAGATCTGCACATGCATGCTCTGCTGTTTCAGCGGGAAGCCGTAATAGCCCTTCTTCTTGGTCTGGTCGTTGTAGAGATAGGCAGTCTCCAGCGTGTTCGGGGCGAAGGCCGATTTCATCGGCAGCAGGATGTCGGAGAGGTCCTCGATCTTGCCTTCGAACGCCCATTTACCGCCGGCCTGCACGTCATACGTATCGGAATAGGCGACGTCGGGCACTGTGCCGGAATCGAGCGCGGCCACCGTCTTCGGGATCATGTCCTGGATCGCGTATTGCGACAGCTCGACCTTGATGCCGGTCTTGGCTTCGAACTTCTTGATCGCCTCGAGGAGCGCGTCATCCTCGGATTTGTAGAAGCCCTTGCCCCACCAGACCGTGATCTTCTTCTCCTGCGCCAGTGCCGGCGCGGTCGCGTGGATCAGCCCGATGGCGGCGACCGCGAAAGAAAGCACAGCAATACCCAACTTGGATTTCACGTTGTTCTCCCTGTCTTGATGCCGGTTTTTTTAACCGGTTGGATAAAAGACTAGCGCATGGCCGCGGCCTGATCCAGATGGCGCGCGCGGTTCGCCTTTGAACCACGACGAAAGTCGAAAGGTTCAATTCGGCTTGGCGTTCTCGGCCGCCGTCGGCGCTCGCGTCGGGGATGCCGCGGCATCAGAGGGCTGCTGCCGCGGGCCGCCGGTGAAGCGCTCGATTACCGAGCGCACGGTGTCGCGGGTCTTGCGGTCCTTGACCGCATCGAGCAACTGCGACGATGCCGGCGAGCGGCGGATCAGGCTTTCCGGATCCGGGAAGACCAAAGGATCGTCCCACGGACCCTGCACCACGAACGGCAGGTCAAAACCGTTGCTGCCGCTCGGCGCGGAATTCAGGCTGGCGACGCCCTTCAGATCATATTCCCGCGACGGCACCGAGGCGGTCCCGGTCAGCGTGATCTTGGCTGCAGGTCCTTCGAGGCGGATGTCTTCGGCGGTGGCGACGCCATCATTGAATCGCACGCCGATCGTCAGATTGTCGTAAGGCGTCGAGCCCGAGCGGAAATTGCCGCCGCCGGACAGCGGCCGCCGCTCCAGCCGCTTCAGAAGCTGTTCGACATTGAAACCCGCGATCGCGCCATCATGCCCGCTCAGCGTCGCGGTACCATCGAGTGATTGCGCGAGCCCGAACGGACTGGAGCCGGAGGCCGTCAGCGCGACGTTGAGATTGCCGCGCCCGGTGAGCTTGCTGACGCCGAACAATTCGCTGGCGCAGGCCTGCAGGTCGACATCGATGAACTCGAGCTGCGCCTTCACATCCGCGATGGCATCCGAGCGCGCGATCCCGAGCGAGCCCTTGGCGATGCCGCCATACATCTGCGCTTCCGCAACCGAGAGCGCGAGCGTGCCGCCGCGCAAATTGGCGCCGAGCGCCGTGCGCCCGAGCCTGGTCGAGCCGACCGTCACCCGCGCCGCCGACAGCCGCATGTCGAGGTCGGTTGCGGTGAGCGCGTTCAGATCGAACAATTGCCGGTTCCAGTCACGCTGGCCGCTCGCCAAAAGGCGGAAGGTCGAGATATAGGGCGTGAAATCGAGGTTGCCTGCGGCGAGTGTCGCCTGCAGCGTCTGCCGGCCATTGTTGGCGAAGGTCATCACGCCCTCGGCGACATTACCGTCGAGCTCGACATTGACATTGGTGAGCGCCACCGAGCCGCCGACGAGATTGGCGCGCGCCTTTAGCGTGAAGCGGCCGAACCCGCCGCTGCCAGGCGGGGCCTGTCCCATCCAGCGCAGCGCGTTGCGCAAGGACACGCTGTCGATGGTCGCGGTGCCCTCCATCATCAGGCTGGTCCGGTTGGCGACCGTGCCGTCGAAGGCGAGCTTGAGCGGCGCGCTGGCAAGGCGCGCCTTCAGCCCCGAGCGCTCGCCTGACAACAGCGCGATGAAGTCGCTGGCGCTGATCGAGCCGTCGACGCGCTCGCCGCGCCAGTCGAACTGTCCGGTTGCGGCAAAAGAACGCGAGATCGACGGCCAGGCCAGCGACAGGTCGATGTCGCCGAGTTGCTCCCTGACATGGTTGCTCTCATCCTCATAATAGAGGATGCCGTCCTGGATGCGGATCTCCGAGAACGACATCTGGTTCTCGGCGCCGGGTTTCATCGCGCGCGCGATGGTGTCGATGAACGGCGTCCAGTTGCTGTCGCCCTTGCCGTCCCTGATGACGTGGATATGCGGTCGCAGCATCATGACGTCGGCGATCTCGAACCGCCGCAGCAATAGCGGCAGCAGGCGCAGATTGGCGGTGAGCACGTCGACCCGCAGCGCAGGGTCGATGGTCCCGCCGCCCCTCAGCCCGACGTCATGGAACGAGACATAGCTGCCGGGGAACACCGAGACATCGATATGGCCGTTGACGACGAGGTCGAGCCCGGTGACGGCGCGGATTTGCGCCTCCACCGCCTGCTGCAGGGCGTCCCGGTTCAGAAACCAGGATGTCCCGATCAGGCCAAGCAGCGCGAGGCCGAAAAACGCCGCAATCGGCATCCCCAGGCGCTTCATTCCTTGGGCCATCGTCAGTGACATATCCAGGTCGGGTTGAGGTGATCGGATCTTCGAATAAAACCGGGCAGCGCACCTGGCGCCCCTGCCAAGCCACGCAACTTGAAGGGTTTTCTTGACGCTTTCAAGGCCGTCGTCGAGGTTGTAGGCAGGTGAGATGGCCAAACGGGGCGTCATTGACGCATTGCGAAGATTTCGCCTAATAATCCCAACCAATTCCGGCCGCCGCGCCTTTTCTCGATCAGGTCCTCTTTCATGAACAAGGTCTATCCCGACGCCAAATCGGCACTCGACGGCATCCTTAAGGACGGCATGATGATCATGTCGGGCGGCTTCGGCCTCTGCGGCATCGCCGAAACACTCTCCGATGCGATCCGGGACTCCGGGGTCAAGAACCTGACGGTGGTCTCCAACAATGCCGGCGTCGACGGTATCGGGCTGAGCCGGCTGCTGGAGACACGCCAGATCAAGAAGATGATTTCCTCCTATGTCGGCGAGAACAAGCTGTTCGCGCAGCAATATCTCGCCGGCGAGCTCGAGCTCGAATTCAATCCGCAGGGCACGCTGGCCGAGCGCATCCGCGCCGGCGGCGCCGGAATCCCGGCCTTTTACACCAAGACCGGTGTCGGCACGCTGATTGCCGAGGGCAAGGAAGTGAAGGAATTCGACGGCGAGAAGTACATCATGGAGCGTGGCCTGTTCGCCGACCTCGCCATCATCCACGCCTGGAAGGGCGACACCGCCGGGAACCTGGTCTATCGCAAGACCGCGCGCAACTTTAACCCGATGATGGCGACGGCCGCGAAGATCACCGTGGCCGAGGTCGAGCATCTGGTTCCGGCCGGCGAGATCGATCCCGATCACATCCACACCCCAGGCATTTTCGTAAAGCGCATCGTCGAGGTCGGCACCGGTAAGAAGCGGATCGAGTTCCGCAATACCCGCCCGCGCCCCGCAGCCTAAATTTAGCAGGAGAGTCCCATGGCCTGGACCCGTGAACAGATGGCGGCGCGCGCCGCGAAAGAGCTGCGCGACGGCTATTACGTCAACCTCGGTATCGGTATCCCGACGCTGGTTTCGAACTACATCCCCGAAGGCATCGACGTCAGCCTGCAGAGCGAGAACGGCATGCTCGGCATGGGCCCGTTCCCCTACGAGGGCGAGGAGGATGCCGACCTCATCAACGCCGGCAAGCAGACGGTGAGCGAATTGCCGTCGACCAGCTATTTCTCCAGCGCCGATTCCTTCGGCATGGTGCGCGGCGGTCATATCGACCTTTCGATCCTCGGCGCGATGCAGGTGGCCCAGAACGGCGATCTCGCCAACTGGATGATCCCCGGCAAGATGGTGAAGGGCATGGGCGGCGCCATGGACCTTGTCGCCGGCGTCAAGCGCGTCGTAGTGGTGATGGAGCATTCCGCCAAGGACGGCCCGAAGCTGCTCAAGCAATGCTCGCTGCCGCTGACCGGCGAACGCGTGGTCGACATGGTCGTCACTGATCTGGCCGTCTTCACCATCGACAAGCATGGCAAGGACGGCATGGCGCTGGTCGAACTCGCCGACGGCGTCACGCTGGATGAGGTGAAGGCCAAGACCGAAGCCGAGTTTCGGGTGGCGCTGAAGAACACGTGATGATGGTTCTTCCCTTCTCCCCTTGTGGGAGAAGGTGGCGCGCATGAAATGTGCGACGGATGAGGGGTTGTCCCCGCGGGCGACGGTGCTCGTGGAGAGAGACCCCTCACCCAAATGAGTTTCATTGCCGACGCCGGAGTAGCCCTCTCCCACAAGGGGAGAGGGCGCATCAACGGGCACGGAGAAAGCGTCGTATCGCACGCTCTCTCCACTATTGTCGTCATTGCGAGCGCAGCGAAGCAATCCATGCCTCCGCAAGTGGCGCGATGGATTGCTTCGCTGCGCTCGCAATGACGGGGCTGGCATTCCGATTCAATTTTCAAACAGCAGTGGGGATGTGAGTTCGCATTCTCGCGGCGTGTCACGCCCGAGCTTTGCTCTCGTTTCACCCTCCTCGAAAACAGAGGGCGCAGGGAAAGCCGGGTGCAGGTTGCACCCGTGGGTCCCGTGCAACAAAAAGCACGGGGGTAGGACCA